>JBEKIM010000003.1:0-55309 GCA_050011755.1 Bryobacteraceae bacterium | reverse complement strand
ATCCGGCTCAGGCGCCGGCTCCGGTTTGGGTGCGGCCTTCGGACGCGCTTTTGCCTTCGTCTTCCTCGGCGCGCGGGTGTGCGTGCGAGTGGCCTGCGGTTGCGTCTCCGGCACGCCCGCCGCGTCGCGCAATTCCTTGAACGAGGCTTCCAGAAAATCGATCATGCGGCCGCCATCCGGCGCCGCCAGCGCGTCCGTGGTCAGCGCGAAGTACAGCTTCTGATCGTAGCTTTCAATGGCTACGCTGATGCCCACATCCATGCCGGTGGGCACGTGCGGATAACAGGCCACCATGCGCTGCCCGCAGGTGTAAAGGGGCAACTGCGGCCCCGGTACATTCGTGCAGACCATGTGGAACAGCGGGATGGGGGTGTTGAGCCAGCTTAAATTGCCTGCCAGGAAGGCCTGCACAGGCGGCGGCAGCAGACCCAGCCAGGCCAGGCTCAGGCGCAATAATTCCGGCGTGCGCGCGCCCTTCATGGCCTGGGTCAGCTCGTGAATGTGCCGGGCCCGCGCGAGGGGATCGCGGATGCCCAGCGGCAGCGTCACCGGCAAGAGCGAGATCAGGTTGCCAAAAGCCCCCAACTGCTCTTCCGGCGGCCGCACGTTGACGGGAACCATCGGCCGGAAGAACCGGTTCTTCACCGTCTCTCCGTGCATCTTGGTGTATCGGGCGACCGCGCCCGCCACCACCGTGAGCACCACGTCGTTCACCGTGCAGCCGCAGGCCGTGCGGATAGCCCGCGCTTCCGCGAACGGGAACTCGGTCCAGAAGACACGCCGTTCGCCCGAGCATGGCCGGTTGAACGGCAGGTGCTCCAGCGGGGACAGCAACTCGGGCACCCTATCCACCACCCGTTCCAGTCCCACGGCGGCCACATTGTCGCTCCGCAGCAAAGCACCGTAGCCGAGCAGGGCGTCGCGCGTGTCGGCCAGGCGCTTGGGGATCTGGGCCAGGCTATCGGTGAAGGCATCCAGAAAATGGGTGGCGGCATCGGGCGCCTTGGGGGGACGGTAGGCCTTGCGTTTCGGCCGCCGGTGTTCGTCCGGTGAGGGATCCAGCATTACGTTCATCAGGCCGATCCCGGCCACGCCGTCCACAATGCAATGGTGCACCTTGCAGATCAGCGCCGAACGGCCGCCCGCCAGGCCGTCCACCACGTACGTCTCCCACAGAGGCTTGTTGCGGTCGAGCAAAGGCGTAAAGATCCGGCCGGCCAGTTCCTGCACTTGCGCGTCGCTGCCCGGGGGATCGAGCTTCACGTGGAATATATGCCGGCGGATATCGAAATCCGGGTCGTATTGCCAGGTGGGGTATCCGATGTTCAGGAACGGCCGCATCACCTTTTCGCGGTAACGCGGGATCGCATCCAGCTTGGATTCGATGGTGGCGACGAAGCGCTCAAAAGGGATAGCACCTTCGAAGATGCACACACCGCCGATATGCAGCGGCATCTCCTTGGATTCGAAGTTGAGAAAAGCCGCGTCCAACGCGCCGAAGCGCTCGGGAGGTTGGGGAAGCGCCATGGAACTGGCTCCTTTCCGGGAATCAGTATATTAAGATTATATTGTCCGGTAATCCGGACGCGAATGCAAGCGCCTCACGACCCGATCTGGAACGAGCCCACGGTGATCAGGTTTGCGCCATTCGACGAGTTTCCGAGATATACCGTGTAAGTGCCCGGCGCGTTCAGCCAGGCATTGGCATTCACGTCCCAGTAAGAGAGCGGATGCGAGGAATCGTTGGCATCCACTTCGATGGTCACCTGCTGGCTCCCGCCGGACGCCAACGGCACCTTCTGCCATCCCACGAGGCGTCTGGGCGGTTCGCCGGTCGACGCGGGAAAGCCCAGATAGACCTGGGCGACTTCCGCTCCCGCCACCGGGCCGGTATTCGCCAGGTCGAAAGTCACCTGGAAGTTGGGATTGCTCCCGCTCAGATTGTTCACCAGCGCCGCATTAGTGAAAGAGAAGCCGGTATAAGACAGGCCGAAACCGAAGTTGAACAGAGGAGTGAGGCCTTGCGAGTCGTACCACTTGTAGCCGACATTGAACCCCTCGAAATAACTTACCGGGAAGGGCGTGCTGCCGTCCGGCGGCTGCGCGATCGCGGGGCGGGGCAACTGGTTTACGCTCGCCGGAAAGGTGATGGGTAGCTTGCCCGACGGATTGACGGCGCCGAATAAGATGTTGGCGATGGCCGGTCCGCCGCGCTGCCCCGGAAACCAGGCTTCGAGCACGGCGCTGGCGTTGGCCAGCCACGGCATCACCTGCGCGCTGGCGTTCTCCATGACCACGATAGTCTGCGGATTCGCAGCGGCCACCGCGGCCACCAGCGCATCCTGATCGATGGGCGTCGAGTGGATCAGGTCAGTGAAATTCAGGCTGGGCATATCCATGCCCTCGCTGGTCCACTGGCTGACGAAAACGATGGCCACCTGGGATGCCGCCGCCAGCGCCGCGGCCGTCGTTGGATTCGTGCCGGGATCGAATTGCACACTGGCGTTGGGTGCCAGGGCTTGAATGGCCTGCAACGGCGACGATGGATCCCAGACCACCTGCGCCCAGCCCGGCACGCTGGGATAACCTTCGGTAAGAGCCGGTCCGCCCGTGGGAGTGACCTGCGCCGAGCCCCCGCCCGAGAGCACCCCAATATCGGCATGCGACCCGATCAAGGCGATGGACTTGATGCTCGTGGCATTGAGCGGTAGCTGCCCGGCCGCGTTCTTCAACAACACCGCTCCCTGCTCTTCGGCTTCCTGCGCGATGGCTTCGTCGCCGGCCGTATCGACAGGCGAGATGGCCCCGGGATAGTCGAACAAGCCGGCGGCATACATGGCCCGCAGAATACGATGCACCATGTCGTCGAGGCGGGACTGCGGCACCAGTCCGCCGGCGACGGCCTGCGCGAGCGTCCCGAAGTACTGGTTGTCCGGCTGCTCCTGGTCGAGGCCGTTCAAAGCCCCGTTTACCGTGGAATGCGTCGCCCACCAGTCCGACATGACGAAGCCCGGAAACTGCCAGTCGCCCTTCAGGATGTCGTTCAGAAGGTGCGCATTCTCGCAGTTGTAGACATCGTTCACCAGGTTGTAGGCGCACATGACGGACTGCACATTCGAATCCTTCACGCCGATCTCGAATGCCAGCAGGTCGCTCTCGCGCATGCCGCGCTCGTCGATCTGGACATCCGCGGTGGTGCGCCCGCTTTCCTGATCGTTCAATGCGTAGTGCTTAATGCCCCCGATCACGTGCTGGGCCTGAATGGCGTTGATGTGCGCGGCGGTGATTTTGCCGGCCAGGATGGGGTCTTCCCCCTTGGTTTCAAACGTCCGGCCGTCGCGCGGCTCCCGCCCGATCAGGTTGATGTTGCCGCCCAGGTTCACATTCATGCCATAGTTGCGCAGCTCCGCGCCGATGACCGTACCGTATTTAAAGGCTTCGTTCACATCCCAACTGGCGGCGCTGGCAAGCGACGAAGGCAGCGCGGTGGCCTGGCCGACGCTGTTGCCCACGCCCACGCTGCCATCGGCCAGGTAGAGATCCGGAATTCCCAGGGCTGGAATACCGGGAACCCAGCCCGCGCCTCCGCGTGGAAGCGCGATCTGGTTGGTAACCGGGCCGCCGGCTCCGTACACCAGCTGGATCTTCTGATCGGGGGTCATCTGGGTGACCAACTGGTCCGCGCGCTGGTCGGCGGTGGGCGGCTGCACCGGGATCAGGACGGCGTTTGACTGCGCGCCGCCGATGGAAAGAACCAGGGGTTGGGCATCTCCCGTGGGCGTGTTGGCGGGAACGAAAACATTCACCTGGTATTCGCCGACGGATCCGGGGGCCAAGCCCGACCACAGCACTTGCGCGGGCACATTGCCGATCGTGACCGTCGGGTTGGTCGTGGTGGTGGAGAGCGTATCCACCGAAGCGGCCGCGCCGGTGGCCGGCCGGTTGTTCACCGGTCCCAGTCCCGTGCAATAGACCAGGATGGTCGTATAACCCGCCGCTGCGGGATTTGCCGGGGTGATCAACTGATAGGAAGAATTCAGAATGGCTCCCGCACCGGTTCCCTGACCGTTAAGGGTGAAGATACCCGGAGCATACGTCGCCAGACTCACCGGCTCCGCTGAACTGTTCTGGCCGGCGAGTGTCGCGGTAAGGGGCGCCGGGCTGCCGGACAACTCCCAGGGGATTTGCAGATTCACCTGCCCGCTTCCGGCATAGAACAGGGGCGCCGCGGCCGCGCCGAATGCGAGCGACAGTCCGCCCAGATTGTCAGGCAAGGGAACGGACTGCGCGCCGAACGATCCGGTGAGCAGGAAATCTCCGTAGACCGAGACGATGCTGCCCGGAGCGACAGCCGCTCCCGGCGCCGAGCTGGCGGCGTTGACCACGCCACCGGAGTTGATGGAAGGCGCGGGCTGGGCCCACGCGCCAGTGAAGCCGGCCATCAGGCACGCGCAACCGGCATGCAGGAGGGTCTTGAATCGAGACATGATGATTCGTCCGCAGCTTACCACGAAGCAACGAAGCCAAATCGTGGGGCGGGCAATCCTGCCCGCAGCCGGCTTTCAGCCGGCTCTGGCTGCCTGCTAGCGGCCTTCGTCGGTTACTTCAATGGCGAAGACGGATGCGTAGTTCACGACCGGAACAAATTCGAAGTTCAACTTGCCCTGTGCGGTCGGCCGCAGTGCGTGGAACCTCTTGATCAGGACGTGGTTGGGGCTGGTTTCCTTCAGAATGTCCAGATTACGAAGTATCCCCGTGCCGTTACAGAAAATGTCAAACACGCGCGAGCCGGGCCCGCCCGCTCCCTGATTTTCCGCGCCCCAGTATGTTTCCGCAAAGTACATGGTTGCCGAGTAGGTGCCGGGCACGGCGACCGGAATGGCGTACGAGAAGTGCCCGTACCTCTCGTTCCCAAACAAGTCCGAATCCGGCGTGCCGGAGACCGCTTTCCAGTGGTTGGATGCCTGGCCGCCTAAGTAATAGTTGTCGGCCCCCCAGACCTGTCCCCTGGAATCGGTCACGGAATTCGGTTGCGTCACCACCCGGACCGGGTTGATCCGGTGCGGCTCCGCTGGCTCGACCTCAATCGCGCTGACGATCGGTTGTTCCCGCCTGGCATGAAACCCAAGCCGGAGGATGCCGTCCACCCCCGGCTGAACATCCTTAAATACCCGGATATCGGCGATCAGGGGCCCCCCGGCATCGGAAACGATATCGAAGCCGTCCACCAGCATTTTGCCGTTCATCAGGATATCGAACACCCGGCTGTTCTCGCCACCGCCCGTTTCCAGGCCCGGACCGTAGACCGGTTCCACGAAATAAAGCTTCAATTCATAGGTTCCCGGCTTCAGGGGGATATTGTAGCCGTTAAGGCCGATTCTGCCATTCTGGAAAAGGAGGGGGTCGGATGTGCGGCTTATATACTGGCGGAAAGGGGCCTTGGGCTGTCCGCCGCCATCGAAATAGCGGTCCGGTAGCCAGGTATGGCCGTGATGGTCGATATATTTGCGATCATAGCCCGCGACGATCCGCACGGCCGAGTCCGATCCGGCCAGCACCGGCGGCGTAACCGTGGGCGCGGCCTCCGGCTGGTGGCCCGCGACGGTCTTGAAGGTGATGGCTGTCGCCGCGAGTGCCGCTATAAGAATGATAGCGGCCGACATCCAACTCCACCGTTTCCCGTGACCGGGCGCGGCCGGTAACGGCGGAGCCGCCGGGACTGTTTCCGCCGGAGCCGGATCCGGAGCCGGCGGGGAGAACGTCTCGGCAATGGGCTCCGCGGGCGCTTTGCCATTTATCGGCGGGGTGGTCGCCAGGCTTGCATCCTGTTGAAAAACAGGCGTATACATGCCGGGTGGGATGATGATTTTGAGCGGCTGCCGGGAGCCCTCCGCGGCATAATAGTCGCGCAGTTTCTTCCGCAGGCGATGGATTTCCACCCGCGCAATGGCATCTTCGGCGGGATCGAACTCTGCCGGCCGGCCGAGCACTTCCGTGGCAATGCTATATTCGCAGACCTGCGCATCGAGCCCCTCGAAGTGCTTTCCACAGACGTACTCGAGCAGTTTGGTCAGGCGCTGAGAGCGGGCGAATGTGGGAGAAGCGAGTGCGGCCGCGAGTTCCAGGCGCTCCGCGCCGGTTATTCCGGTGGGGCGGCCCCCATCCTGATTTACATCCCCCATCTGTCGCGATTATACACGTTTCCATAGTGTTTCGGGGCTTATGCTCACTTGTAAAATCCGGCCAGGCGTTGGATATCAATTTTGTAACAAGGCGTACACCATTGAAAACATTAACGATACATAGATTATATGCATTCTTGGAGTCGTCGTTACAGGGCTAAAGTAAAGGAGTTAGCATTCATTGTAAAATCCGCCGGTGGCAGGCCGTAACTTAAATGTACTAGCGCTCCCCCCAGGTGTCGGGTTACATTCGCCCAGTCAAACAAATGCCCAAAGTGTCGTTCCGGGGTGGCGCGTATGCACGGTTGTGAACAGTGGCTGGCCGGATTTTAAAAAGATCCGAAAGTCCTTGACTTGACCGTGTAGTGTAGTTATGCTACTTGCAAACGATTAGTTCAGCCACTTGGGACTGCGCGGTTGGGTGCAGCAAGGGGCAAATCTTTGGTTAGGGAAGTAAAAATTGAGGTTAGAAAGGGGTCAAATGAATAAACCAGATCGGATGCCGACCTTTGTTACAGCTCGGCACAAATATCCGGGAAGATCTTTCTGGTTGTTGGGATTACTGATTGCGGCCTTGGCGGTCTCGCAAGTGCCCGTTTTCGCGCAGTTTGCGAGCGGCTCGATCGGCGCCACGGTCACCGACGCCACGGGCGCGGTCGTCCCCGCAGCGAAAGTCGTCCTGAAAAACGAGGCAACGAACGCTCTGCGCGATTCCGTCACGAATAACTCGGGATCGTTCGATTTCCCGTCGATTTTGCCGGGAACGTACACGGTCACTATCACTGCCGCGGGTTTGCAGACATTTGAAGAACAGGGCATCACGCTGACGCAGGGCTCCACTCTGCGCCTGCCGACTATCGTTCTTCAGGTCCAATCCACGAAGCAGGAAGTAGAGGTCATCGCGGGCGCCGACGTGGTAGTGCCGGTCGATTCCGGCCAAGCCAGCCAGACGCTAAATAAGAATATGATCGAGAATATCTCGATCGCCGGCCGCGATGCCGCCGAACTCATCAAGATCATGCCTGGAATGGGTATGACCGGCGGACTCAGCCAGAACATGTGGGGCCAGGGTTCCGTGCCCACCCAGCAGAATACCGGTCCTATCGGCGCGTTTACCGCACAAGGCACGCAGCCCAATGGCGGTATGACGATGACGTCGGACGGCGCCAACCTTCTCGATCCCGGCAACCAGGGAACGCAGACGGCCAACATCAACCAGAACCAGGTGCAGGAAGTTTCGATCCTGACATCGGCCTACGGCGCGGAATTCGCCAAAGGCCCGGTCACCTTCCAGGCCATCGGAAAGAGCGGCGGCGCCCAGTTCCACGGACAGGGCTACATTTATGCGCGCAACGGCGTGTTCGATTCCAACGGCTCGTTCAACAACAGCCAGGGCGTGCAGGCGCCCACGAACAGCTTCTATTATCCGGGCGGCGATTTCGGCGGTCCAGTGATCATACCGGGCACGCATTTCAATAAGAACCACGACAAGTTGTTCTTTTATGCCGCGTATGAATATATGGACCAACATCCGGCGGGCAGCCTGCTGAGCTATTTTGTGCCTACGGCGCAGATGCAAGCCGGCAACTTCACTCCTGCCTACCTGGCGTCCCTCGGTCCCGGCTTTGCCACGGCCAAGGGCGGCGCCGGTGCGAACAACGTGAATTCCACGTTGTATCCTGGCGGCCAGATCCCCACGACGGCTCTCGATCCGAATTCCGCCGTCCTGTTGAAGTTGATGCCGCAGCCCAACATCAACCCCGTAACGAATCCTAGCGGCGACAACTACCAGTATTTCAACAATACGCCGGTAAATCGCTGGGAACTCCGGTTGCGCGGCGACTACAACATCAGCGACAAAACCAAATTGTTCTTCTCCTGGAACCATCAGATCGAGCACGATGAAAACCCGATCAGCATCTGGTGGCAGATTGGCGGTTCGCTGCCTTATCCGTCCTCGCAGAACGCCACCCAGGTATCCCAGGTCTATAGCGCGAACCTCGTACACGTGTTCAGCCCCACGCTGACCAACGAGTTCATCTTCGCGGAAGCCACCTTCCTCAACCCGATCGTGTTGGCCAACGCCGCCGCGGTGAACCCCACCACGCTCGGCTTCCACATGACCGGTCTGTTCTCGGATCCTTATTCACCGCAGATCCCGAATACCTTCGGCTGGAGCAATTCAGCGGTCGGCTTCGCGACCTATCCGTACGGCGAGCCGTTTACGCCAGGCGGCGCGAATTCGTTCGGCAAACTGTCGCAGACTCCGAACATCAGCGACAACGTAACCAAGATCGTCGGCAGCCATACCTTGAAGGCCGGCTTTTACTGGGATTACGCGCGCAACTACCAGACCAGCGGCGGCTTGAGCGATTCAGTCCAGGGCGCGGCGGAATTCGATCCCTGGGGGCCGACCAGCACGGGCAACCCCTTGGCTGACTGGGTCACGGGGCGCATCAGCGCCTTCACCCAAGACGCAGCCGAAGCTGTGCAGGACATGAAGTACTACCAGTATTCGTTCTTCGTGAACGACCAGTGGAAGGCTACCCGCAGGCTCACCCTGACCGGCGGTCTGCGCTTCGACCACATGGGCAACTGGGTGCCGAACGACACGCAAGGCGTGGCCGTTTGGGATCCCGCTTCCTACAACAACAGCCCCTCGGCTCCCGCATGGACGGGTCTCGAATGGCACGGCATCGACCCCAGCATCCCGCTGTCGGGCTTCCCGTCGAAGCCGTTCTTCATCGAACCCCGCATGGGCTTCGCCTATGATATCTTCGGGAACGGCAAAACCGTGTTACGCGGCGGCGCCGGTTTGTTCCGCTATCAGATTTCCTACAACAGTGCCAGCGCCGGTTACAACCAGCCGCTCGGCATCGTTTCGGATGTTACCACGACAGGTACTTGCTGCATCGGCTGGAATAACTTCCAGCAGTACAGTCCTGCGCTGGGTGCCGCCGGGTTGGGTTCCGCCATCAGCGTTTTGCAGATGGGCGACGAACGCACCCCGCACACCTGGAACTACAACGTGACGGTTTCGCAGCGCGTGCCCTGGCGCTCGGTTGCGGAATTCCAGTATGCCGGCAACAAGTCGCTCGACATGCTGATCAACGGTGGAAACGGTAACTTGGGGAACATCGACAACGTACCGCTCGGCGCCTTCTTCGGTGTCGATCCGGTCACCGGCATCAACAACTACAACAACGGTGCCACGCTGCCTTCAACTTTCTCCAACCTGAACCAATACCGCCCGTATTCCAACTACGCGGGTATCGCCTTGCAGAGCCACGGCAGCTACGCGAACTACAATGCGTTCATCGCCACGTGGCAGAAGCAATCCGGACGCGTCACTTTCACGACGAATTACACGTTCAGCAAGATCCTCGGTATTCGCGACGGGAACAGTGCCAACGGCGCACAAGCCGGCCCGTCCCCGGATCCGTTCAACCTGAGCGCGAACTACGGCGTGCTTTCCTGGGATCACACGAATATCTTCAACGCGGCGTACGTAGTCAACCTGCCGTCGCCGGTGAAGGACAACAAGCTCCTGGGTGGGGTAGTGAATGGCTGGGTTCTGTCGGGCATCACGCAGTTCCAAAGCGGCGCCCCGATTCAGCCCAACACCAACTACGGCCTCAATATCTCGTGGCCAACCGCTCTGCAGCCGACCAACTGGCTGGGCACGAACGCGATCGGTCAGACGCAGCCTGTGTTGACCTGCGATCCTGCCAGCAATCTGAGGGCGGGACAATACTTCAATCCGAGCTGCTTCGCGCCTCCGACCAACCACCAGCAAGGGGATCTCATCTGGCCGTACATCAAGGGGCCCGCGTTCTTCAACAGCGACCTCGCGATTTACAAGGACTTCCTCTTTAAAGAGCACCACAAAATCGAGCTGCGGTTCTCGGCGTTCAACTTCCTGAACCATCCGCTGCCGCAATTCAACTCCACGGGCAATAACAACGATGTGGAGCTGAACTTCTCGAATAGCGCTGGCAATTTGAGCAACACTAACCTGAACACGATCACCACAGGTTCCCCGTTGTACAAGAACGAGGTCCCCCGCGTGATTGAGTTCGCAGCCAAGTACAACTTCTAGACCTCGTTCGCGAGGCTGGAATCGGACCCAAAGGGGGCGGCGCAAGCCGCCCCTTTTTTATTGGTGTGTGCCCGCGGCGCACGCTTTAGCGCGCTTTAGCGTGCGCCCCCGCGGATGCGGGTGAAACAGCGGCGAGACCCCCTGCGGGGCATCGTCGGAAACTCACCGTGGGGCGGGCAATCATGCCCGCAGCCGCCTTTTCAGGCGGCTATGCCGGCTGGAAAGCCGCCCCCAGCGGGGACCCCGGGCCGAGATTGGCCGCCCCACGACTCTTGGTTTTCATCATCTTTGCGGCTCCGAAAAACAACCGATAACTTATTGAGCGGCAACGGGGTCTCAGGGTAGTGCCCCATGGGCCTGCGGCCCACCAAAGGTGATGAAAACCCGCCCTCATGTATTTTCAATAACTTCGGGCATGTTTTCAACGGAGCGTGCAGCGGCGAACTTCAGTTGGCCGTGCAGCCGGCTCAGCGGGACTTTAAAAGTCCCGCCGGCACGCTAAAGCGTGCGCCACGGCTTTCAATTAGGGTAAGGATCGCCCGGGCGGGCGATGCGGATCTGGTGATCGATAAAGACTGCATGGCCCTCCGACAGGGTCACATTGGGCATGTGGCAACCCACGCAATTGCTCTTTGCAACGGGGCACGATTTTCTTGGTTTCGACGCATGACATGCCAGGCAGGCCCGGTCGTAGCCGGCTTCGTCCCGCGAGATGCTGGCGTGCGGATCGTGGCAGGCAGTGCATCGGATGCGTTTATCGTCGCCGCTGAAGCACTCGCTATTCGCCAGGCGGTACGGCGCGAAGCGGACATTGACCTCACCCCACTCCCGCGCTCTGACGATGAATTCCCAGGTACGGTGGCACTGCCCGCAGAAGTTGTTCATATCTTCCGCGCCCATCGCCCCGAGTTTCGCGGGCATCGCCGCTGTATTGCCGCGCGCGATGTTTTGCATGTGCGCGATGGCGCCGGTGTGGCAATGCTCGCAAGTTACGCCGGCTTGCAGGGAATCGAGGGTAAGCTTGCCCTGGGTCACCGCGCGCGTGGCGTGGCACTCGAAACACACATTGGTTTCCTGGCTGGACATTTCCCGGCCCATCGCCTCCACCAGGCTGTGGGGCTGCAACTGCTCGTCGCCCAGGGTGATGGCCAGGCCAGTCAGTTTCGGGTAATAGCTCACCATGCTCTCATAAAAGCGCCCGCGGTATTCAAACACATACGTCTGCATGTGCTGGCCGAATGCATAGCGGATCGGCAGCGACAGCTCGCCCGCGCTGTCGCGCACGGTATACGTGCTCATGTCTCCCTGGCGCTCGATGGTGTAGGTGTAGCCGTTTTTCGCAAACGTCAACTTCGGGTGCGCCATCAGGTTTTGCTGGTCCGGGGGCAACTCGATCGCGTGGCCCATGCCGGACGCCGGCTGAGCCTTCGCCTGTGCAGGATGGCAGGTGGCACAGGTCTGGGCAGCGGGGGGCGCCGCGCAGGCCAGCGACGCGAGGCCCAGGCAGATTCCCAAACGCCGGGCGCCCATTCTTGGGTTGGCACGATGCAATGTCACATCATAATCAAAAACGCAACGCGTTATTCTGGTCGATATGGGTTCTAGCCGTCTGGCCCCGCCGGCCTTGGTGTGTGTGTGCTGGCTGCTGTCGCGCGCCGCGGGCGGCCCGGCTGCGGCCATCCGGTTCGATCTGAAACCCATCCCGTTCCAGTTGGAACACGGCGAACGAACTGCGCGCCACGTGCCCGCCACCATGGCCGGCGGTGTGGCCATATTCGATTACAATCGCGATGGGCGCCCCGATATTTTCTTCACCAACGGCGCAAACCTGGCCACGCTAGAGAAGGACGATCCCAAATACCGCGACCGGCTTTTCCGCAACGATGGCCATGGCGTTTTCACCGACGTGACAGAAACCGCGGGATTGGCCGGCAGCGGCTTCGACAGCGGCGCGGCGGTGGGCGATTACGATAACGATGGCTATCCGGATCTCTTCGTGGCGGGCGTCCACCACAACACGCTCTACCACAACAATGGCAACGGCACGTTCACGGACGTCACCGCCCAGTCCGGCATTCGCAACAGCCCCGATCCCGAATTCGGGCCCACATGGGCCATCACGGCCGTATGGGTGGATGTGAACAACGACGGACTGCTGGACCTGTTCGTAGTCAATTATCTGCAATGGGACTATGCCACCGAGCCGCTTTGCGAATACAAGGGAGCCGCAGATTATTGCGCGCCGCGATCTTATAAAGGTCTGCCCAACCAGTTGTACCTGAACAAGGGCCACGGCAAATTCGAGGATGTCTCGGAGAAGTGGGGCATCCGCGCCCACGTGGGCAAGGGTATGGGCGTGGGCATGGCGGATTACGATCTGGACGGCCGCCCCGATCTTTTCGTCACCAATGACGGCACTTATAATTTCCTTTTCCACAACATGGGAGATACGTTCGAGGAAGTCGCGTTTCAAAAGGGCGTGGCCCTGCCGGAAGACGGCAATTTCATATCCGGAATGGGTCTCGATTTTCGCGACTTCAACAACGATGGCTTCGCGGACCTGGTGACCGTTGCGTTGGAGAACCAGACCTTCCCCTTGTGGAAGAACCAGGGCGGCCGCGGGTTTCAGGAAATCAGCACGCCCAGCGGCATGCGCGCGCTCAGCATGCGCATGGCGGGTTTTGGCGCGGGGCTTTACGACTTCGACAACGATGGATGGAAGGATCTCTTCGTAAGCCGCGGCGATGTCCTGTCGCGCCCGCTGCCCGGCACTACGGTCGAGCAGCACAACACCGTCTTCCGCAATCTGGGCGCAGGCGGGCACTGGGAAGCCCTGACCGCCGAGGCGGGTTTGGACGCTTCACCCGCGGCCCGTCACCGTGGACTGGCCTTCGGGGACCTGGATGGCGACGGGCGCATCGACGTGGTCACCACCGCGCTCGCCCATCCCGCGGAAATCTGGATGAACCGCAGCCCGGGCGCGGGACACTGGCTGGATATTGCGCTCGAAGGCGTGAAGAGCAACCGCGACGGCATCGGTGCGAGGATAGAGGTCAAGACCAAAAGCGGCACCCAATATAATCACATGACCAGCAGCGTGGGCTATGCGTCGTCGAGTTACGGGCCGGTGCATTTCGGATTAGGGGCGGACGCCACGGCGGAATCGGTGGTCGTACATTGGCCCTCGGGAATCGTGCAAACCTTGCAGGCTGTCGGCGGGGATCGCGTGCTGCGCGTGAAGGAGACACCCTAGTTTGACAGCCCCCTCGATCTGCGCTTGCATCTACCTGGGCGCACTCCTGGCGCTGCCGGCCCCAGCCGATCAGGCGCGTCCGCCGGTTGCACCGGCTACGTTCGATAAGGTGTCGAAGGACGCCGCGCAGGCGCGCGAGCAAAATCGCATTCCGGACGCGATCGGATTATATCGCCGCGCCGTCAAGATGCGCCCGACCTGGCCGGAGGGCTGGTGGTTCCTGGGCGAATTGCTGTACGACCAGGACAAGTTCTTGGAAGCCCGGGACGCCCTGCGGCGGCTGGTTGTGCTGGACCGCAAGGCGGGTCCCGGGTTTGCGCTGCTGGGCTTGTGCGAATACGAGACGAAGGAATACGCGCGGGCGCTCGACCATATCAACGAGGGACGCCGCTTGGGTTTGGGCGAGGACCCGCAGGCCAAGCGTGTGGTCCTGTATCACGCGATGCTGCTGCTCACCCGCTTTCAGCAATACGAATCGGCGCTGCAGGTATTGGAGAAGGTCTTGAAGACGGGCGACGCCGGTCCTGCCGTCGTCGAAGCCGCCGGGCTGGCCGGGTTGCGCCGGCCGATCCTGCCGGAAGATGTGCCGCCTGGGGACAAAGATCTGGTGGATCGCGCGGGGCGCGCCGTTTGCGCGGCGGCGGGCCACGAGCCGGCGGAGGCGCCCAAGCTTTTCGCGGACCTGTTAGCGCGCTATCCGAAGACCCCCAACGTCCACTATCTCTATGGCTCGTTTCTGCTGGCGAGCGATTCGGACGCCGGCCTGGCCGAATTCCAAAAGGAAATGGAACTGAATCCCAAGCATGCGGAGGCTTTGGTGACCACGGCTCTAGAATACGAGAAGCGCGGTGAGCCCGAAAAAGCGATTCCGTATGCGCAGCGTGCGGTGGAAGCGGCGCCGGACTTCTTCGCCGCGCATGGCGTGCTGGGCAGGCTGTTGGCCAACGCGGGCGAAGTGGAGAAGGGCATCAAGGAACTCGAGATCGCCAGGCAGCAGGCGCCGGATAGCCCGCAGGTCCATTTTTCGCTGGCGGCGGCGTATGCCATCGCGGGCAGAAAAGAAGATGCGGCCAAGGAGCGCGCGGAGTTTGTGCGGCTCAAGCAGTTGGCCGACGCGGTGGCGAAATGAGGATCGCTTGGCGGAGCGCGCCGGGCGTCGTCCTCATGGCGCTCGCCGCGTGGGCCCAGCAGCCGGCGGGCGACGTGGAAGCCGCCATCCGCGGCTATCGCGAGTATCTGGCCGCGCATCCGGATTCGGTCCAGGCGCGCTCCAACCTGGGCGTGGCGCTGGCCCGCGCGGGCCGCTACGACGAAGCCATCGCGGAGTACGATCGCGCCCTGTCGGCGAGTCCGGACAATCCCGCGCTGCTGCTCAATCTGGGGCTGGCCTACTACAAGACCGGACGGCCCGCGGAGGCCGCCATCCGCTTCGAGCGGGCTTCCGCGCTGGCTCCGCAGTTCAAAGACCAGGTGACCCTGCTGCTGGCGAGCTGCTATAACAGCCTCGGCAAATACAAGCAGGCCATCGCGCTGCTGGCGCCGCTCGAACAAGCCAAATCGGCCGACCCGGCGTTCGATTATCTGTATGGGACGGCGCTCATCGGCGATGGCCAAAACGGCAGCGGCGCGGCCGTCATCGATCGCATCCTCAGCCAGGGCGATTCGGCCGAAGCGCGCCTGCTGCGCGGTACCCTCAAGCTTCGGGCGCACGATTACGACGCCGCGCTGGCGGACATCGAGAAGGCCATCGCGCTGAATGACAAGCTTCCGGGCGCGCATGCGCGTTTGGGCGAATTGCTGCTGGCGAAAGGAGAGAGCGACCGCGCCCGCACGGCTTTCAGCGCGGAACTGGTTCTCGATCCGGACGAATTCGTCTCGAACCTGAACATGGGTGTATTGGCGAAGCGCGATCAGGATTATGTGGAGGCGCGCCGCTACTTCGAGCGCGCGCTCAGGGCGCGTCCCAACGACTCGGGCGTGCGGTATCAGGTAGCCAATGTCGACCTGGCGACGGGCAATGCGGACCAGGCGCGCAAGACGCTCGAAGCCCTGATCGGCGAATCGCCGGATTTCGCCGAAGCGCACGCTTCGCTGGCCACCGTCTATTACCGGTTGGACCGGCGCGCGGATGGCGATCGCGAGCGCGCCTTAGCGCAGAAGTTGATGGATCAGCGGGATGCGGCGGATACGGACGCCCGCGCCAGATGAGGCGATGGCTCGTTTTTGCCGGCGGATGGCTGCTGCTGAGCGGCTGGTGGCTGCTGGTGAGGGCCGACGGCCCTGAACCCAAACGGCCCCACTTCACCGATATCGCTCCCAAATCGAATTTCGCTTACCGCACGGACAATAACTTCACCGGCCGCAAGTATTTTCCGCAAACCATGTGCGGCGGCGTAGCTGCTTTGGACTTCGACAACGACGGGCGCATGGATCTCTTCTTCACCAACGGCGCCAAGCTGCCGGAGCTGGAAAAAACCGATCCGCGCTTCTACAACTGCCTGCTGCGAAACCGCGGCGACGGCACCTTCGAGGATGTGACCGCGCGCGCCGGCCTGCTCGGCAAAGACCTCGGCTTCAGCTTCGGAGTGGCGGCCGGCGATTACGACAACGACGGGTACGAAGACCTTTTCGTCTGCAATGCGGGGCGCAACACGCTCTACCACAACAACGGCGACGGCACATTCACCGACGTCACCGAACGCTCCGGGATCGGCGGCAAGCCCAAGGATGTTTTGAGCGTCGCGGCCGCCTGGTTCGATTACGACAACGACGGCAAGCTGGATCTGATTGTCTCCAACTACACCGTGTGGACCCCGCAAACGGACAAAATCTGCGCCGCTAACGGCCAGGAATATTATTGCCATCCGAAGGTCTACGCCAACGTCGCGCACCGCCTTTATCACAACCTGGGCAACGGCCGTTTCGAGGATGTCACCGAAGCTTCCGGTTTCGGCAAGGAACTGGGCAAGGGCATGGGCATCGCCATCGCGGATTTCAACGGCGACGGATTCATGGATGTGTTCGTGGCCAACGACACGGTGCGCAATTTCCTGTTCATCAACCAGAAGGACGGCACGTTCAAGGAATCGGGCTACGAGTGGGGCGTGGCTTACGACGAAAGCGGTAATGCCGGTTCGTCCATGGGCGCGGACGCCAAGGACTACGACAACGATGGATGGCCCGACCTGTTCTACAACAACCTGAAAGGCCAGATCTGGGGCCTCTACCGCAACATGGGCGGCAAGTTCATGAATTATGTTTCGGGCGCGTCGCGCGTGTCGCGGCTGAGCGCGCGCAGTTCCGGCTGGAGCAACGGCTTTGTCGATTACAACAACGACGGCTGGAAGGACCTCTACTCCTCCAACGGCGATATCGACAACATGGGCGAGATCTCGCGCCAGCCGGATACGATGTTCGAAAACGTGGACGGCAAGGAGTTTCGCGATGTCTCCGCCTTGCTGGGCGCCGATTTCAGCCATGCGGGATTCCAGCGCGGCTCGGCCTTCGTGGACCTGAACAACGACGGCTTCGAGGACCTGGTGGTGACCTCGCTCGACGAGAAGCCGCGCATCCTGCTGAACTCGGCCGACAACGGCAACCATTGGCTGCTGGTGAATACGATCGGCCGCCGCAGCAATCGCGATGGCATCGGCGCGGCGCTGAAACTGACCACCGCGTCCGGCCGCACGCTCTACAACCATGTGACCACTTCCGACGGCTTTATGTCGTCGAGCGACAAACGGGTACACTTCGGCTTGGGCGCCGAGAAGGCCATCGCCTCGCTGGAGATTCACTGGCCCAGCGGCCTGGTGCAGACGCTGAAGAAAGTCCGGGCGGACCAGATCCTGACGGTGAAGGAACCGGCGAAGTAAGGCGTCAGGGCGCCGGCTTGAACCCCGGGCCGGTGTCATAATGGGGCTGGACTGGAGGCTCTCATGCTACTCGTACGCTCTTCTTCGTCGCTGGGCTTGGTTCCCTTTCTGTGCCTCATGTGGCCCGCCGCTTCTCAGCAAATCGGCGCACAGACGTTCAGAACCCTTTATACGTTTGATGCCAGCCAAGGCGTCTCCCCGTCCGGCAATCTCGCGATGGGCCGCAACGGCGTGATCTACGGAACCACCGGGGAGGGCGGCGCGTACACCCAATGCCCCGAGAACGACGGCCTCGGCTGCGGCACGGCCTATTCCCTGACTCCTCCGGCATCGCCCGGCGGCGCTTGGACGGAGGCGGTCCTCTGGAGCTTCGGAGGGACCCCGGGCGATACCTACTTCCCCTACGGCGTGACGATGGGTAGGGACGGCGTCCTTTACGGCAACGGCGGCGGCGGTTGCGGCGCGATTTTCTCGCTGACGCCCCCGGCCAGCCCCGGCGGGGCCTGGACCGAAGCCGTACTCTATCAATTTAAGTGCGCTCCCGACGCAGCAAACCCGTACCAGCTCGTGATCGACGGGAACGGGGTCCTGTAGGGCACCACCCAGTTCGGCGGGACCTCGACGGCCTGTGGCCGGGGCTGCGGCACGGTATTCTCGCTAGCGCCTCCGGCCGCACCGGGGATGCCTGGACCGAAACCGTCCTTTGGAGTTTTGGCGCAAAGGGCGAGATAGCTCGTCCGACCGGAGGCCTGGTCATCGGGGCGGGAGGCGTGCTTTACGGCACTGCCCAGGCTTACGAGATCAACAGTGGCCTGGAGAATGGCGGCACGGTTTTCTCGCTTACGCCACCGGCCGAAGCCGGCGGCCCCTGGGTCGAGGCCACGGTCTACAACTTCCCGCCAAGCGGCAAACAGTACCCGGCCACGGTCACACTGGGGGCCAACGGTGTGCTGTACGGCACGACGAACCTTGGGTACAATCCAGAGGGAGGGGGTATGCAGGGAGGCACCGTTTTCTCCCTCGCCCCACCGTCCTCTCCGGGCGGCTCATGGACGCAGGCTACGCTCTGGACGTTTCCGGCCCATAGCGGAATCAACTCCAGCTACATACCCAACGGCCCGCTGATCTTCAACGAGAGGAACGGAGCGCTATTCGGAGCGACCGGGTACAGGTTCACGAAGTCGGGAACGCTCTTCGAACTGCTCCCCCCAGCCTCCGGAAGCAGCGCCTGGACGAAGCGCGTCCTGAACGACACCGACACGCTTGATGCGGCCGTCTGCATACTGAAGAACCGCGTGCTCTACGGCATGGATGCGGCTGTCGACATTATTTGGTCTTTGGTTCCGTGATGAGACCAGCGGCGCCAATCACCCGGCCGCCCTCCGGCACCACTGCCCGAATAGACCCAAACCCCTGTAGGCGTTCGGTCACCGCCGGCGTCCACTGATCAGCGCTTCCCCGCACCAGTTGCGCACCGCTGGTACGGCAGCCAGCAGCATCCGATCGGCAACCTCCAAACTGCGCAAGGCCAGCCTTGCCCAGCGCCGCTCGAAACTTCCCCGCAGAAAGCGCTTGCCCATCGCCAGCAGATTCATCGGCTCGACGCGCAGATCGGCGAAGAAGGGGTCGAGCGCCTGTAGTTCGTGGCGCGAGAAGATGATCCCCTCGCCCTGCTCTTCGGCTTCGCCTGCGGCCCGGGCACGCAGCCTGCGCGCGGCGTTCAAGATGGGATTGCCGCCCCAGGTTTCCGCCAGCACCAGGCGCGCCCCGGGACGCATGATGCGCGCCAGTTCCGCGAGCGCACCGGGATACTTCAGCGTGTGGTGCAGGGCGGCGCAGGCGAATACCAGGTCGAATTCGCCGTCGCGCAGCATCTCCAGGCGGCTGGCGTCGGCGGCGATCCCGCGCACCGCGACGCCCGAGGCGTGCGCCCGTTTCACGGCCAGTTCGATAGCCGCCGGCGAAAGGTCCAGCACCGTCACGCCGGCGCCTTCGGTAGCCATCCAGAGTCCGAAATCCGCGGGGCCGCAGCCATAATCGAGAACCCGGAGGCCTCCCAGCGGCTCGGCTGCGAGCGCCCGCATGGCGGCGCGGTATAGCATCCGCCGTTCGTAGAAGGGCTGCGCCGGGTCCGCGATGCCGGATTCCAAAACCTGGCGATCGGTGCGCAGTGCGTGGTCCGGCAGCTTCAGGAATTGCGCGTAATGGGCATCGTAAAATTCGCGCTCGTCTTGCGCGGCAATTTTAGATACGGTCACTGCTTTTGCTGCTCGGCGGTGAGCCGGTCGAAGGTGGCGCGCTCTTTGTCCCCGTCCGCCTGGCGGTTCATGCGGAAGTAGAGAGCGGCCAGTTCCACGTGCGGCTGCGCCCAATTGGGGTCGTCGTGTACGACTCTCTCCAGATCCTTCACGGCCGCCTCCACATGGCCCTCGGTGCGCTCCAGCCGCGCCCATTCGTAGCGCGCCAGGTTGGAATCGGGCTTCAGGACCAGCGCGGCCTGCAGATGCTGCCGCGCTCCGTCCAGGTCGCGCGCGGTGTGCAGGACCGCGCCGAGTGCCACCTGGGCATCGAAATCGTTGGGATCCGCGTCCACGGCCTTCTTCAGCGCGGCGGTGGCGCCATCCGTGTCGCCCAGGTAACTCAGCACGCTGCCGCGCAGGGTTTCGGCGCCGGGCAGCCGCGGATTCAGGCGCAGGGCCGCATCGGCATAGTCCCGGGCCCGCTCGAATTCATTCATTTTCAGGGACGTCTGGCCGGCCAGCAGATACGCCTCGGGATTCTTGCTTTGCCGGGCGACGCGGTCCACGCGCTCCAGTCCGTCGCGCTTATGGCCCGCGCGGATCATGGCCGAACCCAACAGCCACGCCACCGCAAGATCGTCTGGATGGGCGGCTTCCACGGGCGTGAGGACGGCGATGGCCTGCCCATCCTGCCCCAGGCGGGCGTAGCATTCCGCCAGCAGCGTGGCGATGCGGGTATCGCCCGGCTGTTGGCCCAGCAGCGTATTGAACTCCTGCACCGCTTCGCGCAGCGCCCCTTTCTTGTAGTAAGCCAGCGCCAGGTTCAGCCGGAGACCGGGATTGTCCTTCTTGGCGAGCACCGCGCGATATTGTTCGATGGCTTCGTCGTAGCGCCCCAAAGTGGCCAACGCCGCGCCCAGGTTGGCGCGCAATTCGACCGCGTCCGGATACTGCTTGAGCAATTCCTGGTATTTGCGAACGGCCTGGGCGTCGTCGCCATGCTGCTGCGCGGCTACGGCTTCGCGGAAGAGCTGTTCCGGGCTGGAGGATTGCGCGCAGGCGGCGCCGGCGGCAATAAGCAAGACCACGAGACGCATCAAGTTTCAGCATAGCGGACTTGCGTTATCGTAGGGTAAAGATCATGTGGAATCGTGTGGATCGGGCATCTTGTGGGGCGTTGCTCCTGCTGCTTTTGACGGGGCTTCCGTCGGCCGCGCAGGCCCCCGCCAAGGATGCATTCGCGGACCTGGCACACCGCGCCGAGGCGGCCCTCGACAGCCACCCCGACGAGGCCGCCGGATTGTATAAACAGGCGTTGGCCATCCATCCGGAATGGGCCGAGGGCTGGCTCTACATGGGCGGCGCGCTGTACCAGCTCGGCCGCTGGGCGGAGGCCACCGATGCGCTGCGCAAGGGCGTCGGGCTGGCGCCGGGAATCGGGACGGGTTGGGCGTTGCTCGGGCTCAGCGAGTCCCAACTCGACGATCAAGACCAGGCGCTGGCCGATATTCGCAAAGGGGAGGGACTCGGTCTCGGCACGAACGCCCAGTTTGAAACCGCCGCGCGCGTGCGCGCCGCGCAACTTCTGATCCGGTCGTCGGCCTTCGACGAAGCGCTTGGCCAGTTGCAGCCCCTTTCCAAATATCCCGATAATCCTCCGCCTGTGGCGGAAGCCATGGGGCTTTGCGTGCTCGCCCTGCCGGACGACATGGCGCAGCTAACCCCGCAGAAACGCCCGGTGGTAGATTTGGCGGGCAAGGCCGCCTGGGCCTTCGCCAGCCAGCATCCCGAGCAGGCGGAGGCCGGCTACAAACAACTGCTGGCGCAATTTCCAAACGAGCCTGGCGTGCATTACGCGTACGGCCTCTACCTGATGGAATCGGACCTGATGAGCGCTCTGGCGGAATTCCAAAAAGAAGTGCAAAGTAACCCGAACCACTGGCCGTCGCTGCTGGTGATCGCGTCCCTGCAGATCCGCCAGGGCATGCCGGAGCCCGCGATCGAGACTTTGCACGCCGCGCTCAAGATCGTGCCGGCTAAATACCGCTGGCGCTGCCACGCCGATCTGGGGCGCGCCTATCTGGATGACAACAAAGCGGACGCGGCCATCGCCGAACTGGAGAATGCCGTGCGCCAGATGCCCTCCAGCTCCAATGTCCACTACTTCCTGGCGGACGCCTATCGCCTGGCGGGGCGGAAAGCCGACGCCGAAAAAGAACGGGCCGAGTTCGAGAAGACCAAGGTCCAGCAGGACCCCCTCGGCGTGCCGGCATTGCACCCATTCGGATATTCCGGAAAGAACTGAAGCGGCGGCCGTCGCCTGCACGCAAGAAACGACGTACAATTAGGTGGTCGGAGTCTTAAATGAATTCGCCGGCGCCACGTGGCGCACGCTTCAGCGTGCCGGCGGGACTTTCAAGTCCCGCTTGGGCAATTGGAACCGGCCTCGCCGGCCGCACGTACAATAGTAGAGATCAAAAAGGCCCGATTTAGCCGCAAAAGGAGGCTCTCGTGGACAAACGTTTCGCGTTCCTGCCGATCTTTTCTCTTCTTTCCGCGGCTGCCCTCGCGCAGCCAGTCATTAATGTCCCCCCGCTGAATTCCGCCAGCTATCGTACGCCGGGCGGCGCCGGATCCGGCATAGCTCAAGGATCCATGTTCTCCATTTTCGGAACCGGTATTGGCCCCAGCGCGGGAGTGACGGCTTACTCTTTCCCGCTGCAGACTAACCTGGGCGGCACTACCGTCCAGGTCACGGTCGGAACCACCCAGGTGTCCGCGATCATCCTCTATGCTTCCAGCGCCCAGGTGAACGCCATATTGCCATCCACAACTCCGGTCGGCGCCGGAAGCATCACAGCGACCTACAATAGCCAGACCAGCGCGCCGCAGCCCATCCAGGTGGTGGCCGGCGCTTTCGGAGCCTTTACCTATAACTCCTCCGGTTATGGCCAAGCCATCGCAACCGACCTTAGTTATCAACTCAACACCATCATTCACACGTTTCATCCGGGCGACTATGGCACCCTGTGGGGCACCGGCCTGGGGGCCATTTCCGGCAGCGATGCTGAACCGCCTCCTACCGGCAACGTGGGGACCGTCACAGTCTACGTGGGAAACACTCCGGCTACGGTCCTCTATAACGGGCGCTCGGGCTTTGCGGGGCTGGACCAGATCGACTTCCAGATTCCGCAGGGAGTGACCGGATGTTCCGTGCCGGTCGCGGTCGAAACCGGCGGTATTTCGGGCAATATTGGAAATTTCCCCACCATCGCGGTCTCAGCCAGCGGCGAAACCTGTACCGATTCGGCGATGGGACAGACTTTGGTCGACATGTTGGCCGCGGGCCAGACCGTCGATTTCGGGTATATCCGCCTGGAAAGCTGGGTCGCGCAATATGTTCCCGGCTCGCCGGGCGGAAATGAGGACTTCGGGTTCGCGACTTTCAGCGAATTTACCCCTTCGAGCGCGGGGCTGGCGGGATATGGCGTATCGAGCGGCTACTGCGTCGCAATCGATTGCAGCTACGGTTGCGGCGCCGTCATGGATTATACGGGAAACTTCGGGGATTCCAGTCCCGCGCAACTCGACGCCGGGAGCGTCCTGTCCATCGTGGGCGCTCCTCCGGAATCCTTGAAGCCGGAGAACGCCAGTGGGTTCTATTACGGCTTTTTGTCCCAGGACGGAAGATACCTCTGGAGTACGCAGACCTATCCCGTATCCGGCACGGGCGGAACCGCCGTCGGCCAATTTTCCGTGAACGACGTGACCAGCATCCCGCTGGTGACGCTGACCGGGATCACCGACCTTCAGAACATCCCCGTAACAGGCGATCTGACAGTGCAATGGACCGGGGGCGATCCCACGTTGCAGAATGGACAGATCACGATCTATGCCCAATCCTCGAACAAGACCCAGTTCGAGTTTATACAGTGTACCGCGCCGGTGACCGCCCAGAAGTTTACGATACCCGGCTGGATACTGGCATCCCTGCCGCCTTCCGGCACCGGCGGAACCGCGCCGTACACTTATCCGGAGGGTTGGATCCAGGTTGGACAATACAATAAGACGACCCCCTTCACCGCTACGGGATTGACTAGCGGAATCATCACCGATATTTTCTACAACGGCATCGGCGTTTACTTTCAGTAGATGATTTGAAATCTCAGCGCGGCGGCTCGGCGATCTGGACCACCCGGTCGCCCGCCACATCCCGCAGCACCTGCCGGATGCGGCTGGGCCATACGATTTCGATTTCCCTGGCTGCGGTGGAAGCGCCCAAGCCAAAATGCACGCGTGGATCGCTCGACGACGCATAGCCGGTGCTGGTCGAGACGTGGTTGAATTGCGTCAACCCATCCGCCGTCGTCAGCCGGATTTTCGCGCCGATGCCCATGCGGTTGCTCCGAGTTCCCTTGAGCTGGAGCGTGATCCAGTGGTTGCCGTTGCGGGTGGTGTTGTGAAAGATCCGTGCCGGGCCGTTCAGCACGCTAACCACCAGGTCCATGCGCCCATCGTTATCCAGATCGCCTACCGCCAGCCCGCGATGGGCCGCGGGCTTCTGAAGATCCGGTCCGGCGCCGGCGGTGACGTTCTGGAATCGGCCGGTACCTAGGTTGCGGAACAACGCCAGCGGCTCCTCATAAGCGCGCGGCGCCAGTTTCGCGATATTATCCTGCACGTTGGACCGGGCCACCACAAGGTCTTTCCAGCCATCGTTATCCAGATCCACGATGGCATTGGACCATCCGGACATCTGGTATGTCTCGGCGGCCAGGCCCGCGGTGGTGGTCTGATCCGCGAACTCGCCCTGACCCTTGTTGACGAATAGGGGAAACGTCTCCTTCTCAATGGCGGTCACCCAAAGAGAGGGCAATCCTTTGTTGAAGACATCGCGGAAATCGACGCCCATCCCCGATACGACGTTACCATTTTCGGGAAACGCCACGCCGGAATTGAGCGCAATCTCTTCGAAGCGCTTTCCGCCAAGATTGTGGAACAGTTGGAAAGGAGCGTCGTCGTTGGCGACGAAGATATCCGGATAACCGTCGCCATCGTAGTCGGCTACGGCTACTCCCATGCCACGGCCCAGGTGCGCGGCCAGTCCGGTCTGCACGGATACGTCGGTAAACGTGCCGTTGCCATTGTTGCGATAGAGCGTATTTGGGAGGGGCTTATAGTGGCGCGGGCTGCAGTACAAGAGCTCGCCGTTGGTTTTGCATACGGGCTCATGTTCGGGATCCCACTGGCAATAGTTGGACACGAACAGATCCAGCAGCCCGTCGTTGTTGTAATCGACCCAGGCGGCGGAGGTCGACCACATCTTCTTGCCTTCGTACAGCCCTCCGCCCACGCCGGCCTTGGCCGTCACGTCCGTGAACGTGCCATCCCCGTTGTTATGGAATAACTGGTTGCCGTTGACGTTGGCCACGTAGAGGTCCGGCCGCCCGTCGTTGTCATAGTCGCCCACCGCGGCTCCCATACCGTATCCCGCGCCCCCCAACCCGGCCTTCTCCGTGACGTCGGTGAAGGTCAGGTCTCCATTGTTGTGGTAGAGGCGGTTGCGGTATCTGGCGCCGGTTTTTACGAGGGACGGCAAACTGGCGCCGTTGACGAAGTAAAGATCGGGATAACCGTCGCCGTCATAATCGAAGACGGCCACGCCGGCGATCATGCCTTCGGGCTGCTGTTTGCGCGCGGTGGCGCCGTTGTCGCTGACAAAATGGACTCCCGCGCGGTCCGCGATCTCCTCGAAGGCGAAGGGACCGATGGCCGCCCCGCCCGCCAGAGCGGCCAGCGGTAGAAACGGCAACAGCCAGCGCCAACGTATCAAACGACGAGTATAGCGTGGGGGCGCGCCACCGCACGGTATAATTTCCATCAGGTGAGACTCGCTGTAATCGTTCTTGGGCTTCCATTGGGACTTGCCGCGCTTTGGGCGGACGGGTCCGGCGACCCTTTGCGGGAAGCCAACGCGGCGCTACAGTCCGGCGACATGCCTACGGCCATCCGGCTCTACCGCGAGTTTCTGAAAAGCTATCCGGACGCGGCCGAAATCCGCTCTAACCTGGGCGCCGCGCTGGTGCGCGACGGACAGTTCGCGGACGCCATCGCGGAATATAATCTCGCGCTACGCAAGCTGCCGAATAATACCCAGGTGCGGATGAATCTGGCCCTGGCATACTACAAGCTCGGACGGATGCCCGAAGCCGTCGCGCAGCTTGAAGTCCTGCACAAAATGCAGCCGTTGGAGCTGAAGCCTGCGCTGCTGTTGGCGGATTGCCTGCTCGAAACGAATCAGCCGCGAAAAGCCGTGGAAGTCCTCGCGCCGCTCGGCGAGGAATATCCCGACGATCGCGCCCTGATTTATGCGCTGGGCATGGCCCTCATGAAGGACAACCGGAACCAGGAGGCGCAAGTCTGGCTGGATCGCATCCTGCGCGACGGCGAATCGGCGGAATCGGCCTTCCTTCTCGGGCAGGCGGAACTGCTGCGCAACGATCTGGCGGCGGCGGCCGGACACCTGGCGCGCGCCGTGGAATTGAATCCGCATATGCCTTGGGCGCACACCCTCTATGGGCAGGCGCTGAAAGCCGGCGGCAAACCGGCGGAGGCAGCCGTGCAATTCAACGAAGAGTTGAAGGTGAACCCTTACGATTTTACGGCGAACACGGAGATCGCCATGCTGGCGAAGCAGGACGGCAAAATGGATGAGGCGCTGGCCCACATTTTGCTGGCGCTGCAGGTGCGCCCTAACGATCCCGGGGCGCTTTATCAACGGGCGTCGATTCACCTGGCCCAGGGACTGACCGCGCAGGCGCGCCAGGAACTTGAGCGGATCGTGCGGGATTATCCGAGTTTTTCCGAGGCCCATGCGGCGCTCGCCACCGCTTATTACCGGCTAAAGCGGACCGCCGACGGAGACCGGGAAAGCGCGGAGGCGCGACGGGTTCGCGAAGAAGCGCAGAAGTTGTTGGAGGAGAAACAGAAGGCGGGGACGGCCGAAAAGCCGTAATCAGTCACGTAGCATGAGGGCGAATTCCCGCAGGAGTTCTTGCGCGGGCGTGTAGACGCGCACAAAATAAACCCCTGCCGCCAGGCCCCTTGCCACCGCGGCTTGCAATTTGTTGTTTTGGGGAGCGTTGCTGGATTGAAACACGGGATGCCCGGCGGCATCCACGATTTCGAGCTTATATCCGGGAAATTGCTGTAAGCCGGTCACATCCAGGACCACGATGAGAGGCTTTCCGGCAGGCGCGGCCAGGGGGGTGCTCTCGGCCCCGCGCGTGGCCTGCAGCAGAATCACGGACGCCGGCGCGGCGCGGCGATGGAGACTCTCCCAGCCCATCCCCGCAAATACAATCATGCACACCGCAGCCGCGAGCGAAATCCAAGCTAGCCGCGGCAACCGCCGGAAGACCGCGGTGCGCGGCTGCTGGAGGACGGCGGCTCCATCGCGTATGCGCTGCCGGATATCATCCTCTTGTGCGAGGCGGTCCTGACAGGTTCCGCACACCAGCAAATGCTCCTCAAACCGGCCTAAATCCGGCTCCGCCAGGCGGCCCATTGAATACAATTCGAGCACTTCGTCGGTGGGATGACCACAATCGCTGAATTCCAACTCTGCACCATCCTTGCGGGGGGGGAATATCAATTTCATTACCGTAAGTGGTATTGCATCCGATTTATTCTCACAAAAAGGGTACTAGGCGTTTTGTAACCTTCCTTTTGCCGAGTTGCCCAAAGCGGGCCTTGGCGCGCGACTTGAGCAGCCGAAACTGGGTATTGGTCAATCCCATTGCCCCACAGATCTGCTCCGCCGGCTGTTCCCAAAGATAAAAGCGTATCAGAACCTCGCGATCGCGCGGTGAAATACTCTGCAAGACTCCGACCGCCAGGTGCGAGTTTTCCTGCCGAATGGCCGCTTGCTCCGGGTTGCAGCCCAAGTCGCGCACCGCGAGACCCCAATCCAGATCGAATTGCTGCTTTCGGCTGAGGACGTTATCCTCGATCTGCGCCGCCACCTGCCGGCGGACGATGGTCCGCACATAACCCATCAGGCGGTCGGGTTCCCGCAACTCTCCACGCTGTATGGCTTGGGCCACGACCAGAAAGGTATCGTGCACGCGGTCGTCGAGATCCTGGGGACCGAGCTGCCTGCACAAATAAAAGCGCACGCCGCGCGAGAAAATCCGATATAACTCCTCCAATCCGTCGGGATCTTTCCGCCTGATCTTCTCGACCAGTTCGACCCAGCATGGGTGGTCGGAAGCCTGCCGATCGTCTGCCACGTCTTCATCGATTTCGTTTGCCATCATTGTTGGTTATCCGTAATGAAATAAGCGCTCCAATACAGCGGATCCGATCGCCACGAGCGAGACTTGAGCATGTCCACCTGGGCGTGTTGCAACGCGACTGCGGGCCCGGCCTCGGGGGCAGTGCGCAAATAGCGATAGAAAGATAGAAAAAACGCTCCGGAGTCGTCCTGGGCCGGCCAGCGGCTGGCCACCACGGCGCGGGCTCCGGCGGCCTGGCAAGCGCGTGTAAGCCCCATCAAACCGGTGGCCGGGAGCGCGTCGGCGGCTCCCGAACTGCAGCCGCTCAACGACACCAATGCGCCATCCAGATTCCAGGTGGCGATTTCGGCTGGCCCGACGGCCTCGTAGCGGCCGTCCCGGTCCAGACTCAGGACGATGAGACCGGATCCCAAAGCCTGGCTGGAGTGCATCACGTGAGCCGCAATGTGCAGGACGGCAGGGTGGCGATCCAGGGCGGTGCGCAACCCCTGCCGGGAAGCCGATGCCCCCTCGAGAAGTACCGGCGGCACGGACCCGTCCCAGGCGCCGGCGCACCCGGCGACTTCGCGCGCGCTGCCAGGCAGGCGGGCAAGATGCAAAGCGTCGCCACCCCCCGGTTCGCTCCCGCCCGCGGCAAAAAGACTTATCCACGCAGCCGGTTGCCGGCCGGGCCGGGAACCTTGCCACCTGGGATCGGCCATGTTGTAAACCGGATCGGCCACACCTACGAAGCGACCGCCGAAGAAGGCGCGCGGTGTGCCCGCCGACAATAAGGCGGCGCCGGAAGTGATCTGCAGGGAATGCCGCTCAGCCAGGAATACATGACCCCTGCGCTCCTCGATCAGCGCGGCGAAGGGGAGTTCGAACAATTGCGCATCCGGCGCGAGGAGCCAGCGCGGCTTTTCCCGGAAAGCCGGCGGCAACTGCCCAAACAACATCGTAAATAGCCGGGACCCGGATTCGGCTGCCTCCGTACTCCCTTGGCGAACGGCTTTGGTGTAACGCTCGGCCAGCGCGACGATCACGGGGCCGGGAGGCAGGCGGTAAAGCGCGAAGCTGTCGCGCGATACCGCCCAAAGATACGAATTGCGCGGAGCCAAATGAAAGGCAAAGAACGCCGCGTCCGTACGCAGAATGCGGCGTGTGGCTTTAAGAAGATCGGGGAGGTCCGCCGCGCCATCCGATCCCGCGCGCGATTCCCACTCGATCAGCGCGCCCTGCAATCGGCGGACCTGCTCACCCGCCGCGTCGGCCGTAGACGCAGTCGGAGACCGGAGCAAATCAGTCTCGGCAGTTTCGAGCTTTCGGAGCGTCGCCCAGTATTCGGCCGGCAGTTTGCGGCGCCAATCGCGCGGTTCGGCCAGAAGGGCGCGCAGGCTGGCGGCCCGGTTGGCCTCGCCGGCATCAAAGGTCTCCGCGGCGAGTTCCGGGCGGTGGGTGGCGAAGTAAAGCCTGTTTCCCGCCTCCACCAACGCGGATTGTACCCGCTCGACCGTATTCTCCGTGCTGACCCGCGTGGCATCGTCCGGAAATGTATTCCGGCGCCAGTAGCCCGCCAAACGCGCCGCTATCCGGATATCCGCAAGGGCCTCCCGGAGACGGTCCTGTGCGAGACGCACGCGGCCGCGCGCATAATACACCTCCCAGTCGGGCCGCAGGCCGCCCCGCTGCGCAGAGACAATGACCGCCCGATCCAGCAGAATGGCGGCAGCGGAAAGGTCTCCTTGCGCCAGGCGCAGCATCCCCACGTTCCGGTAAGAACTCTCCACCGTACGCAGATGGTTTAGTTTGCGCACGCGATACGCTTCCAGCAGCGCGTGCTCGGCGTGCGGAAGTTGTCCGTGTTCGAGATATTCGTAGCCCAAATCGTTCCAGGCCTCGGCGGAAATCTCCAGGTCTCCGGCGCGGCCCGCAGCGGCAATTGCCTGCCGGTACAGATCCAGCGCCTTCGGCATGCGCCCCTGATCGGCCTGTAAAGCCGCGAGGCTGATCAGCAATTTGGGAACCTGCGCGCGGCTGGCTGGGCCAGACAAGCCTGTCGCCGCGCGGCTTAACGCCTCGGCGGCGGCGTCTGTCTGTCCCAATTGGATATAAAGCGAAGCGATATTGAAATCCAGTTTTCCGGCGGTGGCCGTGTCGTGCGACGCTCCGGCTAATCGGCGGGCTTCCACGTATGCCTGCAGCGCTTCGCGATATTGGTGCAGCGCGAACCTGCACCCGCCCAAATTACCGAGAAAACGCGCTGCAATTTGCGGCTCGCCGGCGGAGAGCGCATCGCGATATCCCTGCTGGGCGAGCGCGGCGGCGGTAAGAAAATCCCCGGTACGGAATAGCTTGCCCGATTGTTTAATCCGGGCGGTCAGCAGATTCGCGCGCGCAATTTTCTGGTCGGCCATTGCGAGGACGAACGTCCTTGGCGGCGGAACGGAGTGTACTAGCGTTCCGGCGAGCGGGATTATCCCTAACAAAGAGACCAAAAGCCTGGTCTTCATCCCGGCACTGCCTGGTGATCTGGGGTATTTCCGGTCTGGTGTTCTTTGGGGTTACCCCGGTAGGGGCATCCCCAAAGAATCATACCAGCATTTGCCGTGGATTTGGCAACCATTTTTATGGGAATTTCAAGTGACGCGCCTGGGTTAAGCGCCGATTATTGATTTGAAGCGGTTTCTAGAACCAAAACCCGTCGAAAATAATAATGATCGGGTCGTGCACTCGAAGTGCCTCCGGATTCCCGGCCTATGCTGGGAACCCCCTTTCTGTCTTCAAAATAGCGGCATCGCCGACCGGAATTCGTGAGCCATGTGCGCTAAATAATTCAAATCAGAGGCAATATTATTTCTACAATGCCGTGACCGCCATCGGCGCGGGGATATTGCGAGATATGCCGGAGGTACCGCTCTGGTTTCCGATAACAAGCCAGCGGTCGCCGGCCGGCGCGGAATCAACACCCCCATTTTTGCCGCCTCCGCCAACTTCAGGTCATAAGCTGGACTTATGTTACAATGTTGATGTTTGCAACTCTCCGAGGCCAGACTCTTCAAGGAAATCGCCCAGACCAAGAGCATCAGCAAGGCCGCCGCCCACTCCGGCATCAGCCAGTCCGCCGCAACTCAACACGTCCAGGAGGTAGAGCGCCGTCTAGGGTTGCCGCTGGTGGACCGCAGTACCCGGCCGCTGGCGCTGACCGAAGCCGGCAAACTCTATGCCGACTTTTGCCGCGATGTCCTGCGCCGGGAAGAGCAGTTTCTGGTGGCACTCGATCGCCTCAAGGGGGAAGCCGAGGGCGCCGTACGCGTGGCCTCTATTTACTCGATCGGCCTGTCGGAGATGTCCCGCTTGCGCTTGGAGTTCGAACGCCGCCATCCGCAAGCTCAGTTGCATGTCGACTACCTGCGTCCGGACAAAATCTACGAGGCCGTTCTGGGCGATCACGCGGACCTGGGATTGGTCAGCTATCCCGTGGCAAAACGCGAGTTGGCGGTCATTCCGTGGCGCAAGGAGCGCATGGCCGTGGCGGTGGCGCCCTCGCATCGGCTGGCAGTCAAAACCATGCTGCAGCCCGAGGACCTTAATGGCCAGGATTTCATCGGTTTCGATGAGGACCTCCTGATCCGCCGCGAATTGGACCGCTTCTTCCGGGATCATGGCGTGGAAGTGAACCAGGTGATGCAATTCGACAATATTCAAACCATTAAGGAAGCGGTGGCCCTGGGTTCCGGGATCAGCATTCTGCCGGAGCTCACCATGCAAACCGAGATCGCGCAGGGACGTCTGATTTCCGTGCCCCTGCATGCTCCCGAATTGCTGCGCCCCCTGGGTATCGTGCACCGCAAGCGCAAAAGATTTAACCTGGCCGCGCAGGCCTTCCTGAACCTGCTGCGCGAGCAACCCGCCGCGCAGGCTTCATGATCCTCGTGCGCGCGGCCGGACTTGCGGCATTCCTGGGCGGCATCCTGCTGGCGGCTGGCGGCAATATTGTAGGCGATGTGCGCGCTTCGGTGGACGCCCGAAACTTCACCCTGGCCGAGCGCCAGATTCAATCCTATCGCGCCGCCGCGGGCGTGACCGAGGAAATGCTGGAAGCGCTCTCCTGGATGGCGCGCGGCCTGCTGGACAACAAGCTTTACGATCGTGCGGACGCCTGCGCCAACGAGACGCAGCAGCTATCGATGGACCTGCTTAAGCGTACCGGAAAGGGCGGCGCGCCGCTGGTTACCGCGATGGGGGCCGCCATCGAGGTCCATGCGCTGGTGCTGGCGGCGCGCGGGCGCCGGGCCGAGGCCATGGCCTACCTTAAGACCGAGTCAGCCACCTGGAATGGCTCGCCCATCGCCGCCCGGATACAAAAGAACGTCAACCTGCTCAGCCTGGAGGGAAAGCCCGCGCCCAACCTGGACGTAAGCCACTGGCTGGGAACGCGGCCGCTAGCGCTGGCCGAGTTGAAAGGGCATCCCGTGCTGCTCTTTTTCTGGGCGCACTGGTGCGGCGACTGCAAAGCGGAAGTGCCCATCCTGGCGCACTTGATGGCGACCTTTGGGCCGCGGGGCCTGGTCCTGGTCGGGCCCACCCAGGTCTACGGCTACACGCCCGCCGGCGACGCCGCTCCGGAAGCGGAAACGCTCTATATCGATCAGGTTCGGCGGCAGTATTACGCAGCGCTTGGCAATATGCCGGTCCCGCTCAGCACCGCGAATTTCGAACGATATGGATGCAGCACCACCCCTACCCTGGTTCTGTTGGATGGAGCGGGCAGCGTGCGCCTGTATCACCCCGGCGCCATGGCCTACGATGCACTGGCCGCCCAGGTCGCGACCGTTTTAGGCAAGGGCGGGCGCGGCGCCCGTCCTTAGCCGCCTGGTATAAGCCTTTTCATCTCTGCAAGATGGCGGCAATGCCTTCCGCATCGTTGGGTACCACGGTGGGTTGATTGCCAAATCGCGGATGGATTTGGGCGCCACCGGCAGTCTGCAGCTTCCCGGTGTGATAACGGTAAATATAGTCGGGGTCCTTCAACAGGTTGCCCGTTAGCACCGCCACCACATCGGCGTCCGCGGGCATGACGCCGGCCGCCGTCAGCTTGCGGATACCCGCCAGAGTGGCGGCCGAGGCCGGCTCGCAGCCGATCCCGCATCGGCCGATCACCGCTTTGGCGTCCGCGATTTCCTGTTCGCTGACTTTCTCCACCACGCCGCCGGAGCACGCCACCTCGCGCAAAGCCTTGGGCCAAGATACCGGATCGCCGATCTTGATGGCCGTGGCCAGGGTCTCCGGGCGGGTCACCGCATGGAAGCCGTCCGCGGGCGCTCGCATGAGGTCGTAAAACGGCGCCGCACCCTCCGCCTGAATCACGGCCAGGCGCGGCATCCGCGTAATGAATCCCTGCGCATGCAATTCCCGCAGCGCTTTGCCGAAGGCAGCCGTGTTCCCCAGATTGCCTCCGGGCAGCACGATCCAATCGGGCGGGCTCCAGTCGCGCTGGTCCAGCATCTCGACAATGATGGTCTTCTGTCCCTCGATGCGGAACGGATTGATGGAGTTCAGCAGGTAGATCCCCAGCCGCTCGGAGAGCGTGCGCACCAGCGCCAGGATCTGGTCGAAGTTAGCTTCTACCTGTAAAGTCTCCGCGCCGTACTCGAGCGCCTGGGCGAGTTTACCGTATGAGATGTTGCCGTGCGGGATGAAGACGATCGGCGCGAGTCCCGCGGCGCTGGCGTAGGCCGCCATGGAAGCCGATGTATTCCCGGTGGATACGCACGCCACGCGCGCCATTCCCAACCTCAGCGCCTGCGCCACGCCGCAGGTCATCCCGTTGTCTTTGAAGGAACCCGTAGGATTGAATCCCTGGTGCTTGAACGTGAGCGCGTCCAATCCGCCGTACGAGGCCGCGGGCGGAGCGGGCAATAGCGGCGTATGGCCTTCGCGTAGGGTGACCACCGCCTCATACGATTCCAGAAACGGGATGATCTCGCGATACCGCCAGACGCCGCTTTGATCGAGGGGTGCATTGGAAGTACGCCGCTCGCGCCAGGTCCGCTTCAACGCGCCAGGCGTCTCCGCCGCGGGCGGATAGCAAACTTCCAGTAAACCGCCGCAGTGCGGGCAGTTATAGATCACCTCGGTGATCGGGAAGCGCGCGCGGCAGCGCTCCTCGAAGCAGATCAGTTCAGCGGGCATCGTAAATCCAATTATAGCGGCCGGGGTGACGTAGCCTGCCTGTACCGTTATACTATCGAGGCGTGGGCAGATTTCAAGACATCTCCATCAAGGGTTTCCGCCGGCTGGCCGATGTACAGCTTGAACTTCGACCCCTTTCCGTCTTGATCGGAGCCAACGGAATCGGCAAAACATCGGTGTTAGACGCGCTGTGGCTGCTGGCCCGTTCAGCCCAAGGCTCGCTCAACGTCTCGATAAGCGAACTGGGAGGACTGCCTGGCCTAACAACCTACGATCGGGCGGATGGACTGGCTTTTGAAATCTCGATGAGCGTGGAGCAGCACCCTCCGCTGTGTTATTCACTGCGCCTGACGCCCCAAGGTCTGGGATACAACATCGACGGGGAGACGCTGAGCCAACAGCGACGGCCAGAGCCTCCGCCGTTTATGTACATCACGGCTCGCGGTCCATCGATACGATACTTCAAAGAGGACGAACAGCGCCTGGCACAGCCGGCTTGGTCGCACGACCTGCTTGAAACCTCGCTCTCGCAAGTTCCAAAAATGTACAGGGAGCCGGAGGAATTCCGTCAAAGGCTCGCCTCATCCACGAGCTACCACGTGTTGAACGTGGACCCTCGCTCGCCGGTGCGCCTTCCCCAGCCAATGCGCCCTGCAACGCTCCCCGGAAAGAACGGCGAGGACCTGGTCTCATGCCTATACTACTTGCGGGAAACGGATAGGGACCGTTTCGAATCTATTGAGGATGCGCTGCACACCGCGTTCCAGGGCTTTGAGCGGCTGGAGTTCCCTCCGGTCGCGGCTGGGACCCTAGCCATGAGTTGGAGAGACAAGAACCTCTCTAAGCCGCTTTACACGAATCAGCTTTCCGAAGGCATGCTGCGATTCTTGTGGCTGGCGACTCTATTGCAGAGCCCCGGCCTTACTGCGTTGACCTTGATCGACGAACCTGAAGTCAGCCTGCATCCTGAGCTCCTGAGCTTGTTATCGGATCTTTTCCGCGAGGCTTCCACGCGCACTCAATTGGTGATCGCCACGCATTCCGATCGGCTGGTCCGATTTCTCAAGCCTTCAGAAGTCGTCGTCATGGACGCCACGGATGACGGCATGGCCAAGCTGACTTGGGCGGACAAACTCAACCTGGACGAATGGCTCGCGGAATACTCACTCGGTGAGGTGTGGCGCAGGGGACGGATGGGTGGCCGCGCATGAAGATCGTGCTCCTGATCGAAGGGAAGACCGAAGAAGCCTTTCTGCCGGCGCTGCGCCAGTTTCTGGGGAGACGGCTAGCCGGCGGGATGCCCCGCCTCGATCCGGACCCATACGATGGCCGCTTAGGGAAAGGAGACAAGCTCAGACGGGATGTCGAGCGACACTTGCGTACCGGAGCCAAGGCGGTCATTGCGCTGACCGATGTCTACACGGGAAACCGCGACTTCGTCGACGCCGCCGATGCGAAGCGGAAGATGCACGAATGGGTGGGGCCAAACGAACGATTTTTTGCACATACCGCACAGTACGAGTTCAAAGCCTGGCTGCTCCCGTATTGGGATGACATTCAGCGTCTGGCCAGGCACAATCGTCGCGCGCCATCGGCAATACCGGAAATGGTGAACCATACAAAGCCCCCCTCGGCCTGGATTCGTGAGACCTTTGAGGCGGGAAAAAGCGGGAGATCCTACTCCAAGGCGCGCGACGCCGGGAGAACCTTGCGCGACAACGATCTTACGATTGCCGCCAGAGCCTGCGCCGAGTTGAAGGCCTTCATCAACACCATCTTGCGGCTCTGCGATGGCGAGTGCATGGACTAGCACATGCTCGCCGTACACCTTGAAAACGGACGCGTGGTATTGCGCGATGAGCCGCCGCCTCACCGGCCCGCGGGTTTCGCCCTGATCCGCCTGCTTTGCGGCGGCATCTGCAATACCGACCTGGAACTGCAGCGCGGCTACTATGGCTTTAGCGGCACGCCCGGCCATGAGTTCGTGGGCGAAGTTGTCGAGGCGGATTCGCCCGCCTGGGTAGGCCGCCGCGTAGTGGGCGAGATTAGCCTGGCCTGCGGCGCCTGCGAGTGGTGCCGGCGCGGCCTTGGCCGGCACTGCCCGCAACGCACTGTGCTCGGCATCGTCAACCATCCCGGCGCGTTTCGCGAGTTCCTGACGCTGCCCGAACGCAATCTGCACGCTCTTCCCGACGCGCTCCCCACCGCCCGCGCCGTGTTTGTGGAGCCGCTGGCAGCCGCTTGCGAAATCCTGGATCAAGTCGCGCTGCCATGCTCCGCCCAAGTCGCGGTCCTGGGCGATGGCAAGCTCGGACTGCTGATCGCGCTGGTGCTGAATGCTTACGGCCATCGCGTTCACCAGTTCGGCCGGCACGCCGAAAAAATGCAGATCGCCAGCCGCGCCGGCGTGGTCACCGAGAGGGTTGGCGCGGCGCTCCCCGGAATGGCTTACGACTGGGTGGTGGACGCCACCGGATCGGCCGAAGGTCTCCGCCAGGCCGTCCGTATGGTGCGCCCGCGCGGCACTCTGATCCTGAAATCGACCGTGCATGGCCTGGTGGGCGTGGACACCGCGCCCGTCATCGTCAACGAGATCACGCTGGTGGGCTCGCGCTGCGGGCGGTTCGAACCGGCGCTCGGCCTGCTCAGCCGCAACCTCATTCCCGTGGAGGAAATGATCTCGGCGGAAATGCCGCTCGCCGACGCTCCGCGCGCCTTCGCGTGCGCCGCGCAGAAAGGCGCGCTGAAAGTGCTGCTGCGATGAGGCGCTGGATCTGGCTGCTTCCCATGGCCGCGGCGCTCTGCGCGCAGCCCGGCCCGGACGCCCAGTGGAAAGCGTTCCTCGCATGGCTGAGTGCGCAACCGCCCAACAGCAAACCGGCCGATCTGCTGCGGCCGTATCGCGCGGAGTTGATTCACAAGGGGATGCCGCCCGCGGAGGCCGCGCGTGAAATGGATCGCCTCGGCCATCTCGCTTTTACAAACCCCGATGGCGCAAAGGTGCTTTGGAACAAAGTCTACGGCGGGCATGATCCCATCTTTGTCCAGACCCCCAACGCGCTATTGGCGAGCGCCATCCTCGATCGCAAGCCCGGCAGGGCCCTCGATTTCGGCATGGGGCAGGGCCGCAACGCCGTGTTCCTCGCTACCCAGGGATGGGAGGTTACGGGCTTCGATCCATCCGACGTCGCGGTGCGGCTCGCGCAGGCTAATGCCGCGAAGGCCGGCGTAAAGATCCGCGCGGTGGTGGCCGGCGACCAGCAGTTCGATCTTGGCGCGGCGCAGTGGGACCTGATCGTGATGACCTATGTCCGGTCGCCGGACTCCCGCGACGCCGAGCGCATCCGGCGCGCCCTGGCGCCCGGCGGTATCTTCGTTTACGAAAACAGCAGCGACCGTCACAACCTGCTTCTGAAACTGTTTCTGCCGTTCCGCATCTTGCGTTTCGAAGACGTCGATACATTTTCGGACTGGCATCCCGCCGAAAAAACCCGCCAGGAGCGCTTGGTGGCGGAGAAGCCCCTGGAGTAACATCGCATCATGATCTCACTCCGATTCTGCGCCGCGCTGCTGCTGGCCGGGGCCGCTTTTGGCCAGACGCCGATTGCCATCGTCTTGCGCGCCGCCCGCGTGCTGGACGTCGAATCCGGCAAAATGCTCCAGCCCGGCGAGGTACTCATCACGGGGGAGCGCATCGTGCAGGTGGGCGCGGCGGTTACCCATCCGTCCGGCGCCGAAGTGGTCGAATTGGGCGATCGCACTCTACTGCCGGGCTTGATCGACGCACACGTTCACCTGTTTTTGCACCCGGGCGCCGAGGACCTGCAGACGGTCGAAGAATCCGTGCCGCAGCGGACCATCCTGGCGGTGCTCGCCGCCAAGGCCGATTTGATGGCCGGCTTCACGGCCGAGCGCGATATGGGGACCGAGGGCGCCGGTCCGGCCGATACCGCCGTGCGCAACGCCATCGACCAGGGCATGGTGCCCGGACCGCGCCTGCGCGTCAGCGGCAACGCCGTCGATATCCTGGGTGGACATGAAGACGCCATCGGCTACAACCCCGCCCAACATGTGCTGCCCAACGCGACTTGGGCCAACAATGCCGCCGAACTGATCGGTGTAATGCGCGGTCAATATAAGGAAGGCGCCGACTTCACCAAAATCTACGAAACCGGCCGCGACGCGCTGCGCGATGGCACGTTCACCACGCCGTATCAATACACGGAAGCCGAGTTGCGGGCCGCCGTGGAGGAAGCCGCGCGCGTGGGAAAACGCGTGGCCGTACACGCCACCGGAGAACCGGGCACGCTGTATGCCGCGCGCGCCGGCGTGGTTTCCGTAGATCATGCCTTCCAGCTCAGCGATGAAACCATGCGCATCATGCACGAGAAACAGATCTTCGCCGTGCCCACCTTTGCCATCGTCGAATACTTCGCCGGCCACGCCGCATCTCCGCGGCAGGCCGATAGCGAGCGCCGTATGCTCGAATACCACGCCCGCGAATTCCGCAAGCAACTCGCCGCCGGCGTGCCGATGGCCATGGGTTCCGATGTCGGTCCATTTCCGCATGGCACGCAAGCGCGCGAATTTGTGCTGATGGTGAAATACGGGATGTCGCCGCTGGCCGCGCTACAGGCCGGGACTTTGAACGGGGCCCGGCTGCTCGGCTGGCAGGATCAGATCGGCGCGCTGAAGCCAGGCTACTTCGCGGATATCGTCGCCGTGCCCGGCGATCCGCTACAGGACATCGGCACATTGCAGAACGTCACGTTCGTGATGAAGGGCGGCACCATCTACAAGCGGTGATGCCGCGCTTGGATTGCTTCTCCGAGTCACTTGGCCAGCGTGAAATTGACCATGACTTCCGTCACCACCTCTACCGGATCGCCGTTCAAAAGCGTGGTTTGATAATGCCATTGCCGCACGGCATCGATCGCCGCGGCGGCCAGTATCGGGTCGCCGCTGAGCACTTCGAGATGCTCCACCGCGCCGTCTTTGCCCAGGATGGCCTCCAGCCTGACAAGGCCCTCAAGCCCCTGCGCCTTGGCCTCCGCCGGATAGATTGGGCTGACTTTCGTCACCAGCTTAGCCTGCTGCACGTTCCCGCCGACGCGGATTTTCATGGCTCCCGGCCCGCTTGCCGGAGCCAGGAAGATGCGTAGCGTGTGCGGCTCGTCGGGACTCAGCGCCACCTTCAGATGCTCGTCGAAATCGCGCACGGCCTTCTCCAGTGAAGCCATGGCGTCGGCGTTCACGGCATCCCCTTCGTGCGCCGGCAGCCGCGACAGTAATTCATCGCGCGCCGCCGCGGTGAGGCCTTCGATCTGGATGCTCTTCAGCGTTCCGTGAAAATCGGGCGGCAATGCAAACGGCAGCTTGGAATCCGCCGCGCCGTTCGGCAGTTTGAAGTTCATGGTCACTTGTGTGGCCGTCGGCAGCGTCATCGCCTGCGGATTGTAGTGCCATTGCAAGATCGCCGCCAGCGCCGCGCTGCGCAGTTCCTCCGCGCCGCTCAACACTTTCGCGTCGGAGACGCGGCCCGCGGCGTCGATGTGGACTTCCAATACCACCGCGCCCTCGATGTGCTTCTCTCGCGCCGCCTGCGGATAGTTCGGCGCAACGCTGTGCAACAGGTTCGACTGTCCCCCCTCCTGGGGAACGGGAGCCGCCTGCAACGGAAATGTGTGGAGCGCGAGCCAACCCGCGGCGAACAATACCGCGGCACTGGTAGCGCAGAAAGATATAAGCGTACGTTTCGACATCCTAACCTCCTTCAAGAGCATTGCTACTCGATTCTTCAAATGACGCCTTCGCAAGAACAAGGCCGCCGGCGCCAGATCCAATGCCGGCCGATTGCCGGCCATCGCCAGCAGCGCGTTCAAATACTGTTCGCGATTCCCGGTAATCGCGACCACGTCGCCATCCACGGTCTGCTCGCGCGCCAGTTGCGTTTGGCCGGTCAGCCACCAGACGGCCGGATGAAACCAAAGCACGGCGCGCACGGCTTGCTCCGCCACGGTCACCACCCAATCGCGGCGGCGCACGTGCAGCAATTCATGGCAGACGATGGCTTCCTGGATATCTTCCGGCAGTTCGGCGAAACCGCCGGGGAGTACCACCAATGGCCGCGTCAGCCCGAAGGTGACGGGACTGCCCACCGCCGCCGACAGCCGGAACTCGGTCTGCGGCGCGAGGGCCGCGCGTTGCCTGTCCAGTCCTGCGGGCAGTGGCGAGTATACCGGCGTATCCCGCCGCCAGCGGTGCAGCTTGCCGAATCCCACCGCCAGCCATAACGCCCGCACCACGCAACCGCTGGCCAGCACGATGAGCAGGCCATCGCGCCACGGCAAGGAAATCGGCGGCGCGACGTGCGACCGCGCGGGTGTGGCAACAGTGGTTGCGATTTCAATGTCCGAGTCCGCCGCGCGTCGCCACGGCTCCACGGCAGGAAGCAACAGGCAGAGGATCAGCAAAACCTGCCAGTAGGCCAGCTTGACCCGCGGCGCGCGCAGCCGGAAGGCCCATGCCGCCAGGCTTCCGGCCATCACCAGCGCCGCCGTCTGTGCGCTCCAGGCAGCCAGGTTGGCGATCCAATGCGCGGCGCTCACGGCCGGCCTCCGATCAGCCGCCGCAGTTCCTCGATTTCCTCGTCGGAAAGCTGCCGGTCTTCGATCAGGTGCACCAGCAAAGGCTCCGCCGAACCGTTGAAAACGCGATTCACGAAATCCCGCACCATGGCGCGGATCACCCGGTTCTTCGGCTCCGCCGGCCGGTAGACGTAGGCCCGGTCCACCTGATTGCGGATGAGGTAGCCCTTCTGTTCCAGGATCTTCATCATGGTCATGACGGTGGTGTAGGCCACCTTGCGGCGCTCTAGCAGGGCTTCGTAAACGTCGCGGACCGTGGTCGTCTGGCGTTCCCAGACTACCTTCATAATCTCGAGTTCCTGATCGGTGAGGGTCTTGCTTGCAGGACGCATACTAAAGAATTAGTACTATTGAATGAAAAAGTCAAGCGGCAAAATGCAGTAGGCTTCCGCGCCCGGCTGGAATGCCGTTGTCGCGCGATGCATGGGGCTCGACCGGCGCCCCAATCTACTGAACGAGGTCCGGGCCGGGAAATAGCGGCGCCGGGGCATGCCGTGTTGCTGGTAGGCCCTCCCACGGCTGTGAGTTCCCCTCCGCGTCGTACTCGCCGCTCTCGACGGTCAACTGATTATTGGAGTTGAATTGGCGTTCTGCGTAGGAGTGCGGAAGCCCGGCGGGAAACCGAGCCAGGTGCTGATCGGACCTTCAGGCAGTTGACCAAAACGACATTCGGAGCAGGGCAGACGGATTCGCTGAGTTTATCGGTGACGAGCTGTATTTCTTCCGCAGGCGCGGGCCGCCATTTGGGCCTCACGGCCGGGCCCCGGAAGACCTAGCTCGCGGCTTTGAGGGCGGCCGTGCTCAGGGTTGTGTTTGCCGAACTCCACACCTTGCTGACGCTCGTGCCGGCATTGGTGAAAAGCGCGGCGGAGGACAGGGCGACAAATGCCAGTAACAACGTGTATTCGATCAGATCCTGGCCGGACTCGTCCCTCCAAAACGATCCAGCCGCTTGGACCGGAAATGCGAAACCCTTCTTGAGTAGTTCTAGGCGTTCTAGCATGACAAACTTAGTTTAAGGCCTGCTCCCGGCATTGACAACCCTCCAATTGGTTTACCCGGTTCTACAGGTTAGGCAGTACTAACGATTGAGCACGGGTTTATTCCGTAGGCGTGGGGGACAACCGGCCTTTTGAACCTCAAAACGCGCCTACGAATGGACAAATGTCGATTAAGATAAATTCATGGCAGATCCAGTTGACATTCCGCAATCCACCTTCGTGCCCGAATACATGGTCACCACGGCGTTCACCCTGGATGGTTTCAAGATCGTGCGCAACCTGGGCGTCGTCCGAGGTATCGTGGTGCGCTCGCGTTCCGTCTTCGGCACCATCGGCGCCGGTTTACAAACGCTGGTTGGAGGCGACATCACGCTGCTTTCGAACCTTTGCGAGAAAACCCGCCAACACGCTTTCGAGCTGATGTTGAACCATGCCGCCGCGGTGGGCGCAAACGCGGTCATAGGCGCGCGCTACGATGCCACCGAGATCATGAGCGGGGTCACCGAAGTGCTTGCCTACGGCACCGCCGTCGTGGTGGAACCCCACCCGGCATAAGGCCCGCCGCGCTCGCTTCATGCTAAAATCCCCCCGTGCCTGCCATCGCGCCGAAGCACCAGTATGAGCGCGCCGAGGTTCGCCGCATGCTCCATCTTTCCGAGCGGCAGTTGCGGAGTTGGGAGCGCCATGGCCTGGTCCCGGCGGCGGCCACCTATTCCTTCCGCGAACTCATCGCCCTGCGCGCCATCGGCGAATTGCGCGCCCGCCGCATCCCCCTGCGCAAGATCGGCCTGGCACTCGATTCCTTGAAGCAGCGGCTTTCCGAAGTACACGATCCGCTCGCCGAACTGAAGATCTTTTCCGATGGCCGCCACATCGCCGTACGCGTAGCCGGTCGGAATATGATGGCCATGACCGGGCAAATCCTATTCGATTTCGATACTGCCGAATTAGCCAGCGTGCAGGCCCTTCCCCCTCAGCCGCCCCCGCCGCCGCGCGAGCGCGATTCCGAAGCCTGTTTTCAAAAGGGGCTTCTTCTGGAAGAAACGGGTGCGCCGATCGAAGAGGCGGTAGAGGCCTATCTGCAGGCCGTCGAATTCAACCCGCAAGCTGCCGGCGCGCTGGTCAATCTGGGCACCATTCGTTACCGGTTGCGCCAATTCAAGGAAGCCGAGAACTACTACAACCGCGCCCTGGAGGCCGATCCGCAATATCCCCTGGCGCACTTCAATCTGGGCAACCTCTACGACGAGCGCGGGGATCTGTCCAGAGCCCAGGAATGCTACGAAACCGCACTCCGCATCAATCCGCGCTATGGCGACGCCCACTTCAACCTGGCTCTGCTGTGCGAACGGCGCGGCGACGTGTTGCGGGCCGTGCACCATTGGAAGTCCTATCTGAAGATCGATAGCGCCGGCAACTGGGCGGACATCGCCCGCCGGCAGCTCGAAAAGCTGCGCGTGGCCCTGCTCTCCTGAACGCGGCGCGCCGCGGCGGGCGGATGTTATCCTAAGTACTTGGAGCACAACACTTGAGCCGCATTTTGTTAGCTTTCCGCGCCTTCTTCGCCATCCTGTTCGGCAATCCCCTGCCGCCGGAAATCAAGCCCGCGGCGCCCTCCCGCCCGGTTGCGCCGGTGAAGGCGGAGCCGCCGCCCCCCAACCCAGCCTACGCCTTGCAGCTCCTCGCCATCCTGCAGCGCGATTCGCGCCTGCTCGATTTCCTGATGGAAGACATAGCCTCTTTCGACGACGAGCAGATCGGCGCCGCCGTGCGCAGCCTGCACGACCAGGCGCGCGACTCCCTCACCCGCTATCTCAGCCTTCAGCCCGTCATCGACGGCGTGGAAGGCGCATACACCCGTCCGGCTAACGCCGATCCCGTCGCCGTTAAGTTCATCGGCAACGTGCCGGCCACCAAGCCGGAAGGCGGAACCCTGCGCCACAAAGGCTGGCGCGCCGCCAAGGTGGATCTGCCGGCCCTCAACCCCAAGCAGGACGCGACCATTATCGCGCCTGCCGAAATCGAAATCGAATAGCACGCCGGCGTAACCAAGATGGAACCCCGCTATGTGATCGGCATCGACCTCGGCACCACCAACTCCGCGCTCTCTTATGTGGAGAACCATCCGGATGCCGACCCGTTCGCCCTGCCCAAAGTGGAACTGCTGGGCATCCCCCAGTTGGTCAACCCTTCCGAGGTCCGCGACGAAGACCTGTTGCCCTCGTTCCTGTACGTGCCCAGCGCCACGGATTTCGCCGCGGGCGCGACGGCTCTGCCGTGGGATCCGCAGCCCGAAACCGTTGCCGGCCGCCTCGCCCAGAAGCGCGGCGTCGAGAATGTCGGCCGGCTGGTTTCTTCCGCCAAGTCGTGGCTTTCGCACGGCGGCGTGGACCGCACCGCGCCCATCCTGCCCTTCCGCGCGCCCGAGGGCGTGCCCAAATATTCCCCCGTGGAAGCCAGCCGACGCTATCTGGACCACCTGCGGCGCGCCTGGGATAGCAAGATGCCCGACGCCCCGTTCACCCAGCAGCATGTCTTGGTGACGGTGCCCGCCTCCTTCGATGCGGTGGCCCGCGACTTGACCCTGAAGGCCGCCGAACAGGCCGGCTATCAAAATGTCACCCTGCTCGAAGAGCCGCAAGCCGCCTTCTACGCCTGGATCGAGCGACATCCCGACTGGCGCGAGCGCGTCACCGTCGGCGACCTGATCCTGGTGGTCGATATCGGCGGCGGCACCACCGACTTCACCTTGATCGCCGTCACCGAGCAGGCCGGCGAACTGACCCTGGAGCGTGTCGCGGTAGGCGAGCACATCCTGCTCGGCGGCGACAACATCGACTTGGCGCTCGCCCGGCTGGTCGCCGATCAACTCGCGCAGCAGGGCACCCGGATCGACAACTTCCAGCTTCAGGCGCTGTGGAACAATTGCCGCGCCGCCAAGGAGAAGCTGCTCGATCCCGGCAACAAGAAGGACGAAGCGCCCGTCACGATCCTGGGCAAAGGCACCGGCGTAGTGGGCGGTTCGATCAAAGCCAAGCTGCAGCGCGCCGACCTGGAGCGTCTGCTGAGCGACGGATTCCTGCCTGCGGTCTCCAGCCACGAGATGCCCGCGCGCCAGCGCCGCGCCGGATTGCAGGAGATCGGCCTCCCTTATGCCGCCGATGCAGCCATGACTCGCCACCTGGCCCGCTTTCTTCGCCAGCAGGCTTCCACCGCCGAGCATGGCGGCGTGCGACGCGGACCCAGCGGGCTGGCCTGCCCAACCCATATCCTGTTCAACGGCGGCGTATTGAATGCCGCCCTGATTCGCGAGCGGATCCTGAGTGTCCTCGATTCCTGGCTGGCCGAAGAGGGGCTGCCGCCCGTGAAGCCGCTCAGCGGCGAAGACCTGATGCACGCCGTTTCGCGCGGCGCCGCCTATTACGGGCTCGCCCGCCGCGGCCGCGGCGTGCGTATCCGCGGCGGCGTTCCGCGCACCTACTACGTCGCCATCGAAAGCGCCATGCCCTCCATACCCGGATTTGCGGCCCCCCTCAAAGCCCTTACTGTGGTCCCCTTCGGCATGGAGGAAGGCACCGACCTGCGCATCCCCGACCGCGAATTCGGACTGGTCGTGGGCGAGCCGGCCGAGTTCCGCTTCTTCACTTCAGCCGTCCGCAAGAACGATCAGCCCGGCGACCTGATCGAAGACTTCGGCGACGACCTCGAAGAACTCGCGCCCATGGAGGTCAACCTGCCCGCCGAGCAGAATGCCGCCGACGTGGTGCCGGTCTCGTTCGAGACCGTCGTCACCGAGACCGGCATGCTGCAGTTGTGGTGCGTGGCGCGGGATGGCCGGCGCTGGAAGCTGGAGTTTAACGTGCGCGAGCGTGTGGCGGGATAATTCCCCGATCTCTGGTAGTGGGTCAGTTTGTTTTTTGGAGGGCGGCCAATCTTGGCCGCAGCCGCCTTTAAGGCGGCCAGAGCCGGCTGAAAGCCCGCTCCGGAGTTTGGACATTTGGGGCAGGCATCGAGCCAAGCCGTGGCGCACGCCCCCCAAGAACCAAACTGACCCACTACCCGATCTTTCGCGAAACGCGCCACAATCGTATCAAATGCCTACATCCTCGAAACCGCCCTCCAAGGCGGTGGCAAAGCCGCGTGCCGCGGCAAAGCCAAGTGCCAAGGTTAAGCGCGCCGCAAAGGCCTCGCCATCGGCCACGCCGTTCCTGCGCTTCTACCACTCCGAGAGCCTTCGCGCGAAGACCCTCACCGTCCTCACTACCCTCGAAAAGGCGAAAGACAGCAAGCCGCATCGCGACGCCTTGGCGGACGTGGTGGTGGAACTGACCGACAGCGGCCTGGAATACTATTTCATGAGACCCCTGAAACTCGCCAAAGCCGGCTTTATTACGGAGCAATCGGCCAACCTCGGCCTGGGGGCCGTCAAGCGGGTCTTCGGTTCCGTGATCCGCAACATCATAGGCCGCATGGATAGCCCGCAGCTTCTATCGGTATGCGGTTCCATTCGCGAGCTGATGACGTAAACGCGGACAAAAGTCGCGAAAGGGGAGGAGTCATGAGCAAGAGGAAACCTACGGCTGGCAGCCGGAACGTCTTCAAGGATCTGGGCGTGCCCAATGCCGGGGAGCACCTGGTGAAGGCGCAACTCTTGTACAAGATCGATACCATCATGAAGGAGCGTAGTCTAAAACAGGTAGAGGCCGGAAAACTGTTCGGTATCCCGCAGCCGGACGTCTCGAAGATGCTCAGGGGCGAGTTCCGGCAATTCTCGGTCGAACGGCTTCTGCGGTTCCTGGTCGCCCTCAATCATGATGTCGAAATCGCTGTCAGGCCGCACCGCGGCCAGCGAGAGGGAGCCTCATTGCATGTCTCCTGAACGGTGCGCGACGGAGATGCCGCGATGACGCACCTCGGCGTGCTCCGAGCCCACTGAAAACAAATGTTTAAGCGCAACTGGTAAACCGGCTCCCCACCGCGCCCGTGGTATATCTCACTTGAGGAACGTCCGGCATCGTTTGGTTCTTGGAGGGCGGGCAATTCTGCCCGCTCTGGCCGCCCACAAAAACCAAAATGACCCACTACCCAGATTTGGGTTTGCCATTTTTCAGGCCATATGATTCTAAACTACTTATTGGGTTCGTTGGTCACAAAATGCAAATTTCATCCCAAATCCCAGCACCCAGCACCCAGCACCGGGAACCTTACTGCTTGCCCTCCGGCGCCAGCTTGCTCAAAATCCGGTCGTGAATCCAGTGTGCGTCGAACCATTCCACCGGATTCACCTGCATGCCGTCCACCTGCATGCTGTAATGCAGGTGATCGCCGCCGGCCAGTCCCGTCGATCCGCTGTGGCCCATGGCTTGCCCTTTCTTCACCATGTCTCCCACTTTCACGTCGATCCGGCTGAGGTGGCCGTAAATCGATTGCAGGCCATACCCGTGGTCCAGCACGATGCAGTTGCCGTAAATGCCCAGGTCCGAAGCCCACACCACGCGCCCGTCGTTGGCCGCCAGCACCGGCACGTGCGCGGTCACCGCTAGGTCGAATCCGAGGTGTACCTGTTGATCCACCTTCTTGCCCTGATAGACATAGCTGCGCACATCGGCGAAGTGTGCTTCCACTTGCGAATTGGCAAGCTGCGAGAACGGTCCGTTCCACAATACGCGCTCTTCCGTCTTCAGCCGCAAATCCGAAAGCGTCTGATTATTCTGTTTGCGCAGGTCCCGGTTGATATGTAGGAAACGAGTGAGCAAATCGCCCTTTCCACCGGGATCGATCTGATTGACCACTTTGTCCAAAAACGCGTCCGTGATTTCCAGGTCGCGCGTGCGGAACGGTTTCGGAAATACCTTAAACCAGAAGCGCCCGGTCACCTCCGTGCCCGCCGCGTTGCGCGCGTAGACGTGCGGCACGGTATCCACAGGGAGGTCCCATGCGAAACCAAATAGCGAGAAGCGCTCGTTCTTGGGCCGGCCGGGCAGCGGAAAGCTGCGGAACGTGTAGGGCCCGGCCTTCACTCCCGCCTCGCTCCAGTCGCCGGTGACGGTGAACGTCACCAACTCGCTGCCGCCCTGGTTGATGTAGTGTTGCGCCTCGTCTACCGCCAGGCGGGGCGGCTCCAGCACCACGTCCACCTCGTAGCTCGCGCTGGTAGTGCGGCCCAGGAAGTCGTTCGATTGCGCCTCCACGATCAGCGTGGCTTTGCCCGCGGCCAACGCCGGCGCTTGTTGCTTGCCTGCCGGAAAACTCAGGGTGTGAGGCGCTTCGGGACGCCGCATGAAGAGCAGCCGGTGCGCCGGATTGTGCTGCTCATAAATGGCATATCTCGCGCCATTCTGTTCCAGTACGGCGGTGAACCGGCGCAGCCCATACGGCCCGGTCACTTTCACGGCAATAGGCGTGCTGGCGCCGATGGCCTTCACCACCGGGTCCATGGTAATCGCAGGCGTGGCGGAAAGCGCCGCCAGGACTATCGCCGCCGCGATCAGCAAGGCGACTGCAAGAGCAATGATGATTTTCACTTTTTCGTCCAGGAATCGATCCAATCGATGAATGTCTTGTACCAGAGCAGGCTATTCTGCGGCTTCAGCACCCAGTGGCCTTCGTCGGGGAACAGCAAGATCTTCGAGGGCACCTTCTGCAACTGCAGCGCCGTGAATAATTGCAGACCCTGTCCCACCGGCACGCGATAATCCAGCTCGCCGTGGACCACCAGCGTGGGAGTATGGAAGTCCTTCACGAACATGCTGGGCGACCATCGGCTGTAAGTCTCGGGATTGTCCCAGGGCGTGCCGCCGAATTCCCACAGGGGGAACCACAGTTCTTCGGTCTCGCCGAACTCGCTGCGCAGGTCGTAAACGCCGTCGTGCGTCACCAGCGCCTTGAACCGCTGTGTGTGGCCGAGAATCCAGTCGATCATGTATCCGCCGTATGAGCCGCCGCCCGCTGCCATGCGGCTTCCATCGGCATAGGGCAAGCTGGTGACCACGTGGTCGGCCACCGCCATCACGTCGTCGAAGGCGCGGCCGCCCCAATCGCCATTGATCTCGTCGATGAATTTCTGGCCGTATCCGGTCGATCCGCGCGGATTGGGCATCACCACCACGTATCCCGCCGCGGCAAACACCTGGGCGTTCCAGCGATAAGTCCAGCTATGTCCCCACGCGCCTTGCGGTCCGCCGTGGATCAGCATCAATACCGGATACTTCCCGTCTTCCCGAAAGCCGTAAGGCTTCACCACGAAACTCTGCACCCGCGCGCCATCCGCGCTGTCCACCCAGAATTCTTCGAGCGGCGTCATCTGGTGCGCGCCCAGCACCGCGTCGTTGATGTGCGTCAGCGCGACCGCCGGACCTCCGCCGGAGGACGCCCGATAAATCTCCGCCGGCTGCGTCCCGCTTTGCTGCGTGTAGATCAGCGTCTTGCCGTCCGGCGTAAACTGCATGTCGTCGAGGTGATTGTCGCCGCTCACCGCTACGCGCGCTTCGCCGCCTCGAATCGACTTGAACTGGATGGACTGGCGCCCGCGGTCCTCCATGGTAAAGAACACGTTGGCCGAGTCCGGCGACCACGCGAAGCTTTCCACCCAGCGGTCCATGTTCTCGGTCAAATCCGCCACCCGGCCGTTCGCGCGCTCCATCACGAACAGTCTCCAGCGGTCGCTTTCGTAGCCGGGGCGGACCTGCGCGCGCCACGCCAAATACTTCCCATCCGGTGAGTAGAGCGGTCCGTTGTCCGCGCCTGGATCGCTGGTGATCTTGCGCGCCGGGCCGCCGCCGATCGAAACTACGTAAAGATCCGAGTTCGTGCTGGTGGCGGGCACCGCGTCGGTGTTCATCGCATAACAGACTTCGCTGCCGTCCGGTGAGATGGTGTAATCGTCTCCACCCCCCAACGAGAACGGCGGTACGTCCAGCGCGCCGGGAGTCAGGTCTTTGGCCGGACCGCCCGATACCGGAACCACCAGCAGATGGCTTCGCCGCGCCCCCTGCCAACGATTCCAATGGCGGTACAGCAGGGTGGTATAGATCCGGGCTCTTACTTTGCTGCTCTTCTCGGCGTCGAGCTCTCTCCGGTTGCAGCCGTCATCCGCGCCGCACTGCGGGAAAACATCGCTGGTGAATACCAGGTTCTTCCCGTCCGATGAAAAGAGCTCGCCCCCGGCCTCGGTGGCCAGGTTGGTCACTTGCTTCGCATTGGAGCCATCCGCGTCCATCAGCCAGACCTGCGATGTGCCGCCGCGGTCCGAGACGAATGCGATACGCCGCGAATCGGGCGACCAGCGCGGCCGCTCGTTGTCCTGCCCGGTCTGCGTGATTTGCCGCGCGGCGCCGCCGGCTACCGGTGTCACGTAGATCTGCGTGATCTTCGCGTTGTTAGGAACGTCAATCGTCTGGACTTGAAAGGCTACCAGGCGGCCATCCGGCGATACTTGCGGATCGGCGACGCGTGCAAGGTCGAGCAGCGCTGGCGCGTCGAACGGGAGCTTTTGCGCAAACAGGGCGGAGGCGGCGAGGAGCGCGAGTAAGGCTCGGTGCATAATCGAATTGTAGCGCCGCGTGTGCCCCGGTCCACCCCGCCCAAACCAGAGCTCGCAAAAGGTGTAGAGTGTATCGAATGTAGCGCTTGATGTGATCGAGAATACCGTGCCTGAGTTCGGCGTTGACACCAGCTTCAGATACGGTACGCTGTAGGCTAGAGGGCGCCATGGCAACGCAGAACAACGTTCACGTCTCCGACGAACTGCTGGCCGAGTTGCAAGCAAAGGCGCAGACCGAGGGCAAGACGGTCGATGAACTGGCCGAGGAAGCCTTGCGCAAAGGTCTTGAAGAGCGGGACTGGCAGGACCTTTTGGTCTACGGCCGTCAGACTGGCCGCGAGTCCGGCTATACAGAAGCCGACGTCCCGGAAATCGTCAAAAGGCGGCGCAGAATTAACGCGGCCCAGAGGCGCTGAGTGCTCCGCGTCACCCTTGATACCAATATCTGCGTGTCCGCTCTGGAATTTGGCGGTGTCGGGGCGCGCCTTCTCGGCATGGCCCGCGCCGGGATGATCGGCAGCGACGTTTCGGACGCGATTCTGGATGAACTCGTGACCGTGCTACGTGACGACTTCGCGTGGGAGGCGTACAGGCTGCAATTCGCAAGAGAACAACTTGCCATGCTGGGAAACCTCGTGACCCCGAAGAAAGCAATTGACGCCATCAAAGAAGATCCGGACGACGACCGCATCCTGGAATGCGCGCTGGAGGCGGGGTCGGAGTTCATCGTCACAAGCGACAAGGATTTACTGAGGCTCCGCGAGTTCAGCAATATCCGGATCGTGACGGTGAGCCAACTTCTGCAACAACACCGCGCGCTCGAGGAGTGATCGGGGACAGAAGCAAGCTGCCCCCAAACACTGTTAGGGCGGCAACCGTGAACTGCTCGAAACCTAGCGATCACCGCAGGTGAGGCGTTGCCCTCAAGCGCGAATACCAACTGAACTGTCGGACACGCGCGTGGGACCCTCACTCCGGGAATTGATCGGAAGGCGGCACCAGCCCCCCAACGCTGAATTGTACAGGATTGCCGCGTGTTAGCATGGTCTTCATCCCTCCGGATTCGCGCCGGCCCGGTTGCTTCTGGGCCCCGCGGCTAACGACTCGTTATGGAAACGCAACTCGATTTTCTTGGCGGCTTACGGCGTACTCACACTTGCGGGCAGTTGCGCGCCAGTGACGCCGGTTCGCGCGCGCTGTTGATGGGCTGGGTGCACCGCCATCGCGACCTGGGCGGCGTCATCTTCATCCATTTGCGCGACCGCGATGGCGTCACCCAGATCGCCATTCGGGCCGATGCGGATGAAGCCGCGCATCACCGTGCGGAACAAGTCCGTCCGGAATATGTCATCGCCGTGGAAGGCACCGTCGCGCTACGCAGCGCGGATACCATCAACCCCAACCTGGCCACCGGCGAGGTGGAACTCTTCGCGGAAAAAATCTGGATTCTCAACGAGTCCCGCACGCCCCCATTCCCCATGGAAGAAACCGTGGACGTGGGCGAAGAGGTCCGGCTGAAATACCGTTACGTGGATCTGCGCCGCCCGCACATGCAGCGCAATATTATCCTGCGCTCGAAAATCTCCTTCGCCGTGCGCGAATCGCTCACCGGGCAGGGCTTCCTCGAAATCGAGACGCCCTTCATGACCCGCTCCACCCCGGAAGGCGCGCGCGATTACCTGGTGCCCAGCCGCGTGCAGCCCGGCAATTTCTACGCGCTGCCGCAATCGCCCCAAATCTTCAAGCAACTGCTGATGATTGCGGGCTTCGACAAGTATTTCCAGATCGTCCGCTGCTTCCGCGATGAAGATCTGCGCGCCGACCGCCAGCCCGAATTCACGCAAATCGATCTGGAGATGTCGTTCCCGCAAGAGGAGCGCATCTTCGAAGTGATCGAGCCGCTGGTGCAACGCGTGTGCCAGGTGGCCGGCTTCGACGTGCAGGCGCCCTTCCCGCGCCTGACTTATGCGGAAGCCATGCGTAGCTACGGCAGCGACAAGCCCGACCGGCGCATTCCGCCGATGTATCCCGTCGAGCACCTCTTTCCCGAGGGAAGTCTCAGCGCGCACGGTCTGCCCCTGGTGGCCATCGTGATTCCCCAAACAGGCCCCCTCAGCCGCCGCGAGCGCGACGATTTGAAGGCCTACGGCGTGGAGCGCGGACTGCGCGTGTATGACGATCCCAAGCGCGTGGAGCGCGATTATGCCGGACCCATGGCGCGCGTGCGCGAATTGACCGGCGCCACGGAAAACGATCTGCTGATGCTGGCCTGCTGGGCCGGCGAGCCCAAGGGACATCGTCCCGAGGAAACCGTTTTCCAGGCATGCGGGCAGTTGCGCCTGTTCGCGGCCCAGAAGTACAACGATCGCCACAAGTTGCTCGATCCGCGCCGGTTCGAGTTTCTCTGGGTCCTGGACTTCCCCATGTTCGAATGGGATGCCGACGCGAATCGTTGGAACGCGGCGCACCATCCTTTCACTTCTGTGCACGACGAGGATCTCGACAAGTTGACCGGCGATCCGGCCCGCTGCCGCGCCAAGTCGTACGACCTGGTGCTGAACGGCACCGAACTCGGCTCCGGCTCGATCCGTATTCACCGCCGCGACGTGCAGGCTAAGGTCTTCGCCGCCCTGGGATTCAGCGAAGATGAAGCCCGCCGGCGCTTCGGGTTTCTCCTGGAGGCGTTGGAATACGGCGCGCCGCCGCACGGCGGTATCGCTCTCGGTCTCGACCGCCTGGTGATGATCCTGGCGGGTGAGACCAGCATCCGCGACGTCATCCCGTTTCCGAAAACCGCGCGCGCCACGGACCTGATGTGCGACGCTCCGGCCCCGGTGCCCGACAAGGCACTGAAGGATTTGGGCATCGCCATCCGGCACTGATAGTGGAGAAGTTGATCCCAATCGGCTGAGCCGCGACCGTTAGGGAGCGTCCTCAAACGCGGGGCAGTCATGGTACACTGAGCGTCCGGAGGCCTATATCAGTAAGAAATGGTATAACTTATTCCTCTCGGTGGATCAGCCGGCGGGTGAGCCGAACGCGCCGGAGGATGCCTCGCCGGCCGTGAAGACTCCCGCCCAAACCGTAGCCGAGATCGCCTCCTCGGTGGCCGCCGAGCCGAAATTCTCGAGCCACGTCAGCAGCGCCGCGGGCTTCGACGAGATCTATCGCGCCGCCGAAATTCAGCCGCCCGCGCACGGCTACACCATCACCAAGGTCACCGAGATGCTGCAAAGCGAGCGGATTCGCGCGCTTCCGGCCGAAGTCAAGAAGAACTCCATTCTGCTGGCCCTGGATGCCGCCGGCGTCAAGATCGAAGAGATCATCGAAGATGCCGTAAAGCGGGATCGCGCCCTGGATGGCTTCGAACGCGTCCAGCAGAAAGCCCTGGACGAGTTGGAAAGCCGCTTGGCGAAGGATAACTCCCAGGTCCAGGCCGACTTAGACCGCCTGGTCCAGGAGCACAAGGCGCGCATTCAAGCCAACAACGACGATTTGGCCAAGCAGAAAGAGCGTTTCTACGCCTGGCGGCTGCAAAAGCAGCAAGAGGAACAAAAAATCGCCGAATCCGTTTCTTATTTTGTGGCCGAAAACCCGATTACGGCCGGCGGCGCCACGGCTGTGCCGCACGGCACCCGGCCAGACCCCCCGAAAACCTCGGGCGTTTAGCCGTAAGGAGAAGACGAGTCTATGTTTAAGCGGCTGTCTCGCATGCTGCGTTCCTTCTTCGGGTTTTTCATCTCCGTAGCGGAGAACCCCGAAATGATCCTCGAGCAGAACATTCGCGACATGAACGACCAGGTGCCGCGCATGAACGAAAGCATCGCCATGGTGAAGGCCAATGCCACCCTGCTCGAAAGGGAAGAGGCCAAGTACAAGAATGACATCAACGATCTGACGGCCAAGACCAAGGCCGCCATTCAGGCCGGGCGCGACGATCTGGCCGGGAGCTTTGCCACCCAGCTCGAACAGGTGCGTAGCGCGCTTTCCCGCACCCAGGGCCAACTCACCACCGCGCACGCGGCATTCGATAAAGCCATGGCGGTCAAAAAAGCGTTCATGCAGGAGAAGGACCGAAAGACGCACGAAGCGTTGGGCGCTATCGCGGACTACCGCCGTTCGCAATGGCAGAAGAAAGTGGCCGACGTCATGGAACAGTTCGACGTCTCCGGCATCAGCGCCACGCACGACGAGATGGTCCGCAAGATTGAGGAGACCACCGCCGTGAACGAGGCCCGCATGGAAATGGCCATGGGCAACGTTGATCAGCAGAAGATCAAGATCGACGAGGAAGTCGAGAAGTTGCGCGCCAACGAGTTGGTGAAACAGTTCAAGGTGGAGATGGGCATTGTGCCGCCGGAAGCCGCTCCGCCGACCATACAAAAGACCATCGGCACGCGTGAGACCGAAAGGAGCGCCTGAGATCATATGGCTGTCAAAATCGAGAAGGGAGGATGGGCCCTTATTTTCCTGGTCGGGCTTGGCCTGGTAGGCTACAGCCTGCAGAAATACGGCGTCGTGAATTTCCGAAGCTTGCTTGGATCGCACTCCGGTAGTTCCGCCACGGAGCCCGTCGATACGTCGAAGCCACTGCCGGTCGCGGCCACCAGCGATGCCAGTTGCGATACGGCCCGCATTCGCGTCAACATCTGGGTCGGCTGCGCGGCGGGTCTGGTCGCGAACGGGGGCCTGGATACCGCCGCCGGCTCCATTTACGACAAGTCCGGCCTCAAGGTCAGCTTCAAAATCATCGACGATTGGACCGAGGGCGCGGCCGCGCTGGCCACCGACAACGTAGACGTCATGCTCACCACGGCCGACGTCTGGGCCAAAGATTACGCCCAGTTCCAGGATAAGAAATTCGGCGCGCACGCCTTCTTCATGGTGGATTGGTCGCGCGGCGCGGATGGCGTGATCGGCAAACAAGGGATCAACAGCATTGAGGATCTGGCCGGCAAGACGGTGGCGTTCGCGCCTTACACGCCATCACATTTCCTGCTCT
>JBEKIM010000002.1:0-56059 GCA_050011755.1 Bryobacteraceae bacterium | reverse complement strand
CCGGGTTACCGCCGCCGCTTCCCAAAATCGGCAGCATTCTGCCAACGTCTGGCAGCGTGGGACAAAAGGTGCTTCTGTGGGGCAAGAACTTCCTGGGCGCGACTTCGGTGAGCTTCAACGGCGCGCTCGCCTCTAAGTTCACCGTCCCCTCGAGCCAGGGCGTCTGGGCGTGGGTTCCGGAGGGGGCGACCAGCGGTCCCATCACGATTACCACGCCCAACGGCAGCTTCACTAGCTCCCAGAGCTTCATCGTGGAATGACGTTTCGCTCAGAAGCACCTGCGGCCGGGGTGACTGCTCCACAAATCAATCCACCGCCAGGGTCGCAGGCATTTCGCTTTCCTCTTCCGGAGCTTTTGGTCAGGAGAATGGCTTTGCCTTCGGGATCCTTTACCAAAACGGACATCTTTCGGCGCGTGAAGTCGAAAGGCAATTCATCCAGCTTTTTGTACTGGTCGACGTCTGCCGCGTTGGCGCCGACCATCACGAGACCTGGGGGACTCATGAAAATAAGAGTTCCGTCCCGCGCGATGGTCGTCACACATTCTGGGGTCTTCGCGACTATGGCGCGGAACTGCTCATGGGCTTCAATCTCCGCCGTCTTGCGGTCGGTTATGTCCACGAGAAGGTTGATTCCGCCGATGATCCAGCCGTCCTGGGTGGCGTTTGCCCCGGAGGCAGCTTTTCACGGATTTGTGATTTTTCTTCCGGACCAGACAGAGGGCTGTATGGGCTTCACCATCCAATTGCGAGTCGAGCCCTGGGACGGGACGCCGGCAGAGCACTCCCATGCAGGCAAGGCTGCTTCGGTCGGTAACAGAAGCGGCTGGGAGCAAACCGAACGTGGAGAAGTGAATGGACTTGAGTGGTCAAATGTCAAAATCAATTTCTCAGTCTCTCGGCACGGCAATGTATACGATGGCTCTGTGTGGCTAGTGTCACGTACTGAAGACCTGCGGAAGAATATGCCGATCTTTCGGAGTTTTTGTTTCCCAGATCAGTTTCAACGAACGGCAAGCGCACTGAAAAACAGTAGTGGTTTATTGCGACCGGCCGAGTTTGAGCTACCGCGTTTCCCGCAGGGTAATCACGCGGTTGATGGGGAGATCCTTTTCGACCTGCGCGATCTGCCGCACGCCGGATGGCCAACGGATCTCCACGCGATCGACGCGCTGCGCGCTTCCCAGCCCGAAGTGCAGCCGCAGATCGCTTTGCGAAAGGTAGCTGCCGCCGCTGCGGACCTCGCCGGCCTGGGTGCGTCCACCCGCGGTCAAACGCACGCGGGCTCCGATGGCGTCGCGGTTGGATTTCACGCCCACCAGCTTTAGCGTCACCCAGTTGCCCGCGGGTTTGCCGCTTTGCTTCAACAATGACGGCGGCTCGTTCTGATTGTTGACCAGCACTTCCACGTTGCCGTCGTTATCGAAATCGCCAAACGCGGCGCCGCGCGCGGAGTGTTTCTCCAGAATCCCGGGACCGGCCGACTCCGAAATGTCCAGGAATTTGCCTTTCCCGTTGTTGTGGTACAGGATCGCGCGGTCCTTATAATGTATGTCCGTTCCCAGCCGGTCCACTTCGGGGAAGACGTGGCCATTCACCAGCAGCAGGTCGGGCCAGCCGTCGTTATCGAAATCGAAGAAGCCGCAGCCCCAGCCCACGAAGCGGGTGTTGAGGGCCATACCGGCGGACAGCGTGGCGTCGTCGAACTCGCCGTTACCGCGATTGCGATAGAGGGTTTCACGTTCGTCGGAGAAGTTGGAGCGAAAGATATCGAGCCAGCCGTCGCCATCGTAATCGGCCGCGGCCGCGCCCATGCCGGAAAGCGCGTTGCCGTTGTCGTCGAAGGCGGTCCCGCGCATCGGCGCTTCATCCACGAAAGTGCCGTCGCCGCGGTTGATGTAGAGAATCGAGGGGGTCTGGTCGCAGGCTACGTAGATGTCGGTAAGGCCGTCGTGGTTGAAATCGCCGGTCAGCACGCCGAGCGCATAATGGTGCGCGGGCTTGGCGATGCCGGAGACTACCGAAACGTCTTTGAAAGTGCCATCGCCGTTGTTGTGGTACAAAATGTTGCGGTCGAACGGAAGGCCGCGCGGGCCGCATGCCACCGGCAGATCGCGATACCAGCAATAGGCATTTTCGCCCGGCTTCGGGGTGGTGGCGAAATCGAACTGCAGGTAGTTGGCGACAAACAGATCGAGGTGGCCATCGTTGTCGTAATCGAGAAACGCGCAACCGCTGTTGTATCGTGTGCGGTCCTGCCGCAGGCCGGCTTTCGCGGTGACATCCTCGAAGCCGTGGCCTTCCCGATTGCGGTAAAGAACGTTTTGGCCCCAGTAAGTGACAAACAGGTCCGTGAAACCGTCGTTATCGAAGTCTCCGGCGCAAACGCCCTGGCCCCATCCGGTGTGCTCGAGGCCCATCTCTTTGGTGACGTCGGCGAACTTGCCGTTTCCGAGGTTGTGATAGAGGCGGTTCGTGCCGCCCGGACCGGAGACTAAAAACACATCCAGCAGGCCGTCGTTATCGTAATCGAGAAAGGCCGCGCCGCTGCCGGTGGTTTCTATGATGTATTGTTTAGCGCGGTCGCCTCCGTTGGGAAAGGGCAGGGTCAGGCCGGCCTCGCGCGCGACATTGTGAAAGTCTACGTGAAAGTCCGCGGCAGTCGCGCAGGCCGCGGGCAGCAACAGCAGGATGATTTCGAAGCGGGTCACTGCGGGGGCGCCTTGTCCCCCAGGCGCTTCAGGAAATCGGTAAACTCGCCCTCGGGCGCCTGCCGCAATTTGTCGAGCACGGCTTGCTGGCCTGCGGCATCCGCCGCCCGTCCGGCGTTGCGATAAGCCATCATCAGGCTGTAATGCGCGGCTTCGTTGCCGGGCTGGAGATGCACCACTTTTTCGAGCAGCGCAATCGCCTCGCCGTATTGTTTTGCGTCCATCCGCAACTTGGCCAGGGCCTGCAGGGCTTCCGCGAAGCCGGGGTCGAGGCTGGCGGCGCGCTCGAAACGCTGGACGGCCGCGGCATCCTGGCCCGCCAGCAGAATCTGGCCGATTTCGTATTCGGCCACGGCATCGTTGGGATTCAAACTTAATTCCGCTTCGAATTCCCGCCGCGCCAGTGCCAGATTCTGCGGCGAATGCGACTGAAGCAGCAGGGCCCGGCCCAAACGAAAATGCAAGTCGAGGGCGGAGGAGTTCTTTTCAATGGCCTTGCGATATTCCGCGGCCGCCTCCGCGTAGCGGCCCTGGATTTCAAAGATTTCCGCGGAGATCTGATTTACCCGGTAGGAAGAAGGCGCCTTCTGAAACATCTGGAAGAGCGTGTCGTTCCAGGCTTTCATGTGCAGGCGGGCTGCTTGATAAAGGACGTCCGCATCGCCCGGATACAGCGACTTCAAGCGCGTTACTACGGCAAAGGCATCGTCGTAATGTTCCCGGGCCAGATCGCATTGCGACAAGGCCAGGCCGGTGAGGCGGCGCAGTTCCGCATCCGGCGTCTCCGCGAACTGCCGGGCCAAATCGGAACGGGCAGCCTCGCAATCTCCGCCGGCCGCGCGCGCCAGCGCCATGAAAGCCCTGCGTTGGGGGCTATCCGGTGCTTGGTCGAGCGAAGCCTGGGCCGCGGCATATGCGCCGCGATGGAATTCGGCGATACCCTTCTCGAGCGGATCCTGCTGCGCGGACGCGGCCACGGTCAGCAGGAGCCAGGCGCTAATGGCCCGCATCGTCGATCACCAGGTCCAGTCCGCTGAAGCGATGCCGCTCCCGGCCCTCGAAAAAGCGAAATCCGACTAGCGGCGGCGCGCCCGGCGCGACCTCGCGAGGCGGCGAGAGGCGCTGGGAAGATGTGGCGCCGATCTGCATCACGCGACCCGATAAAGCCACCTCACGAATGAGGAGTTCGCCACGGGAACCAGCCAGGAAGAATAACAAACCAACGGCAAGCATTGTCCAATTCTACGCCCATGTCAGCCGCTCCGGCGCGCGCTACCGGGCCGGCAATTCCAACGGGGTGAGAGCGCGTTCCTGGCTGCGGATCGCGCTGGTTTCCTCGGCGCTCAGGCGCGCATGCGCGGCGAGTTCCGCGGCCGCTTCGGTCTTCTTGCCCAGCCGTTCGTAGACCCGCGCGAGATGGTAATGGGGGGTGGGGCTGCCGGGGTTGAGTTCGATGGCACGCTGGAGTTCTCCGGCGGCGCCCGCGAAATCGTGTCCGCGTTCGAGCAGGATGCCGAGTTCGTAATGCGACTCCCAAAAGTCGCCTCGCAGCGCGATCGACTTGCGAAACAGGGCCTCTATCTGGCGGCGGTCCCCCAATCCCATGGAGAGGGCTTTGCCATAAAGAAAACTGGCGAGATAGTCGTCCGGCTTGGATGCGGCCCGCGCAGCGAAAGCCGCGGTCACTTGCGGCAGCCTATCGTCCGCTTGATCGAGCATCCGGCCTAGAAAGACGTAGGGTTGTTCCACCTCCGGCGCGATCGAGAGGGTGCGCAGGAAACAATCGGCGGCGTCCGAAAAGCGGCGCAGCCCGTAGTAGGCGACTCCCAGCGCCAGCTCCAGTTGCGCGCTGCGCGCAAAGATCCCGCGCCCTTCCTGAAGCGTCTCGACCGCAGCTCCTGCATCCCGATGCCGCAGGTAAAGCTGGGCGAGGCCGAAATAGTAGGACTCCTGGTAGCCATCCAGTTTGATGGCCTTGCGCATTTCAGCGACGGCATTCGCGGTCTGGCTGTCCATTTCATAAGCTTCGCTCAGCAGTTCATGCACGTCCGCGCGATCCTCCAGGGCCAGAGCTTTGGCGGCCAACGCGATGGCCGGCTTGGTTTGCTTCGATTGCAGGTAAAGGCCGATGGCGCGCGGGAATGCCTCGTGGTCGGCCGGAGTTTTCCCGGCATAACGCGCTTCGAGGGAAGCCGCTCTGGCAACGTCGCCCGTTTCCGAGTAGAAGTAGGCGAGGCCGTGCAGCACTACGGGGCTATCCGGAGCGGCGGATTCGGCCTTGGCGGCGGCTGTTTGCGCTAGATCGGGCAACTTCAATTTCCAGTAAGTCTGGGCGAGTCCCATCCAGGCTTGCGGGCTGGCGGGCTGTATGCGCGCGGCCTCTTCGAGCCGCGTGCGCGCGGCCTGCAAATTGTTGCTGCGCAGAGCTTCCAGGCCGGCGCGCAAGGTGTTGTCGAAAGCGGCGGGATCGGCCCAAAGAAGGAGAAGGAAAATCCACATGGATCCGGCTGCTCTTATTGTATCTTTGGATCCCGGCTTCTGTCTTAGAATGGGTCAAGTGCTTCGAATCCTTCTGGCCGCAGCGGCGCTTGCGACTGCCTTTCTGCTGGTGGACCTTCTCGCGGGCAACCCGTTGGCGCCCATCGATTTTGTGGATATCGCCAAGTCCTCCGGTCTCGACATCCCGAATACTTTCGGCGGCGTGACGAAAAAAGACTACATTCTGGAAACCACCGGGACAGGCGCGGCGATCTTCGATTTCGATGGCGACGGACGCAACGATATATTCATCGTCAACGGCACCACGCTGCACCGCGACGGCCGCCAACCCCCGGTAACGTCGCAGTTGTATCACAACGATGGAAATGGCCACTTCACAGAAATGGCGCGCCAGGCCGGCATCACGCAAGAAGGCTGGGGACAAGGTGTTTGCGTGGCCGACTACGATAACGATGGGCGGCCCGATATGCTGGTCACCTATTACGGCCACAACATTCTCTATCGGAACCTGGGCAACGGAAAATTCGCCGACGTCACCGCCCAGGCGAAACTGCCCGTGTCGGGCACCCGCTGGGGCACTGGCTGCGCCTTTCTGGATTACGACCGCGACGGCTACGTCGACCTGTTCGTTTCCAATTACGTGGATCTCGATCTGAGCGCGACGCCGCCCGCCGGAGCCAATCCGAATTGTGTCTGGAAGGGGCTGCCGGTGATGTGCGGTCCCAGCGGCTTGCCGAAGGGCCGGAACGCGCTGTTTCACAACAATCGGGACGGCACCTTCACGGACGTCTCGGAGCAGGCCGGTATCCTCAAGCCGGGCGGGCGATATGGCCTGGGCGTGGTGGCCGCCGATTTCGACAACGATGGCTGGCCCGACATCTACGTGGCCTGCGACATGACCCCCAGCCTGCTGTATCACAATCGGGGCGACGGAACCTTCGAGGAGCGCGGCGTGGAGGCCGGCGTGGCTTACAATTACGACGGGCGGCTGCAAGCGGGCATGGGCGTGGCGGTGGCGGATTACGACGGCAACGGCTTCCTCGATATTGCCAAGTCGAACTTTTCGGGGGACCTGCCTTCGCTTTACGAGAACGACGGCAGCCTTTTCTTCAACGATATCTCGCAACAGGTGGGGCTGGGCAAGAACCAGTTATTGGGCTGGGGAATCGCTTTCACGGATGTCGACGAAGACGGCTGGAAGGATATCGTGCTGGCCAACGGGCATGTTTATCCGGAAGTGGACAACTCGCCGGTGGGCGACCGCTACTTGCAAAAGACGTTGCTCTACCGGAACCTCGGCAACGGGCGCTTCGAGGACATGAGCAACGAGGCCGGACCGGCTTTTCAACAGGCGCGGCCCGCGCGCGGCCTGGCGGTTGGAGACGTCGACGGCGACGGCCGGCCTGAAATCGTCATCGTGAATATGAACCAGCCGCCCAGCCTGCTGAAGAATCTCGGCCCCCGCCGGCACTCCATCCGCCTGCGCCTGGTGGGCACCACCTCCAACCGTATGGCCATCGGCGCGCGCGCCACGATCGAGGCCGGGGGCCGGACGCAGATCGACGAGATATTTAGCGGCGGCAGCTACCTGTCGCAGAACGAGCAGGCGATGTACTTCGGCCTTGGAGCGGTGCGCACGGTGGATCGCATCGAGGTGCGCTGGCCGACCGGCAAGAAGCAGGAATGGAGTCACGTTCCGGCAGACCAGACCGTGACGCTCACCGAGGGGCATGCGGAGATTTCCACGCGGCCTTACTTGCCAGGTAACTCCGCCGCGGCGCCACCCAAATAGGCGGGCAATGACCACCAGATCCGTGTCAATCGCCAGTTGAAACACCCAAAATAATATAGTAAGCACCACGAATACGTGGGTCTTTACAGAACTCTGTTGGACGAATAGACTATTAAATCTATCTACTAAATAGAAGTAATTGAAACGGAGAACACGAATGCGCTATTCCAACGCTCTCAGGATCGCCCTGCTGGCAGCTTTTGCCGCGATGCAAACCCTGTACGCTCAATTAGATACAGGGTCGATATCGGGCACAGTCAGGGATTCGACGGGAGCCGTTTTGCAGGCCGCGGCGGTGCGGATCATCGAACCCGAGACCGGTATAGCGGTTTCGCTGCTGTCCAACAACGACGGGTTCTACTCGGCGCCTGCGCTGCATATCGGTAAATACACGGTCTCGGCCTCGGCCGCCGGTTTCGCCACAGAAACCCGCGCGGGCATCGATCTGCGCGTGCAGGACCGCCTGAACATCGACTTTTCGCTATCGCCAGGGCAGACGAACACGGTCGTCACGGTGGAAGGAGGGGCTCCACTGCTCCAAACCGAGGATTCCTCAATGGGGCAGGTGGTGGATGATGCAACCATGGAGAACCTGCCGTTGAATGGCCGGAACTATATTCAGTTAGCGACTCTCGGCGCCGGCACATCGCCATCGCGGCGCGGCGCGGAACGGGATACGTTCATCGCGAACGGAGCCCGTGAAATTCAGAATACGTATTTGCTCGACGGCATCGACAACAAGAACAAGATCGTGGGTTTCGATAGTTCGGCGGCGCAGGCGATCGAACCGGTCATCGACGGCGTGCAGGAATTCAAGGTGGAGACCAGCACGTTCTCCGCGGAGTTCGGACAGGCGGCTGGGGCGGTGGTCAACGTAACCCTGAAATCCGGTACGAACCAATTTCACGGAAGCGTGTGGGACTACTTACGGAATTCCTTTTTCGACGCCACACCGTACTTCCAGGTACACGGGCAGAAGCCCAACTACAACCAGAACCAGTTTGGAGCCACCTTCGGCGGACCTATCATTAAGGACCGCACCTTCTTTTTTGCCAGTTGGCAGAGCCTGCAGTCGGTGGAGATTGCGCCCCAACTGGCCACGGTGCCGACTCTGAGCCAGCGCGCGGGGATCTTCAGCACGCCCATATACGACCCCGCATCCACCGTCGCGAATCCAAACGGATCGGGATATGTGCGCACGCCTTTTCCGGGCAAACAGGTTCCCATGACCCTGTGGGATCCCGTCGCTACCAACCTGCTGGCGCTCTACCCACTTCCGAATCTGCCCGGCGCCACGAACTTCCTGTCCGACCAGGCCGAACGGATTGCCAGCGAACAGGGCAACATTCGCGGAGATCATCGGTTCAACGAGAAGGACACCGCCTTTGTCCGCTATTCGAAGCAGGAGATCGGCAGCGTGCTGCTCGACGCGGTCTTGACCACCGATAAGACTGCCATTCAGGAAGAAGCCCGCGCGGCCGCGCAGAAGCTGATCGACGCTTACGGAGTGGGCGTGCGCATCGCCAGCATCAACATCGAAAGCATGACGCCGCCGCCGGACGCCGCCGAGGCATTTCGGGACGTCGCCAGCGCGCGGGCGGATGCCGCCAGAATCTACAACGAAGCGCTGGGGTACGCCAACGACGAGATCCCCAAGGCCCGCGGCGAAGCGCGGCAGATGACGGAATCGGCGGCCGCCTACAAGAAAACGAAGATCGACGAAGCCACCGGCGATGCAGCCCGTTTCGATCTGGTGGCGGGAGAGTATGCGCGCGCTTCGGCGGTGAACGGCCAGCGCCTTTATCTGGAAACTCTGGAACAGGTGCTGCCGAAAATCAAGAAGCTGATCGTGGATAAGAACGGAAACTTCGACCTGACCATCATCCGGAAAGGCGACCCGCCGCCGGCGAGGAAGAACCCATGACACGCGAACGAAAAGCGCAGATAGCCACGGTGGGCATTTTACTGGGCGCGCTGGCGCTGGTGGCCATGAAACGGGGCGGCTGGCAGGCCAACGCGGCTTCGCTCTCCAATCTGGTGGCTGCGCGCGCGCCGGCCGGCGCGAGTCCGCAAGACACCGTTTATCGGATGATGGACGCGGCGCGCGATGGCGATGTGCGCGCCTATCTGGGCTGCTACACCGGACAAATGCAGAGTACCCTGCGGCAGATCGTCGCCGAGAAGGGAGAAGGTGCCCTGGCTAGCTACATTCGCAGCTTCAACGCATCGGTGAAGGGCGTCGCGATCCAGGAGCCGCAGCCCACGACGGAGCGCGAAGTTCGCCTGCGCGTGGAGTTCGTGTATCGTGACCGCAACGAAGCGCAAAACTATTATCTGGAACAGGCCGGCGGCAATTGGAAAATATCCAGGCAGGAGAACAGCGAAGGAGTCAAGACGCTGGTGCCCTACGGGACCGTTGTGGAATGAAATCACTTAATGGCGGCCGGCGGCAGTTCCCAATCGCCGCCATCGAAAGCCATCTCGTCGGACTTCAGCTCCACCGAGCTCTGAAACCCTTTGGCCAGCCCTGAAGCGCTGTGATGCACGGTGCCGAGCACGGCATGATAGAGTTCGTGCGCGAGAACCCGGCCCAGCACACGGCCGAGCGCCGCCTCGCCCATCCGCCGATCGGCGGCATATTCGATTTCTGGAAACAAGCGGCGCACCGCGTCGCAGCGCACCTGGCTGTAGGGAAGCACGCGGCCGGAATCCACGGCGGTAGTGCCTAATACCAGAACCTCGCGGGTCGAATGGAGGAAGCCGCCGCAAGCGCATTTTCCCGTGAACTTAACCACCACCAGCCGCTCAAAAGGTTCGTCCCCCTGATTTTCGGATACCAGCCGCCATGCGATCCGGATACCCACCCTGTCGAGGATGCCGGAGGCCTCGTCCCGCATCGCATCCAACGTTTTTGGGGCAGGGGGTTCCTCAAAGTCGAGGTAGACGCCAACCGGGGAAGCGGCCACCAGAACGCGCGCACACAGCATGAGGAGACCGCCTAGAACAGGGAGACGCAGCATGGTCGCACCCCCGCAACCAACTGGATTGTATCATGGCAGGTCTATAAAATCTGTTTAGTCTTGCACGCGACGGCGCGCGTTTAAGGCAGATAGACCCGGACAGGGATCAGGTCGAGCATGGCACCCGGGTCGTCCGGGAAGGGCCTTTCGCAGCCCGAATCGCCGGGCGGACCGCATACGTAGACGACCGGAAAGCCGGCAGCGTCCTGGCGGACCTCCAGACCCACGGATTCGGAGACAGCCGTCCCGGCCATCTTAAGGTCCAGGGTGGCGACCGCACCTGCACCCAGCCCCACACCGCTACGCAATAGCGGCTTGAAGCCGGGTTTCACGACTTCGATTCGATACTGCCCGGGCGGCAGCCTGCCGATTTGGAAATGGCCCTCGGCGTTGGACAGGACCTGGCGCACAGCTTCGGAATCCACAAGCGTCGCCGTTACCACCGCGTCCGCGACTGCGGTTTGGCGCGAGTCCGTGACGCGGCCTGCGATCCTGGCGTCCTGCGCAATTGCAGGCCACGCCAACAGGAGCAACGTGATTGTCGCCGCATGCAGACGCGCGCGCATAATCGATATTGTCTATGGATTTTATCTACTGATGGCGCGATTTGTCAATCCCCTCCGGCGGCATCTGGTTCTTTTATCTGCAGGAATCGGTGACGGTCACGATCTATACCCTGCGCAAGAAGAAATGCTGCTGCGGAAAACCAGGCTGGTGGACGGAGGCGGATGCAGTTTTCGCGGCGACGCCGGTCTATCCGGCGGGGGGGCACTCTTACGGCCCGGAACACAACCCGCGTTCCGGCGTAGTTTCTTGGATGGGCGGCGTAGTAAATAACACTACAATACTGTCTCGAAAAGTCGGACATATTCGTTGAATTATTTGCGTCAATAGCCGCAATTGGTGGTTACTGTGCAAAAAATTAACTGAAGATAGCATATAATCTGATAGCCAATTTCGCTTACTATGCACTCAGTGTTGAGTACGCAAGCGTACTTAGAGGAGTACTGGAATGAATTCGTCAAAACAAATCGGAGCTCGCGGAACCGTTCTGGTTGTCGATGACGAGCCCGCCGTGCTGCTTCTGATCGATGCTATTCTCACGGCAGCGGATTACCGTGTGTTGCTTGCTGGTAGCGGCAAAGACGCGATCCGGTTGGCCGAACAAAAACATGTGCACATTGACGTGGCCCTGCTCGACGTTCGCATGCCGGGAGTGCGGCCCGCGGAAATGGCCGGCGATATACAGTCGCTTCGCCCCAATATTCCGATCGTATTTATGTCGGGTTTCGTGGATGACGAGATCGTTCGCATTCAAATTATGGAGTACGACGGCTTTCTGGCCAAACCCTTTAGGGCTGGCTCTCTCTTGCAGGTATTACGCGACTCCATGGAGAAGGCGGCGTGCGACGGCGGAGTCCCGGGATACCGCGCGCCTCCGGCATGGCCGCCAACCGCACCGCTCCACGGCCCGCCCCTCGCAGTTAACCCCGCATGGCAAACCACATAGTGCCCCTAATGATGTAGTCGTGCGAACGGTTCGCCGAGCCGGGTGCAGCGGTCCAGAAAAAATAATCAGAAATCGCCGCCAGAAGCAATTGGCGGCGCTGCCGCATCAGTTCTTGGTCTTCGAGAGCCACCAATTCAAATCGTCATCGGCCCGCGATCTCCTGCGCGGTATAGCCAAACAGCCTTCGGCGCTGCGGTTCCAACTTAACAGCTAAATGTGCGCATCGATGCCCGGTTTCGGTGAGCCTCGACCTCGTGACAACTCGGTTGCGGCGCCCTACATCACCGGCGAAGTTGGGCTTTTCCGGGCCCGCGCCACCTGGCGCACCGCGCACAGGTATAATCAAGATCGTGAGAATGCTAGTTCCCGTGCTGCTCTGCGTCGCTTTGGCCGGCTGCCACCGCGATATCGGAAACGAAGATGCCGTCAAGCGAGGCATCCTGGATTACCTCTCGACGCGCCAGGGTCTCAACGTCTCCTCCATGAACGTGACCGTCGCGTCGATGGTCTTCCGCCAGAACGAGGTGGACGCCACCGTCACATTCTCGCCGAAGGACTCCTCCGCGGCTCAGCCCATGTCGATCCGCTACACACTGGAAAAGAAAGGCGACCGCTGGGTGGTCAAGCCGCGCGCGAATGGCGGTCAGAATCCGCATGGCGGGATGGGGAGCGCCAGCCCGCACGGGGGCATGGGTATGCCCCAAGGTGAGGGCAGTCCCGGCGCGCTGCCTCCAGGACATCCCACGGTGCCACCGCCGAGCGGCCCGCAATGAAACGAATCGCCATATTGGGCGGCGGTCCGGCCGGGGCCTTCGCGGCTGAACGGCTGGCCTCCGCGGGCCTGGACACTGTCGTATTTGACGAGAAACTGGCGTGGGAGAAGCCTTGCGGCGGCGGCCTCACTTACAAGGCCTACCACACGTATCCGTTCCTGATTGAAAACAACACGCCCAAAAAGATCGTTACGGAAACCGTTCTGGCCGCTCCGCGCGCAAAGGCCGCCACGCTGCGCCTGAGCGAGCCGCTGCTGATCTACTCCCGTATCGATTTGAACCGCATGATGCTGGAACGCGCCGAACGCGCCGGCGCCCGCATTGAAAAAGCCCGTGTGCTCGAAATCCAGCGCGCGGGCCTGGGCTGGCGCCTGCGCACCAACAGCGGCGCGCTCGACGCGGACTTCTGCGTGATCGCCACCGGCGCGCGCAATCCGCTGCGCGATTTCGGCACCCAGCTCACCTCCCGCGATTCCATGTCCGCCCTGGGCTACTACGTGCCCGGGGATCAATCCCAAATCGATATTCAGTTTCTGCCCCAATTGGAAGGCTACATCTGGATCTTCCCGCGCTGCGGCCATCTCTCCATCGGTATTTGCGGCAAGGGCGAGCCGGCCGCGTCGCTGCGCAAGCGCCTGGAGAACTACATGGCGCAGCGCGGCATCTGCTGGAAGGGAGCGGCGTTTTACAGCCACCTGCTGCCGTCGCTTGAGACGCCGGCGTGGAAGAAGAATCGCGTGGCGGGTGACGGTTGGCTGGCGGTCGGCGATGCGGCCGGTCTGGTCGATCCCGTCACCGGCGAAGGCATCTATTACGCGCTGCGTTCGGCCGATCTGGCCGCCAAAGCACTGCTCTCCGAACTCGGCGGCCTGGCGGAGAAACTGCAATCTTACCGGCGCAGCCTGCGGCGGGATTTCGCAGCCGACCTGGAGTTCGGCTCGCGCCTCGCCAAGCGCGTCTTCCTGGGGCGCTTCCTGTTCGGGTCGGTACCGGAGCGCATGGTGCAATTCACCCGCCGCAGCAGCCGCTTCAACGGCGTCATGCAGGATTTATTCGCAGGCACGCAGCCTTACCTGGGATTGAAGAACCGCCTCATGCGCAATCTCAATGGCAGCCTCTACGAGATCGCCATGAGCCTCGGCCTCAGCCGCCTGCTGCCCGGCAAGGCCCAGCCTTAGACACAGAACATGATTCGCACCAAATCCGAAGCGGCCTTTGAACGCGCGCAGAAAGTGATTCCGGGAGGCGTCAACTCTCCCGTGCGCGCCTACCGTGGCGTGGGCGGCAACCCGCCGTTCATCGCGCGCGGCCAGGGATCCCATATCTTCGACATCGACGGCAATGAATACATCGACTACGTAGGCTCCTGGGGACCTCTGCTGCTCGGTCACTGCCATCCCGCGATTATCGACGCGGTGCGCCAGGCGCTCGATACGGGTACCAGCTTCGGTGCGCCTACCGAGCGTGAAATCGACCTCGCCGAGCGAATCCGCGATGCCGTGCCGACCATGGAAATGGTGCGGCTGGTCAACTCCGGCACGGAAGCCACCATGTCGGCCATCCGCGTGGCGCGCGGTTTCACCGGCCGCGACCTTACGGTGAAGTTCGAAGGCTGCTATCACGGCCACGTGGATTCGCTGCTGGTGAAGGCCGGCTCCGGTCTGGCTACGCTGGGTATCGCCGATACGCAAGGCGTGCCCAAGGGCTTTACCGATACCACGCTGCCGTTGCCTTTCAATTCGGTGGATGCCGTGGAAGCCGCTTTCCGCGCGCATGGCGACCGGATCGCTTCCGTGATCGTGGAGCCGGTGGTGGGCAATATGGGTTGTGTGCCGCCGCAGCCGGGCTTCCTGGAAGCGCTGCGCGAGATCACCGCGCGGCATGGGGCCCTCCTGATCCTGGACGAAGTGATGACCGGCTTCCGCGTAGCCTATGGCGGCGCGCAGGCGCGTTTTGGCATCCGGCCCGACATGACCACGCTGGGCAAAGTCATCGGCGGCGGTTTACCCATCGGCGCCTATGGCGGCCGCGCAGATATCATGCGCTCGGTGGCGCCCGTCGGACCCGTGTATCAGGCGGGTACGCTATCGGGCAATCCGCTGGCAGTGGCCGCGGGTCTGGCCATGCTGCGCTATCTGAAGGCGCATCCGGAAGTTTATCGCGAGTTGGAAACCACAGCGGCAGCTATCGCCGGCGCCGCGCCCGCGGGGATTACAGTGAATCGCGTGGGCGCCATGTTCACATGGTTCTTCACGGACCAGCCTGTAACGGACTGGGATTCGGCCAAGCGTGCCGACACCGCCAGATTCGCGCGATTCCATCGCCGCATGCTGGAGCAAGGTATCTACTTGCCGCCCTCGCAATTCGAAGCGGCTTTTGTATCGGCCGCGCATACCGCGGAAGACATCGCCAAGACTGCCGAAGCCGCGAAAAGCGCCTTCGATTTTACCGCTTGATTGAGCGCATCAGTTTGCGCGCCGACAGGCTCACAATCGCAAAGAAGACGCTGAAGCTGATCAGGATCACCGCCAGTTGGCGGCCGCGCGAGAGATACCGCACGCGCGGCTGCTCCAGAAACACACGCAACCGCACCCGCACGGCCCGCGGCCCGCGGTTCTCGATTGCGACGAACGTGTCCGTATCGTGTACCGGCGTGCGCAGCATACCGTGCGGACCGGGGGACGTGGCGGCGATCTCCTCATAGTCGCGGCCCGCGCGCCAAAGGCTCAAATCCGCTTCACTTAGCAGCACCAGCCGCACCTGGGCATCCTGCCGGTCGGCTTGAAAGAGGCAATCCACCATGGCTGGTTGTTCCGTCAGCGGACTCGGGACGTACCGCCAGTCGCGCGCGGGAATCTCGAAGTTCTCGTCGATCGGCTGCGCGCGCGGCAGGGCGGCCAGCAGAAACAGCAGCGCGGCGATCATTTCGTTAAAATGGAGGCCATGGACCACAGTATGGCACAGACGCATCAGCGCCTGGCCGAGTTCGAGTTGCCTGGTTGGAAGACGACGTTGAGTTGGGTGGCTGCCATCCTCCTGGCACTGACATTTATCGTGTCGGGCCTTTGGAAGTTGACCGACGCGCCCGGCGCGGCCGTGCGTATGGCGCAGGCGCGCGTGCCGCAATCGCTAAGTTTGGCGGGGGCGCTTGGCTTCGGTATCGCCGAAACCTTTACCGCTGTCCTATTGCTCGTCCCGCGTTTCCGGCGCTGGGGAGCGTGGCTGGGCGGCGCACTGTTGATCGCTTTCATGATTTTCATCGCCATCGAGTACAACCACTTGGTCGGCGCCGAATGCAGTTGCTTTCCGTGGGTCAAGCGCGCCGTGGGTCCGAACTTCTTTATCGGCGACGGGATCATGCTTCTGCTGGCGGTGGTTGCGGGCGCATGGGCCAGGCCGGCGCGCGGCGCGCGCACCGCGTTGACCATCCTGGGTGCGATCGCAGTCTTCGCGGCGGCCTCGTATGGCGTAGTCTCCATGCGCCAGACCGGCACCAAGGCTCCCGACACGGTCACGGTGAACGGTCAGCCCTATTCGCTACAGCAGGGCAAGATTCTGATCTTCTATTTCGACCCCGAGTGCCTGCATTGTCTGGACGCCGCCAAGCGCATGTCGAAACTGAACTGGGGCGATACCCGCATCGTGGCCGTACCTATCAACGTGCCGCAGTTTGCGCAGGGTTTCCTCGACGACACGCATCTGAAGGCGGTCGTATCCAACGATCTGCCGCAGTTGAAGAAGATTTTTCCGTTTGTCAGTGCGCCAGCCGGAGTGGCCCTGGTCAATGGCCGAGAGAAGATGGCCCTCACCCAGTTCGAAGAACCGGAGCCGGTGGGTACTTTGAAGAAGATCGGTTTTATTCAGTAGGAACGCGTTTATACCGGTTCCGCCTGCGGCATGCGGAACCGGTACCCTAGCCAAGGCTCGGTCAGAATATACTGCGGCCGGCCTGGATCCGGCTCCAGTTTCTTGCGCAGTTGTTTGATGAAGACGCGCAGATACTGTACCTCATTGCCGTAGTCGGGTCCCCACACCGCTTGCAGGATGCGCTCGTGCGGCAGGGCCACATCGTCGTTGGAGACCAGGAAACGCAGCAAGTCGAATTCCTTCGGCGTCAGCCGGACTTCCTTGGCATCTACCATCACGCGCCGGGCCGTCACGCGAATCTCAACGTTGCCGAACCTGACGATATCGGCCCCCGGCTCCGTTACCGGCGCGGAGCGCCGCAGGTTGGCCCGCACGCGCGCCAGCAGAACATCCATACTGAAAGGCTTGGTCACGTAATCGTCGGCGCCCGCGTCCAGCGCGGCCACGGCGTCCTCGTTACTATTGCGGACGGTCAGGATCATCACCCGTACATCGGATCGCGCGCGAATCTGCCGGCAGGTTTCGATGCCGCCGATGCCGGGCAGGTTGACATCCAGCAACACCAGGTCGAAACGCTCCTCGCGCAGCTTTTGGATCCCCTCTTCGCCGCTGCGCGCGTCCGCCACCACGTAACCCGCGCCGCCCAGAGTGACGCGCATCACGCGCCGGATCTGGGGCTCGTCGTCCACTACGAGTATGCGTGCGCTCATTGAATCAGGATAGATTTCGCCCGATAAAGAAGTCGTTAGGGCGATGTGAGGATTCCATAAGCCCGCCTGGAACTTACTCTCGCCCCCGGGTGTCGAATCAGTCAGATCGGCCGGAAATCGGATAAGTCAAAAGGAGGATGAAATGTTTGAGGCTATTGGTGTCTCTGAACGCACGCGTAAGCCGTGGACGGTAGTGGTTTCGTTCATAGCGCAACTGGCGATGATCGGAGTAGCCATCCTGGCTCCCCTGGTGGGCACCGACGCGCTGCCGCACCGCCTCTCCTGGATCAGTCTGCCGGAACCGCCCCCTGCCATGCACCACCACGCCCCGCAGGCCCAGGCGCAGTCGAAGCCGGCCAATGTTGTCCCGCCGCAGTTTACGGCTAAAGGGTTGGTATTGCCAACGAAGATTCCCGACAAAGCCGTCATCCTGCAGGATTCGGAACCCGTGTTGTCCGCGGACAACGGCGTGGGGTTGCCCGGCGGCATTGGCTTCTCGAATGGATCGGGCAACGGCGTCATCGACAGCTTGGTCGGGTCCATGACGGCCACGCCCCCGCCGCCCCAACCCGTCGTGAAAAAGCAGCCGTCGCCGCCGGCCACGCCGCCGCGCATCAAGGTGGGGGGATCCGTGCAGCAAGGCAAGCTGCTTTCCGGACCGCGGCCTGTTTATCCCCAACTCGCCCGGGCGGCGCGCATCGAGGGAACCGTGCGCCTGGAAGCCGTCATCTCGCGCGAAGGCGCCATCCTCAACCTGCGCGCGGTCAGCGGACACCCGCTGCTGATTCCGGCGGCCCTGGCCGCGGTCGAACAGTGGACCTTCCGGCCCACGTTTTTGAACGGCGATCCTGTAGAAGTGGCCACCACGATCGATGTGACCTTCACGCTGCAGAAATGACGGTCAGTTGCGCGGCCCGATGCCTTCGGTACGGCCGGCCAGCGCCTGCACGGCGTTTCCACCGCAGACGGCCACGCCCGTCTTCATCAGCGCATTTAGGAAGTTGAACAGGAGCGCATAGAGAACTTGCTCGGTGAGGGGCTGCTTGCCGGGCAGCCGGAAACTGGCGGGCAGTTCCTTGGCGATATTCACGCGCACGGAATTGGGCTGCGCCTTACCGCCGCGGTCGCGCTTGTTGGCCAGGCTGATGGGCGTCTGCATGACGCCGCCGCTGCGCCCATCGATATAAAACTGGCAGCGCGAGAACCAGCCGAGGTTGGCGGGATCGGCGGCGTCGAACAGCAGCAGGGGCGCTTGCCGGCCCGCCGCCGTAAGATCCAGCGTGATACTTCGTTGTGTGTCCTTCAGCTTGGTATCGAATCCGGCTTGCTTGGCGATGTTGGCCACCAGCTCCGGTTCCAATTCCAGGAAGATCAGCTTGTATTGTCCCGCTTGCAAGACTTGCATCTGACAACTGCTAGTGTAGCGGGTTTCGCTGTGGTGAGGCGGACTCTTTGCAGCGGCGGTCTCGCAGGCCGCCCGCCGCTTGAAACTATCACAAAGCCGCGCGGTACAGCGCCAGCAGATCCTCACGCGTGCAAGGGCGGGGGTTCAGCAGATGACAGCCATCCTGAATCGCCTTATCGGCCAGCGCCGGCAGCACGGCTTCAGTCACACCATAATCCCGCAGATGGGGCGCGATGCCCACGCGCCGGTTCAAATCGCGGACCGCGGCGACGATCTCGCCCCCGCCGAACTGTGCTTCCAGATCCCGCAGGCGCCGCTCGACTGCCGGACGATTGAACTCCAGCACGAACGGCAGCAGCACCGCATTGGCCGTGCCGTGATGCATACCGCAATCCGACGAGAGCGGGTGCGCCAGCGAATGCACGGCGCCTAACCCCTTCTGAAATGCGATGGCCCCCATGATGGAAGCCATCATCATTTGGGAGCGTGCGTCCAGGTCCCGCGCATCGGCCATCACGCGCGGGAGATTCTCCCAAACCATGCGCGCGCCAGACAACGCGATGGCGTCGCAGATCGGATGGTAGCCCTTCGAAATGTAAGCTTCCACGTTGTGCGTGAACGCGTCCATGCCGGTGCCCGCGGTCAGGCGCGGCGGCAGATCCAAGGTCAGCTCGGGATCGGCGATGGCCAGCGTGGGGATCAGGTGAGCGCTGAAGACCACGGTCTTGCGGTTCGTGGCCGTAATCGTAATCACGGTGGAGCGGGATACTTCGCTGCCGGTGCCCGCCGTGGTCGCAACGGCGATCAAGGGCGGCACGTTCGCCGAAATGCGATCCGCGCCGTCCAGCAGATCGTCGTATTCGGCCAGCGGGAGCTCGTGGGTGACTTTGAGCCGGATGGCCTTCGCCGCATCCAGGGGCGATCCGCCGCCTACCCCGACAATGCCGTTGCAGCGATTCTGCTGATAAAGTGCCAGGCCCGCGAGTACGTTGCTTTCGGTAGGATTCGGATCCACGGAAGAGAAGACCGCCGCGCCGGGCGCCAGGCTCGCGACTCGCTCGAACACCGGAGTGCGCGCCAGGCCGGCGTCGGTCACCAGCAGCGGACGCGTAATGCCCCGCTTGCTCAATTCCTCGGGCAGGCGGCCGACTGCGCCCGCGCCGAACAGGATGGCGGTGGGAAAGCTGAACGTCGAGACAGTCACATCACTATGAAAACACATTCTGCTAAAATAGCGCACGCAGAAGCACGGAGGGTACATGCCAGAAACATCCCGCCGCGGATTTATTCGCGGAATCGGCGCCGGCGCGCTGGCCGGCTGCGGCCCGATCATTCTCGGAGCGCAAAACAAATCCGGTAGCGCCAAACCGGTCCTGGGCGAGGGCGATCACAAGTACGAGTGCACGCACGATTGGGGCGAACTGCCGGCCAACATCAAGTACGGCAATACGCACGGCGTCTGCGAAGATTCTCAGGCGCGCATCTACGTGCACCACACGGTCAACGACGCGAGCGAGAGCCACGATTCCATGGTGGTCTTCGACCATCGGGGCAAGTTCGTGAAGTCGTGGGGCAAGCAGTTCCAGGGCGGCGCGCACGGGCTGCACATCCGCCGGGAAGGCAGCCGGGAGTTTCTCTATCTGTGCGACACCAAGCGCGCGATCGTGGTGAAGACGACGCTCGATGGCGAGGAAGTCTTCACGCTCGGCTACCCCAAGGAATCCGAGTTTTACAAGGTCGATAAAGATGGCAAGCCGGCCACTAAATATAGCCCCACCAATCTGGCCATCGCACCCAACGGCGATATCTACGTGGGCGATGGCTACGGCTCCAGCTACATCAACCAGTACAACGGCAAGGGCGAGTTTATCCGCACGTTCGGCGGCAAAGGCAAGGAGCCCGGCCAGTTGGATTGCCCGCACGGCATCACCGTGGACCTGCGTGGGCCGCAGCCGCTGCTATTGGTGGCCGACCGCGCCAACGCGCGGCTGCAATACTTCACGCTGGACGGCAAACATGTAAGCTTCGTGGGTGGCGTGAACCTGCCCTGCCACTTCAGCGAGCGGCACGGCGAGTTCGTGATCCCGGACCTGGGCGCGCGCGTGACCCTCATCGACCGCGAGAACCAGGTGATCGAACACTTGGGCGACGATAGCGCGGCCAAGACGTGGACCGATCTGCGCAAGCAGAGCCGCGACCACTTTACGCCTGGCAAATTCGTGTGTCCGCACGGCGCGTGCTTCGATCACGAAGGCAACATCTTCGTGGTCGAGTGGGTGGAAGTGGGCCGCGTGAGCCGGCTCCGCAAGGTGGCCTAACTAAACTTGAAAGTGGAGAAGTTGATCCCAAGCGGCCGAGCCGCGACCGTTAGGGAGCGTCCCAGCGCTGGCCTCAAACACAAGCATGGCGCTGCCGCCGCAGCTTCCAAAGCAATCGTGTGCTGCCATGGCGGGAGTCCATGTAGCGGCACGCGCAAGATGGGTACGCTTCTCCTAACCGAGCGCATCATAAACACCCGCGGCATGAAAGCGCCGCGCCTCGATCCCATCGCGGCGCTACGCTACGAGTGAGGCCGCCGGTGCTTCTATTTCACCAGCGCGGACGACTTGCCCGCAAAGTCCATCACCCAAGCCGGGAAGATGCCGAGGAACAGAGTGCCTAACGCCGGAATGACCAGCGCCGCCCGCAAGCCCAATGACAGCGGCTCCAATTCGGCGGTCGCTTCGGAAGGCTCGCGCATGTACATGGCCACCAGGATGCGCAGATAGTAATACGCCGCCACGGCGCTGTTCAAGAGTCCCAACACCGTCAACCAAACGAGGTGTGCGCTCAGAGCGGCTTTGAAGATATAGAATTTGCCGAAGAAGCCGCCGGTGAGCGGCACGCCGATCAGCGACAGCAGGAAAATCGTCAGCAGAGCGGCCGTACCGGGTTCTTTCACCGCCAGACCTGCGAAATCGTCCACGCTCAGGAAACGCTCGCCCTTGCCCGAAAGGTGCGAAACCACGGCGAATGCGCCGATATTCATGAAGGCATATGCGGCCAGGTAGAACATGGCCGCGGCCGTGCCCCCGCTTGAGCGGGCGGCCAGCGCCACCAACACGTATCCGGCATGTGCGATCGAGCTATAACCCAGCAGCCGTTTCACGTTCGACTGCGTGAGCGCGGCGAAGTTGCCGATAGTCATCGACAATAGCGCCGATCCCCAGAACAGTGGATACCAATCGCGCGCGATCGGCTCGAAAGCCGTCATAAAGATACGCAGAAATATGGCGAATGCCGCCGCTTTCGGACCCGTCGTCAGGAACGCGGAGACGGGCGTTGGCGCGCCCTGGTAAACGTCCGGCGCCCAGACCTGGAACGGCGCACCGGAAACCTTGAAGCCCAGGCCCACGAACATCAACGCCACCGCGACCCCGATGAACACCGGTGCCGGCGCCGTGGGACTGCCAACCAGAGCCATGCGGATCGCGTTCAGGTAGGTCGATCCGGTCATGCCGTAGACCACCGCGACGCCGTACAGAAAAAATGCGGTGGCGAACGATCCCAGCAGGAAATACTTCAGCGCCGCCTCGTTGGCGCGCTGATCGTCGCGCAAATAACCGGCCAGCACGTAGCTCGCGATCGACGAGATTTCCAGGCCGATGAAGATCATGATCAGTTCATTGGCGGAAACCATGACGCACTGGCCGGCGATCGAAAATAATAAGAGGGCGTGATATTCGCCGGGCTCCGCGCCTTCACGTTGCAGGAAGCGGTAAGACGCAAGTACGGTCAGGATGCCGACGCCGATCACCAGCACCCGGAAGAAGGTGGCGAATCCATCCACCATCAGCATGCCGGAGAATGCCGGCCCGGGCGACGAGTAGGCGAACACCGCGGCGGCCATGGCCGCCAACAGAGCCAGAATCGAGATGTGCCCGTAGATCTCCCGCGCTTGCTTGCGCAGGATCACATCCAGCACCATCAGCAGGGTACCAGCCACGACCAGGATGATCTCCGGCAGGAACCGGAGATACTCGATGCCGGCGGGTGCGATGCTAACGGGCATGGGCCACCTCGGCGGAGATCGCGCGAACCGGGGGCGACTGCACCCGGATCTGTACGTTCACGTGGGTCTGATCCAGAATCCGCGCCGTGGTCTTCCGCACGGCCGGCAGGAACGATTGCGAATACATGCCCATCCAGACCATCATGGCGATCAGCGGTACGATGGCCGCCCACTCGCGCCCCGTCAGGTCGAAGATGTGATGCCGTACCTCATCGGGCGTCTCGCCGTAAAACACGCGCTGGTAAAGCCACAGCATGTAACAGGCCGACAGGATCACGCCGATGGAGGCGAATATGGTCCAGTGGAAATTGGCTTGCGCCGAGCCCTGCAGCACTAGGAATTCGCCTACGAAGTTGTTGAGCATGGGCAATCCGATGCTGGCCAGCATGGTAATCATGAAGGCCGTCGAAAGCCACGGCGCCACCTTGGCCACGCCGCCATAATCCGCGATCGCGAGCGAATGCCGCCGGTCGTACAGGTAGCCCACCAGCACGAACAGCGCGCCGGTCGAGATCCCGTGATTCAGCATCTGGTACACCGCGCCATCCATGCCGATCTGCGTGAACGAGAAAATACCCAGGACCACGAAGCCGAGGTGGCTGACCGACGAATAGGCCACCAGTTTCTTCATGTTCGGCTGCACCATGGCGACCAGCGCCCCGTAAACGATCCCGATAATGGCCAGCACCACGATCCAGGGTGCGCAAGCGCGCGCCGCGCTCGGAAACATGGGCAGGCAGAATCGCACCAGCCCATACGTGCCCATTTTCAGCATCACGGACGCCAGCATCACCGAACCGGCCGTGGGAGCTTCCACGTGCGCGTCCGGCAGCCAGGTGTGCAGCGGAAAGATCGGCACCTTCACCGCGAAAGCCAGAAAGAATGCCAGGAAGAGCAGCATCTGCTGGTAGGGGCTGAACTCCACCTTGCCGCTCGCCAGCATAGCCAGGATGTCCGGATAGTTGAAAGTGCCGGTGTGGTTATAAACGTAGATGATGGCGGTCAGCATCAGCACCGAAGCGGCCATGGTGTACAGGAAGAATTTGACCGCCGCATAAATGCGCCGTTCGTGGCCCCAGATGCCAATCAGGAAATACATGGGGACCAGCGAGACTTCCCAGAACACGTAGAACAGGAACAGGTCCTGCGCCGCGAATACGCCGGTCAGTCCGAATTCCAGCAGCAGCATGAAAGCGAAGAATTCTTTGCTGCGGCTCTGGATCGACTTCCAGGAGATCGCGATACAGATGGGCGTCAGGAAAGTTGCCAGGATCAGCAGCCAGAGGCTGAGTCCGTCGAGCGAAACGTGGTAGTGGATGTTGGGCGACGTCACCCAGACGATGTCGGTGACGAATTGCTCGCCCGGACGGATGGTCTCGTATTGGAATGCCAGGCCCAGCGAAGCGGCGAACGCCACCAGCGAAAAAGCCAGCGCGGTCGCGCGGATCGCGCCTTCCGCCGCGCGCGGCACCAGCAGCACGGCTAGGAAGCCCACCAGCGGGATGGCTAAAACGATGTCGAGCAGATTCATCGCAGGCCTCCCATTACGCCCATCACCAGCAGCAGCACTACGCTGCCAAGCAATACCCAGGCCGCGTAGCTCCGAATATTGCCGGATTGCAGCCGCTTCAGCACGCCGCCAATCCCGCGCGCCTGGCTGCCTACGCCATTGACCGCCCCATCGATAATGGCGGCGTCCACGCCTTTCCATAACACTTCGCGCGACCCGCCGACCACCGGATTCACCACCACCGCATCGTAAATCTCATCCACGAAATATTTGTTGTAAACCAGCTTATAGAGGCCGCCGAAAGTGGCCACGATCTGATCCGGCAAACCCGGCTTGAAGAGATAAAAGAGCGCCGCCAGGCCAATCCCGGCGAAGCCGAAGGCCACCGAGATAATCACCGGGCCGATGTCGCCCGTCTCCTTGGCCAGCGGAAACAGAGGCGCCAGGAACTCGGGGATGTTGAATAGCTTACCGCCTGCCAGCGACAACGCGGCCAGCACCACCAGCGGTCCGATCATCGCCAAGGGCGATTCATGCGGATGGGCCTTGCCCCGATACTCGCCAAAGAATGCCAGGAAAATCGCGCGGAAAACGTAGAAGGCAGTCATGCCCGCCGTGATCACGCCTACCCAGTACATCCACGGCGCGTGCTGGTCGGCCGCCGCCAGAATGGCGTCCTTGCTATAAAATCCCGCAAACGGCGGCACGCCCGCGATAGCTACGCTGGCGCAGATCATGGTCCAGAATGTCCACGGAATCTTCTTCCGCAGCCCGCCCATATTGCGCACATCCTGCTCGCCGCCCAACGCGTGAATCACACTGCCCGCGCCCAGGAAGAGCAGCGCCTTGAAGAATGCATGCGTCACCAGATGATAGATGCCCGCCGAAAACGCGCCCACTCCCGCGCCCAGAAACATATATCCAAGCTGCGAAACGGTGGAATACGCGAACACTTTCTTGATATCGTTCTGCGCCAGTCCGATGGTGGCCGCGAAGAACGCCGTGGCCAATCCGATAATCGCCACCGCTTCCATGGCCGCCGGCGCGTGCGTGTAAATCGCGGCCGAGCGAGCCACCATATATACGCCAGCCGTCACCATGGTGGCGGCGTGGATCAGCGCGGATACCGGCGTCGGACCGGCCATGGCGTCCGGCAGCCATACGTAGAGGGGAATCTGCGCGGACTTGCCGCAAGCGCCTACCAGCAAAAGAAACGCGATGGCGGTGAGGGTGGCTTCCGATTTACCCGTCACCGAAGTGAATACGGTGCCGAAATCGAGCGATCCGAAATTCACGACGATCAGGAACATCGCCAGCGAGAAACCGAAATCGCCGATCCGGTTCACGATGAACGCCTTGTTGCCGGCATCGGTGGCGAACTTCTTGTCGAAGTAGAACCCGATCAGCAAATAGCTGCACAATCCCACGCCTTCCCAGCCCACGAACATCACCAGGTAGTTGGCGGCCAGCACCAGCGTGAGCATGAAGAACATGAACAGGTTCAGATAGGCGAAGAAGCGGTAATATCCACCCTCGTGCGCCATGTAGCCGATGGAGTATATATGGATCAGGGAGCCGACGCCGGTGACCACCAGTAGCATCACGGCGGTCAGCCGGTCCACGGTGAAATCCCAGCCGATGTTCAGGCTGCCGCTTTGAATCCAGGTGAAATATTGCTCGGTGTGCGCGGCATTCAAATCGCCGAGCCCGAGTAATGTTTTCACCACCCAGCAGAACGAGAGCAGCACCGAGCCAATGGCAATTGCGTTGACCGCGGCTTTCGAGAAGCGCCGCCCAAAGACCCCGTTGAGCAGGAACCCGGCCAGAGGGAAGACGGGAATGAGCCAGAGTTGCATTAGTTTTTCATCGAACTGACGTCATCGATATTCAAGGTCGAGCGATTCTTGAACACCGTCAGGATAATCGCCAGCCCCACGGCCGCTTCAGCCGCCGCCACCACCATCACGAAAAAGCTGAAAATATGCCCATTCACCTGTTTCAACTGGTAAGAGAACGTGATGAAGCTCAGGTTCACCGCGTTCAGCATCAGCTCGATCGACATGAACACTGTGATCACATTGCGGCGCAGCAGGAATCCGGCCACGCCCAAGGTAAACAATACCGCGCTGAGGATCAGGTACCAGGAAATCGGCACGCCGGCGGACATGTTACTCCATCTCCTTTTGCGCCAGCACCACGGCGCCCACAATGGCGATCAGGATCAGCACCGAAACCACTTCGAACGGCAACAGGTATTGCGTGAACAGGGCGCGCCCGACGTCCAGCGCCGTGCCGTGCCGGAATCCGCCGAAATGCACATCGGGGGCGCCGGGAAACATGTTCCTGGTGAAGAACGCCATCAACCCCAGGAAAGTGAACAGCATCGGAATCCCCAGCACCTGCGCCAGCAGCGAACGGCCTTTGCGAATCTCCGCGCCGGCATTCAGCAGCATGATGACGAAAACGAACAGCACCATGATGGCGCCGGCGTACACGATCACCTGCGCCGCGGCGAGGAATTCGGCGCCCAGCAGCAGGTACAGCACGGCCAGCGATCCCATCACGCCGATCAGCGAGATAGCGCTCGAAATCGGATGCGACTGCACCACCACGTTGAAGCCGCAGATGACTGCAATCGCCGCGAAGATGAGGAAGAGGATGACGTCCATTTTCAGTGCCCGCTCAGGAGAACAGCGCCACCATGAGTCCGGTGACCAGCAGGTTAAGGACGGCCACCGGGAACATGAACTTCCACGCGAAGGCCATCAGTTGATCGTACCGGAAACGCGGCAGCGTGCCGCGAATCCAGATGAATAGAAACAGCAGCGCGCCCGTCTTGGCCGCGAACCAGAACAGCGGCAGCAACGCTCCCTGCAGCGCCGGAATCAGAAAAATTACCGCTATCAGGAAGAAGACTACCGCGACCACCGGCAGCGTCAGACGGTCCATTCTGCGCGCCGGATTCAGCCCGTGATACAAGGCGACGGCGCCGGCCAGAACGAACACGGTCGCAGGCACGAAATTGGATCCCGCCGATGCCGGCCAGAGCGGCAGCCATCCGCCCAGGAACAGGGTGGTCGTGATGGAGCAGACCGTCACCATATTGGAATATTCGGCCATGAAAAACGACGCAAACTTCATGCTGCTGTATTCGGTATGAAATCCGGCCACCAGTTCGTTCTCGGCTTCCGGCAGATCGAACGGCACGCGGTTGGTTTCGGCGAACGCCGCGATCAGGAAAATGATGAAGCTGAAGATCTGCGGCATGGGCGTCTGGATGACGCTCCAGCGTGGGATGAAGCCCAGATAGTACCCCGCCTGCCCTTCCACGATGTGGCGCAGGCTGAGCGTATTCGCCAGCAGCAGCGGCGCGGCCACCGCCATGCTCAGCGGCAATTCGTAGCTGATCATCTGCGCCGAGCTGCGCAGGCCGCCCATCAGGGAATATTTGTTGTTCGAAGCCCACCCGGCCAGCGCGATGCCGTAAACGCTCACCGACGAAACCGCCAGCACGAACAGGATGCCGATATTCAGGTCGGCCAACTGCATCCAGGTGGTGCCGCCAAACACGTGAATCTCCGCGCCAAAGGGAATTACGGAAATCGACAGCAGCGCCATGGTGACCGCGAAAAACGGCGCCGCCAGGTAGAGCAGCTTATTCACGTAGGGCGGAATCAGATCTTCCTTGGTGATCAGCTTGATGACGTCTGCCAGCGGCTGCAAAAGCCCGTGCGGACCCACACGCGAAGGCCCCATGCGCACTTGGATGTGTGCGATGACCTTGCGTTCAACCCATTGCAGGTACGCCAGGGTGGTGAGTAGAACAAACGCCACCACCGCAGCCTTGATCAGGCTCAGCAGGAAGAAGTTCATTTATCGAGTGCCGTGGCTCTCCACCACGGAGTTCAGTACTTTAGAATAGCGCCCTAGCGTGCCGGAAGTGAAAAGATTATCGTGCGCGGAACGAATTAATTCGGGCCGTCCATCGAGCGGTACGCGGCCGTTCAAAGCCGCCGTCTGTGCCGCGCCGCCCATCTCCAGCACCGGCAGCGGGACGTCGTATCCACGCACGTTCTTCCGGATCTCGGCGAAAACGGCATCCGGAACCCAGGGGCCCAGTTCGGCGGCTACGCCCATTTCGCGGGCCAAAAGCCCCATAATCTCAAGGTCGGGCTTGGCGCCCATCGCCCCTACGGCTTTCGCCAGCCTCTGCACTTCCCCGCAGACATTGGTAACGGTGCCGTTCTTTTCATAGGCCGATGCAGCCGGGAAAATCACGTCCGCAATCTGGGCGGTCTCCGTCAGGAACAGGTCCTGGACCACCACGAACCGGCTCCCGGCCTTCGCATCCTGGCCCGCTTCGCGAAGCGGATTGGCTCCCACCACCCACAGCACATCCAGATCTGCCGCCACCACGATCTCGGGCAGCGCCATGCCGCCGGCGTCGGGTAGCAGACCCATATCCACCGCGCCGCGGGAATTCGAGTCATCCACCAGGCAACAATACTGCACCGGAATGCCCAGCGATTCGCCAAAATCCACCAACCGCCCCACGTCCTCGCCCTTGATGGCGTCGCTGAAGACGATGACCAGTTCCGGCTCGGCTCTCAGGCGGTCGCGCAGCGATTCCACCGCATCCAATTCGCCGCCCGGCGCGACGCGCACGCTGGCCGCCGCATACTTATCCTCGCGCACCGGCCCGGTGGTCACCACGTAAACGCGCGCCTGGTGATGCCGGTAATTAGCGCGAATCTGGAACGACAGGAGCGGCTGCTCTAGTGCCAGGTCCCCGCCGATCGCCAGCACCGCCTTCTTCTGGTACAAATCCGCCGCCGTAGCCAGTTTTCCCGTCTTGCCGCTTAAGGCGTCGAGCAGCGCCGGCACATCGCCCGAGCGATGATGATCGATATTTCCCGTTCCCAGCACCTTGCGCGCGAATTTCTGCAAATAGTAATTCTCTTCGTTGGTGGTGTGGGTGGAACCGACGATGCCGAATTTGCCACCCCTACCGCGCACTTCGTTGAACTTCGCCGCCACGGTTTCGAGCGCCTTCGACCACGGCACTTCCTGCAACTCTCCGTTCACCCGCAGCAGCGGCGCCAGCACACGCTCCGGATGATTGTAGAAATCGAAAGCATAGCGACCCTTGATGCACAGGAATTCGCCGTTGATCCCCGACCGGTCGCGATTGTTGCCGCGGATGATTTCATCGTTGCGCACGCCCAGGGTGGTTTTGCAGCCGTTCGAGCAATGCGTGCAAATCGTGCCCACGTGGGTCATCTCCCACGGCCGCGTCTGATAGCGGTAAATGCCGCTGGTGAGCGCGCCCACGGGGCAGATGTCGATACACATGCCGCACTCGTCGCACTCCAGATGATCGCCTTGATTCGGCGCGATCTCCGAAACCACGCCGCGATTGATCACGCCCAGCGCGCCTACTCCCATGCCTTCGTTGCAGATGCGCACGCACCGGTAGCACAGGATGCAGCGCGGATTATCGAAGAACACCACTGGCGAAAATTGTTTTTCGTCTACGTGGACCTTCATCTCGGTGAAACGGCTCTCGCCCGCGCCGTAGCGGAAGGTCATGTCCTGCAGTTCGCACTCGCCGCCCTTATCGCAGACCGGACAATCCAGCGGATGGTTGGCCAGCAGGAACTCCAGCATGGATTTGCGCGCGGCCACCACGGGCGGCGTCTCGGTCCGCACCACCATCCCTTCAGCCACCGGCAGCGTGCATGCCGTCATCAGCTTCGGCATTTTCTCCACTTCCACCAGGCACATGCGGCAGGCGGCTTGCAGCGTCAGCCCTTCGTAATAGCAGAAGGCCGGCACTTCGATGCCTGAGCGCTTGGCGGCGTCGATGACCAGCGTCCCGGGCGCGGCCTGGATGGCCCTCCCGTCAATCGTGAGATTTACCAGGTCAGCCATCTTTACGCCGGTACCAATCGCCCTGCCTCTTCGTACGGGCACGGTTTCCCATTCAAATGATCTTCAAACTCGTGATAAAACTTCTCCACGATCGAGATGGTCGGGAGCGCTGCCGCATCCCCCAACGGGCAGAATGTTTTTCCCAGCATGTTTTTCGCTAAATCGCCGATCAGCGCGATATCGCTGCGCTGCCCCATACCGTCGTGAAACCGCTGCAGCAACTTGCGGATCCAGGTGGTGCCCTCGCGGCACGGGATGCACCATCCGCAGCTTTCATGCGCGTAAAACCGCATAATACGCAGCGCCGCCTTCACCATGCAGGTGTCTTCGTGCATGATGACCACGCCGCCCGATCCCAACATGCTCTTGGCTTTGGCCATGGAATCGTAATCCATGGTCAACCCCTCGCACTCCGCGGCTGTCAGCACCGGACACGACGATCCGCCCGGAATGAAGGCTTTCAGTTTCTTGCCGCCCAGAATGCCGCCGCCGATTTCCTCGATCATGGTCTTCACCGGAAATCCCAGCTTCAATTCGTAAACGCCCGGACGATTCACGTGACCCGTGAGGCAGGTCAGTTTCGTGCCACCCGCCTTCGGAATTCCCAGCGCCGCGAAAGCCGCGCCGCCGTCCCGGATGATCGCCGGCACCGCACAATACGTTTCCACGTTATTCAGAATTGTGGGGCACTGAAAGGCCCCCGAAACGGCCGGAAATGGCGGCCGGATGCGCGGAATCCCGCGCTTGCCCTCCAGCGATTCGAGCAGCGCCGACTCCTCGCCGCATTCATAAGCGCCCGCGCCGGTATGCGTGTACAGATCGAAATCGAAGCCCGTGCCGCGGATGTTCTTGCCCAGGTAGCCGTGCGCATAGGCCTCCGCGATGGCCTTATCCATGATCTCGATCAGGTAGCGATACTCGCCGCGGATGTAGATGTAGCCCGCGTGGGCATCCACCGACAAGCCCGCCATCAGCGCGCCTTCGATCAACTGGTGCGGATCGTTCTCCATCAGCAGCCGGTCCTTGCAAGTGCCCGGCTCGCTCTCGTCCGCATTCACCACGATGTACTTCGGTTTGGGCGACGTGCGCGGCACGAAACTCCACTTCATGCCCGTGGGGAAACCCGCGCCGCCGCGCCCCCGTAGATTCGAGATCTTCACTTCCTCGATGATCTGTTCGGGCTTCATGCCCGCGGCCTTGGCGAAGGCCTGGTAGCCTTCCGTCGCCAGGTACGTATCGATGGACGCCGAGTTCTCCAAGCCAAAGCGGCGGGTCAATACCCTGGTTTCGAGCGGATGCGGTTCGTTATAGAGCATCGGATTAGTGAATCTTCCTCAGGCCGTCCAGCAGCCGGTCGAGTTTCTCGGGTGTCACGAAATGGTGAAAATCGTAATTCACCTGCACCGCCGGCGCCCACGAACAAGCCCCGATACATTCCACTTCTTCGAGCGAAATCTGCCCATCGGCTGTAACTTCCTTGTGGCCCACGCCGGCCTTCCGGCAGGCATGCTCCCATAGCTCCATGCCACCCCGCAGCAGACAACTGATGTTGGTGCAGATCTGCACGTGATATTTGCCCAGCGCCTTCTTGTGCAGCATGGAGTAATAGCCCACGACTTCGTCTACCTGCAGGGGAGTCACTCCCGTCCGCCGCGCCACTTCTTCGATCAACTCCGGCGTGACCGAGCCAATCTCATCCTGCGCATAAAGCAGCATGGGAATCACCGCCGAGCGCTGCCGCCCCGGCGGGTAGCTGTTCAACAGCTTGACGAACCTGTTTTCCAACTCAGTAGAAAAAGTCATATTGAAAAGGTGGTGGGTCACAGGTAGTGGTTGATGGGACTAAGCCACGTCCGCGCCCACCACCTATAACCCATCACCCATAACCCTGTGCTCACCTATCGCAGTCCCCTAACACGAAATCCATACTGCCGATCGACGCGATCACGTCCGCGATCAGCGTGCCTACCACCATCCTGGGCACCGCCTGCAGGTTGCCGAAACTCGGGCCGCGCACGTGTACCCGGTAAGGATGCGTCGTGCCATCGCCGATCACGTAATATCCCACCTCGCCGCGCGGCGATTCGATGGCCTGGTACACTTCGCCCGCCGGCACGCGGAAGCCTTCCGTCACAATCTTGAAATGGTAGATGAGCGCCTCCATCTGCGTCTTCATCTTCTCGCGGTCGGGCAACACCACGTGCGGAGCGTCGGCCGTCCAACGGCCGCCGGGCATACCTTCGAGCGCTTGTTTGACGATCCGCGCGCTCTGCCGCATCTCCTCGATGCGCACCAGGTAGCGCGCATACACGTCGCCTTCCGTGCGCGTCGGAATCTCGAAATCGAACTTGTCGTAGCTCGAATACGGCTCGTTCTTGCGCGCATCGTACTTCAGTCCAGCCGCCCGCAGCATGGGTCCGGTCACACCCAGGTCCAGCATGTCCTCCATCGACATGATGCCCACGCCGCGCGTGCGCCCCATCCAGATGCGGTTATTCGTCAGCAGTTCTTCGTATTCGTCCACTTTGCCCGGAAACGCTTCGATGAACGTACGCACGCGTTCCTGCCATCCGCGCGGCGGCTCCAGCGCCAGCCCGCCGATGCGGAAATAGCTGGTCATCATGCGCTGGCCTGAATACATCTCGAAAATTCGCAGAATGTCTTCGCGCTCCCGGAAGCAATACAGGAACACGCTCATGGCCCCGATATCGATGGCGTGCGTGCCCAGCCACACCAGATGGCTGTTCAGGCGCGTGAGTTCCGTCAACATCACCCGCGTCCATTGCGCCAGCGGCGGGATTTCCAAACCCAGCAGCTTCTCCACCGCCAGGCAATAGCAAAGATTGTTCGAGAGCGGCGCCAGGTAATCGATGCGGTCGGTCAGCGTGACTCCCTGCTGATAGGTTTTGACCTCGAATTCCTTCTCGATGCCGGTGTGCAGATACCCGATGTCCGGCTGGCACTTCACGATCGTCTCGCCGTCCAGTTCAAGTTGTAGCCGCAGCACGCCGTGCGTCGAAGGATGCTGCGGACCCATGTTCAGGGTCAGGCTGCGCGGCTTCGCGCCCGTCGCCTCCACGGCGTCCGATTCGGGTATGGGTGTCGTCAGTAAGTCGCTCACGTTCGTTCCTGTTTTAAACCCGATCGCCCGTTATGCAGTAATCCTTGCGCAGCGGGTGCCCCTCCCAATCGTCCGGCAGCATGATCCGCCGCGGGTCCGGATGGTTCCGGAACCGTACGCCGAATAGATCGAATGTCTCCCGCTCGAACCAATTCGCGCCGCGCCACACTTCCGTCACCGAGTCGATCTCCGGATTGCCGCCCGGCAAACGGCACTTCACGCGCAGCCGCTCATTCCGGTCCAAAGAATGTAGATGATAAACCACTTCGAAACGCGGCTCGGCGGGATACCAATCCACGCCGGTGACCGTGCTCAAGCGCACAAATTTCAAATCGTATTTCAAGAAACCGCAAACGCTCACGATCTTTTCGGGAGCGATCTCAATCGTCAGTTCGCCCCGGTCGAGCTTGCCCGCCAGCAGCGCGCTGGGGTCGAACGCTTCTACAGCGGCCGCGGTGGTGTGTTCTTTCAAGTTTTCAGGAAGCATGCGATTCAGTTACCGCTTGGGCGGCTGGCCCGCGCCGGACCAATCCAGCGCGCCCTTTTTCCAGATATAGAAAAAGCCCGCCAGAACCAGGGCGATGAAGACCAACATCTCAAAAAACGCGAACATCTTCAGTTCCCGGTAAACCACCGCCCAGGGATAGAGGAAAATGGCTTCAATATCGAAAAGGATGAACAGCATGCCCACCAGGTAGAACTTCACGCTGAATCGCTCGCGTGCGCTGCCGGTCGGGGTGATGCCGCATTCATAGGGCATGTCTTTCACCCGATTCCGGACTTTGTGGCCCAGAATGTATGAAATACCGATCATGCCCGCGGCCACCGCCATGGCGATGAGCGCCTGCAGCAGCACGGGCCAGTAGGTTTCCGCGTACGTGTGGGGCATGGGCTTAAATTTGACTATAATGGTTGCCGAAGAACAGTGTCAACCAACGAACCGGTTCAAGTGGCCATCAACGGCGAGATCCGCTCCATTCCGGACGGCCGGACCATCCGGCAATTGCTGGAACTGCTCGAACTCGATCCCGCCCGCGTAGCCGTGGAGCTCGATCGCCGCATCGTCAAGCCCCGCGATTGGGATGCTACGCCGGTCGCCGGCGGCGCGCAACTGGAAATCGTGCAATTCGTGGGCGGCGGCTAGGTAGTCGGCCGTGGCGCACGCTTCAGCGTGCCGGCGGGACTTTTAAGTCCCGCTCCGGCCTTTCATCGCTGGCACACACGCGCGAAAGGTGATACGGGTGGCTTTATGCGTAACTTCCTTCCCTTTGCCGCCGCGCTGGCCATCCTTGCCGCTCTGCCGGCTGGCGCGCAGGAGCGCCCGCCCATCGTCGGAGTCGCCCACATCGGTCTTAAGACCGACGACTTGGCGGCGGCCCGCCAGTTCTACGGCCACGTGCTTGGGTTTCAGGAGCCTTTTACCCTCGACAAGCCCTCCGGCGGGTTGATGCTGACCTATTTCAAGGTCAACGATCACCAGTACATCGAAGTCTTCCCGGAACTGAAGAGCGCGTCCGAAGACCGCCTCTCGCACATCGCCTTCGAGACCACCAATATTCAACAATTGCGGGATTATCTGGCCACCAAAAGCGTGAAAGTGCCCGCGACCCTGCACCCCGGCCTGGACGGCAATATCAGCATGATGCTGAAGGATCCGGACGGCCACAACGTGGAGTTTGTCGAATATCGACCAGGATCGCTCCATACCAAAAACTTCGGCAAGTTCCTGCCGGACACGCGCGTTTCCGATCACATCATTCACGTCGGGATTACGGTCGTGGACCAATCAGCCGCCGATCGTTTTTACAAGGATATTCTCGGCTTCCAGGAGTTTTGGCACGGCGGCATGCAGGACGACCGCACCGACTGGGTCGATATGCGGGTGCCCGAGGGCACGGATTGGCTGGAGTACATGCTGAACGTGCACAATCCCTCTCCGCGCACGCTGGGGGTGATGCATCACCTGGCCTTGGGTGTGCCAAGCGTGGAAGCCGGCTACAAGACCGTGGTGGCACGCGGCATGAATCCCGAGAAACCCAAAATCGGCCGCGACGGCAAGTGGCAGCTTAACCTCTACGATCCGAATGGCACGCGCGCGGAACTGATGGAACCGAAGCCGGTCGAGAAGCCCTGCTGCTCGCCGATGCTGACAAAATAACATCGCCACAGCATCGCCCCGGCGGCGCGCGCCCACATGCTAACGTAAGGGCGAAGAGGAGCGTCCCAGAGGCTGCACCGTGCCCATCACCTATTACAAATTGCCCAACGGCCTGCGCGTGATCCTGTACCCCGATTCCACCGCGCCGACGGTGGTCACCGCCGTCTATTACCGCATCGGCTTCCGCGTCGAGCCGCGGGATCGCACCGGCTTCGCGCACTTGTTCGAGCACATGATGTTTCAAGGCTCCCGGAACCTCGGCAAAATGGAGTTCATACGCCTGGTGCAGGCCAACGGAGGCGTTCTCAACGGTTCCACACGCTTCGATTTCACGAACTACTTTGAGCTGCTACCGTCCAACAAGCTGGAAACCGCGCTCTGGGCAGAGGCCGACCGCATGCAGGGCCTCGCCATCACCCAGGAAAACCTCGAGAACCAACAGGGCGTGGTCATCAACGAAGTCAAGTCCGCCATTCACAACGAGCCGTACGGCGGATTCCCCTGGCTCTGGATGCCGCAATACGCCAACTCAAACTGGTACAACTCCCACAATTTTTACGGTGAGTTGAAAGACATCGAGGCTGCCACCCTGGCCGATGTGCAATCCTTCTTCAAGACCTACTACGCGCCCAATAACGCCGCCCTCGCCATCGTGGGCGACTTCGACCCGGCGCAGGCCCCGCAGATGGTCGGAAAATACTTTGCCGCGATCCCGCCCGCCGAACTGCCGTCCCCTCCGGATCTGACCGAGCCGCGCCAGGAAAGCGAAAGAACCGCCGTGCGTCCCGATCCGCTGGCGAACCGTCCGGCCTTGGCCTTTGCCTATCACATGCCGCCGCGCAATTCACCGGAATATTTCGCGATGGGCCTGCTCGACCAGATGCTGGTGCAAGGCGACGACAGCCTGCTGTACCAGGAACTCGTCAAAAGGCACGGCTACACCGGCGCGGTATCCGGCGCGATCAACGAGTTGGGCAATATGTTCGATTACGATGGGCCCATGCTCTGGACCACCGCCCTGTTCCATGACGCCGCCGTGACTCCCGCCCAGATCCTGTCGTCCATCGACGCCGTCGTCGAAGACTTGCAATCAAAGCCCGTCGATCAAAGACTCCTGGACCGCAGCGTCACCAAGATGCGCTCGAGCCTTTACGACATCATGACCGAGTTCGGCGGATTCGGACGGGCCGACCTGCTGGCCTGCTCCGCGCTGTTCGACGACGACCCCTCCAGGATCGATTCGCTCGAAGCCGAGTTCCGCAAGGTGACGCCGGAACTGGTGGAACGTACCGCGCGCGAGTATCTGCGCAAAACCAATCGCACCGTACTGCTGATCGAGCCGGGGGCCGATTCGGCGGATGCGGACCAGGAGGAATCCAATTGAACCCCGCAGAAATCGCCGAGCCTCGGCAAACTCCGCCGCAAGGTCCGCCCCCGAAGCCCTTCCGCCTGGCTGCGACCGGCGATTTCACCTTGCCCAACGGCATCCGGGTGACCCTCGTCCCTTACGGCATTGTGCCGAAAGTCTCCGTGCGCGTCTTTGTGGCCGCGGGTGGCATCCACGAGTCCGCCGGGCAGGTTTGGCTTTCGAAGCTGAATGCCGAGCTCATGAAGGAAGGGACGCACACGCGATCCGCCGGGCAAATCGCCCGCGAAGCCGCGGAAATGGGCGGCCAGGTCGAAATCGAGTCCGGTTCAGACTTCACCTCCGTGGGCGGCGTGGCGCTCTCGGATTTCGGACCGCAATTCGTGGCGCTCCTGGCGGATGTCCTGACCGCACCGGCGCTCCCCGCCTCGGAATTACCCCGGCTGAAAGCCGACTTGCTGCGGGAACTCTCCATCGACCGATCCGAGCCCGGCGCACTCGCCCGCGAGCGTTTCCTCAAGACTCTCTTTCCCGATCATCCCTACGGCCGTATGTTTCCGTCCGAAGCCGACTTGAAGGGCCTTACCATTGAGGACGTGCGAACGTTCTACGGGCGGAATTTCGATGCCGCGCGTACGCATCTCTATGTCGCGGGTAAGCTCGAAGGGGATCTCCGCCAGGCCATCGAAGACACTTTCGGCGGTTGGCACGAGGGCCAAGCCGCACCGGATCTTCCGGCGCATCCGGCCGAGTCGCGCTCCTTGCACCTGATTGACCGGCCCGGCGCCCCCCAGTCGAACCTGCTCATGGGACTTCCGGTAGCACCGCCATCCAGTCCGGATTACATCGCCCTCGATGTCATGAATTCCTTGCTGGGCGGCTCTTTCGCCTCGCGCATCACCAGCAATATCCGGGAGCAAAAAGGCTATACGTATTCGCCCCATAGCCAGATCGGCACCCGCCGGAATCTGGCTTACTGGCTGCAATCGGCGGATGTGACCACGGCCGTCACCGGACCGTCGTTGCGCGAAATCTTTTATGAGATTGAGCGGTTACGCCAGGATCCGCCATCCGCCGCGGAACTGGAAGGCATACAAAACTACCTGGCCGGCATTTTCGTTCTGCGCAATACAATCAGCCCGGACGCCATCATCGGCCAATTACATTTCGTGGATTCGCAGGGGCTCGACCGTTCATATCTTTCCACCTATGTGCAAAAAGTGATGGAAGTAAAACCTGCCGATGTTCAGCGAATGGCGGCAACCTACCTCGATGCGTCGAAGATGACCATCGTGGTGGTCGGCGACCAAGCCGAAATCGCCGGCCAGTTATCCCCATGGCGCACCGCCTGAGCAGGCAAGCGCCGCGGGCCGCCTGTTTCCCTATGCGAAGCTTCGCACGGCCGCGGCTTCGTCGTCGTGCACGTCGAAGACGGTGTAAAGCTTGGTGATCTGCAGCAAATCCTTCACGCGCTTGGTCAGATTGAGCAGCTTGAGCTGGCCGCCCTGGTTCGTCACCGTGGTGAAACCGGAAACCAATTCGCCAATCCCCGAGCTGTCGATGTAGGAGACATCTCCAAGGTTCAACAGGATCTTTTTCTGACTCTTGCCAACCATGTCGCGCAGCAAGTCGCGCAATGCGCTGGATCCTTCTCCTAACGTGATCCGGCCGGCCACGTCCACGACGTTCACGTCACCAACTTGTCTCGTGCTTAGCTTTACACTCACCGAATATGCCTCCTCGCTCGCAAACGAGCCTGTCCTTATCGTCTCTTATTTCGACACCAGGTGCTTCACCAAAGTTACTTCGGTACCCGCCGGTTCCAGACGGCGCACCTGAAAATCGTCCATGAAAGCCTTGATCAGAAAAATGCCGCGGCCGGAATGCCGCAGCAGGTTCTCCTGCGCCAGTGGATCGGGCAAATGCTCGTAATCGAAGCCCTCACCCTGGTCGGCAATCGTCACCACAAATTCCGCGGGGCTCTTGGTAACCGAAAGATGGACCTTCTTGTGCGCGTTATAGCGGTTTCCATGCACCACCGCGTTGACCATGGATTCCCGGACGGCCATGGCGATCTTGTGCAAGTCGTCTTCCGGGACGCCGGCTTTCTCGGCCTCCTGCAACGCCAGTTCTTCCGCGTCATCTACGCTTTCAAGAGTCGAGTCCAGAAACCGCTCAATGGTCTCCGTAACCGCGCGCGAATTTTTTCCCATAGTCAAGGCGCCACGGCGCATGGTCAAATCGAAGGGCTAGAATAAATTACCGGAGCGTTGAAAGTCAAGAACCACCCGCCGCCTTGGCCTGCTGATTGGTCCCCGCCAGCCGCTCCAGTTCGGCTAGTTCCTTCTTCATCCGCGCGGCATCCTCCGCATTGGGAGCCAAAACCAGGTAGCTGCGAAGATGCGCCGCCGCGCCCGCGTAGTCCTTTTCCCGCGCCCGGATGGTAGCCAGCACCTGCTCCAGCCTGGGGAGCCGATGTGCCGTATCCAGCTTCTCTCCGGCGAGCGCGCTCTTTTCGGCATCCTCCAAATGGCCCAGATTCAGGTTACCGGTAGCATTGTAAAGGTACGCCTTCGGATAATCGACCGCGTCGAGCTTCAGCAATTTGTCTGTGGCGGATACCAGTTCGCCCCAGTTTTCAGCTCTGGCTTCCAGTTCGGAGAGCCTGATGTACGGGCTGATGAACTTGGGATCCGCGGCCATCGCCTTTTGCAGGGACTGGCGCGCTTGAGGGAGATCCTTGTCCTGCTCTTGAATCTGCCCCAGCGCATACCAGGCCGCCGCATAATTCGGATAGATTTCCACGGCTTTTTGGAGTTCCTTGCCGGCCTCCGCGGATTTGTTTTTCTGCATATCCTGCAAGGCTTTTTCGTAAGACCGGCGGGCTTCCTTGGGAGCCTGCAGACTGGTTACACTGATGGCCGTGCCTTCCACGCCGGCCAAGCGGTGCAATACGATCGTGCCTACATTGGGATCGTCCAACAAGCGCCTCGCGCCCAGCGGCACGCTATCCGATCGAAAGCCCGAGAGCACTGCGCGCAAGTCGCAGTTCGCCAGTTGCAGGTCGGGTGCGTCGGGCTGCTGCGGCTGCTGGGGACCCACCCCAGTCCCCAGGCTGGCCGATGTGTGGGATGCGCCCGGCACGCCGGATGCCTCGCTGGCGTCCTGCATCACGCCGGTGTTCTGCCCGATCTGAAAACTGAAACGCCCTTTTCGATCCGTATAGGCTTGCGCCCGCGGCGTTCCCGTGCATACCCGCTCGATGGTTACAGGATCCGGCGGCGGCGTGCCATCGTCCAGGAGCACGTTGCCGGTGAGATAGATGTTCCCGTTCAGGGAAGCCGGCGCTGGGCCCTGCGGTTGCCCGTTCATGGTCGAAGGCGGAAGGTGACCCGACCCCGTTCCACCGATGCTCCCGCCTGGCGGTCCACCGGCCCTTTGCGCCCATACCACTTGGAGAGGGATCGCCAGCCCGATCGCCAGTCCCGCGATGCTTGGCACCCGGATGCGTATTCGCATGGGAGCACCCCCTTTCGTAGTCACATTATACAATTGTGGCAGCGCGAGTGTTGCCGAAGCGTTGGCGTAAGGGAGTTTTCACACATTATTCGTGGGCTGGTCCGGCCTTTACTGGTTTGTAGGTTTCCAGTTCGGCAAGTTCCTCTTTCATCTGTGGGGCGTCCTTCGCATCCGGCGCCAGCGCCAGGTAACTGCGCATGTGACCGGCCGCGCCGGCATAATCCTTCTTCATCGCCAGTACGGTAGCCAGTACCTCTTCCAATTGCGGATAACGGTGCGCCGTATCCAGCTTTTCGCCGGCGCGCGCGCTCTTTTCGGCCGCATCCAGTTGACCGAGGCGCAGGTTCGCTATCGCGCTGCAAAAGTACGCTGCCGGATAGTCTGTCGCGTCCAATTTCAGCAACAAGTCTGTCGTCGACGCCAGCTCAGTCCATTCCTCCGCCGTGGCTTCCAGTTCGATCAGGTACAAATACGGGCTGATGTACTTCGGGTCGGTGGCGATGGCTGTCTTGAAGGAGACTCGCGCCTGCGCCATGTCGCCGTCGTGTTGCTGAATTCTGCCGAGCTCAAACCAGGCCGCGGCATAGTTTGGATAGATATCCACCGCCTTCCGGAGTTCTTTGGCGGCCGCGGGTAATTTATCGCGCTGCATGTCCAATAGGGCCTTCTCGTAAGCATGGCGGGCCTTAGCCGGCGCCTGCAGACTATTCAGACTGATCGCCGATCCTTCCACATCCGACAACCGGTGCAGGACGATCGTACCGACATTCCCGTCATCGACGAAGTGCCGCCCCACCAACGAAATCATGTCTGAGCGAAAACCGGACAGGACTGCCCGCAGCTCGCAATTAGTGGATTGTTGGTCGGCGTAGGGCGCCTCCATACCAATCGCGTTCATGGGCCGGCCTGGATCCCTCAAACCGGTCCCCGCCTCGCTGGCGTCCTGGAGCACTCCGGCGGTCTGGCCGATCTGAAAACTAAAACGTCCTTTTAAGTCGGTGTAGGCTTGCGCGCGCACGGACCCGCCGCATACGCTTTCGATAACTACTGGGTCGGGCGGCGGAGTCCCGTCGTCCAGCAGGACCTTTCCGAATAGGTAAACAGTCCGGTCGGCGGCGGGCATCGACCCGCCCGCTTGTCCCCCTGGGATTTGCGTGAGGCGGCCGAGCCCTGTCCCAGCCGCCGCGCCGTTTCCACCCGCCATGCAGATGACGCCGTGGAGAGAGAGTGCGATCCCCGCCGCGCGCACCGCGCGATGCCTCGCCTGGATGCTCGTCCGCATGGGAGCACCCCCTTTCGTATGTCACATTACGCATGGCGCGATCCGGAGCGATGCGCTCCACGCCTTGCTAGAATATGGCTTCGCAAGAAGGTAACCAATGAAAACGTTCATACTCTTCGCCACTGCCGCCGCGATGCTAGGGCTATCCGGGTGCTCGACCGACACACCCGCTCCGCAAAAGAAGGCTGAAGCAAAACCCGCCGAGCCTGTTACGGGCCGTTACGCCCTCCAGCAGATGTATATCGCCGCCCGCGGTTGGGCTCCCGATATCCAGCCCATCCGGCTCACCAGCATCCTGCTTCCGGAAGTGAAGACCGCGCCCGGCAAAGCCGCCGCGTGGCAGGCTCTCTTCGTTTCGGCCAGCCAGGGCAAGGCCAAGAGTTATACCTACTCGGTGGTGGAGTCCGAAGGCAATCTTCATCAAGGCGTGTTCGCGGGCACCGACCAAAGCTGGTCCGGCTCTTCGGGAGCGGTCAAGCCTTTTCCCATGGCCGCCATCAAGGTCGACTCCGACGATGTATACCAAACCGCGCTGAAGAAGGGCGCCGACTACGACAAGAAGAATCCAGGCAAGCCCATCGTTTTCCTGCTGGAAGCCAACAATAAATTCCCGGACGTCAGTTGGCGGGTGATTTGGGGCGAGTCGGCGGGCACCAGCAATTTCTCGATCTATGTAGACGCCAGCACCGGATTATACCTGGAGACGATTCACTAATCCGAGTCACCTGGACCGGCCACGGATGGAGTATGATGCGCGTCGCTAAAACCGCCCGGGTGTCCCTCTATGTTTCTCTCGTTTGGCTGTGGGCCGCGTCCGCCCTGGCGGGGAGCGAGCCGGCCGTGGCGACAAGCCGCTATGCCGCCTCGGACTTCCCCTTGACGGCGAATCCACGCGCGCCGCAATGGAAGGACACGCCCGCGGTTTTCGCCGAAAACGGTCCGCGCGGCGATCCCGTTCCCGGCCACCGCACCGAAATCCGCTCCCGGTGGACGTCTCACAACATCTACTTCTTGTTCGTTTGCCCATACCAGCAACTGCATCTTAAGCCGCACCCCTCGCGAACCGCCGAGACCAATCGGCTCTGGAACTGGGATGTAGCCGAAGTTTTCGTGGGCAGCGACTTCGCCCACATCACCCGCTACAAGGAGTTCGAACTCTCTCCACAAGGTGAATGGGTGGACCTGGACATCGATCGCCTGAAGCCTCTCCCGGAAGGCGGCTGGCTATGGAATTCCGGCTTCGCGGTAAAAGCTCGCATCGATGCGCGTAAGAAGATTTGGTACGGCGAGATGCGCATCCCCCTCTCTTCGATCGACAACCGCACACCGGCCGCCGGCCTCCGCATGCGGATCAATTTCTACCGCTGCCAGGGATCGGAGCCAGGCCGTAAATTCATAGCCTGGCAGCCCACCGGCGAAGCCAGCTTCCACGTGCCGCAAGCGTTCGGCCTGCTCGAACTGGTTCAATAATACAAGCATGATCTCACCCCAAGCTGCCAATTCGCTGCGTATTTCCCACGTGGGCCTGCGGGGCGTGGTCGGCTCCGCGCTCACCGCTTCGCACGTCCTCGATTTCGCCGCCGCCTTCGGCACATTCCTCGAACCAGGCGGCGCCGTGGTGATCGGCCGCGACCCGCGCGCGAGCGGCATCATGATCCGCGAAGGCCTGCTGGCCGGCCTGCTCGCCTGCGGACACGACGTCATCGATCTGGGCATCGCCCCTACCCCCGTGATTCAGCATTCGATCCGCCGCCGCGACGCCGCCGGCGGGGTTTCGATCGGCGCCAGCCATAACAGCGCCGAATGGAACGCGCTGAAGTTCTTCGGCCGCGGCGGCACCTACCTCTCCACCGCCGAAGCCGGCGAACTGCTCGACATTTATCACCTCAAGAAATTCGCCTTCGTCGATTGGACCAGCATTGGCCACGTCACTCCGGAAGACCGCGGCATCGACCGCTATTTGGACGATTTGGCTTCTCACTACGACATCGCCGCCTTGCGCAAATTCCGCGTCCTGGTGGATTGCTGCAACGGCACATCGTCCCTGATCCTGCGCCGCGTCAACCAGCGCTTTGGCACCGAATTCATTCTCATCAACGAGAAAATCGAAGGCGTCAGCTTCGCCCATGAGCCGTCCACCACGCGCGACGCCGTGGCTTTGCAGCTGGCGCCGCTCATGCAGCCATTGCGCGCGGACGCCGGCTTTCTTTTCGACGTGGATTCCGACCGCGTGGCGCTGGCCGCCGAAGACGGTACCCCCGTCTCCGAAGAGATGGTCCTTCCGCTGCTCGCCGACTACCTGCTGCCGCGCGCGCCGGGCAAGCTGATCATCGCCAACATATCGAGCACGGCACTGCTGGAAGAAATCGCCGCGCGCCACGGCGGCAAAGTCGTGCGCGTGCCGGTAGGCCGCCAGGCCGCCATCGACGCCCTCTCCACCTATCGTCCGGAGCAGATCGCGCTGGCCGGCGAGGGCACCGGCGCCGTGATGATGCCGCAGTTCCGATTCGTCTACGACGGCATTGCCTCCATGCTCGCCATACTCTCCATGCTGCACGAAAGCGGCCGCACGCTCAGCCAGATCCTGGGATCCTATCCCAAATACTCGATTCTGAAAGGCCAGGTGCCGCTGGTCACGCAGCGCATTCCCGCCCTGCTGATGGATCTGCGCGAGCGCTACGGCGATGGCCGCGTGAGCGTCCTTGACGGCCTGCGCGTCGACTGGCCGGGCCGCTGGTTTCACGTGCGCGTCAGCCAGACCGAGCCGATCGTCCGCGTGATCTGCGAGCAGCAGGGCGACCCGCCGAAAGAATTATTCGATGCACTCCTCGAGGAAGTCAGGAGCTTCGCCTGAAGCCTAGCCTACGAAAATGCCCCGCGAACATCTTCTAAAAATCGGCGTCTCCGGCATCCGCGGCGTGGTCGGCGATTTTCTCACGCCCGGCTTGGCCTGCGCGTTCGCCCAGGCTTTTGGCACGTATGTCGGCGCCGGACGCGTGGTCGTTGGCCGCGACACGCGCTCCAGCGGCGAAATGCTGCATCACGCAGTGGCTTGCGGCTTGCTCGCGGCCGGCTGCGAAGTGGTGGATATCGGTGTCCTGCCGACCCCCACCATCCAGATCTATGTGGGCGCAACCCGGGCGCGCGGCGGCATCGCCATCACGGCCTCGCACAATCCGCCGGAATACAATGCGCTGAAGCTGTTCAACTCCGAGGGCCTCTTCTTCAACAGCTACGAACGCGGCGAACTGCTGGACCTCTATCATCAGAGTGAATTTCACCGCGCGACGAATGCGGAAATCCGCCGGGCGGCCAGCGACTATGTGTCTGCCCCGCGCCTGCATATCGAGCGCGTGCTGCGCCACGTGGACGCCGCGCGCATCCGGCAGCGCCGCTTCCGGGTGGCGCTCGACGCGGTAAATGGCGCAGGCTCTATTATGACCGCCGGCTTCCTGCGCGACACGCTCGCCTGCGAATTGCACGCCATCTCCGTCGATCCAACGAAGCCGTTCCCGCGCATCGCCGAGCCGCGCCCCGATACGCTCGGCGATTTGTCGAACCTGGTGCGATCGTCCGGGGCCGAAATCGGTTTCGCGCAGGACCCCGATGGCGACCGTCTGGCTGTCGCGGACGAAACCGGCCGGGTTCTCGATAACGACGATGTGCTGGCCCTGGCCGTGGACGCCGCGCTGCGCCGCCTGCCTGGTGACGTGGTCGTGAACCTGACGACCTCTTCGGTGATCGACGACGTGGCCGCCGCTCACGGCCGCCGCGTGTTCCGCACGCCGGTCGGCGAAGCCAATGTGGTCGAGATGATGCAGGCCGTCAACGCCGTGATCGGTGGCGAGGGGTCGAATGGCGGCATTATTTTTCCCGCCGTGCATCTCTGCCGCGACAGCTATACCGGGATGGCTTTTCTGCTCGAACGCATGGCCGAAACTGGTGAGACGATCTCTTCGCTGGCCGCGCGCCTGCCCCGCTTCTACCGCAAGTTCGGAAAGGTGTCCTACGAGCACGGCCGCCTCGGCTCGCTGATGCAGGCACTCGAAGAGAGCTTCCCGGGCGTTGAAACCGATCGGTCCGACGGACTGAAACTGATCTTGCCGGACGCGTGGATTCATGTTCGGGCGTCGAATACGGAGCCGCTCCTGCGCATCGCGGCCGAGGCCCGTTCGGAGGCGGAAGTGGAGGCCCTGTATGCGCGCGTTTTGGGACTCTTTTGAGCGAACGAAGCCAATTGGCGGGCGGGCAATCATGCCCGCAGCCGGCTTTCAGCCGGCCGAGGCCAGGACCGACCTTCCAATTGTGTCCCTACGGTACGTTCTTGTACGTCTGCGAGCTAGAATTAACACATGTGTCTCCTGGCCGCTGCCATCATGTCCGCCGCGTCGATGGTAACCCAAGTAACGTTGTCCAATCTGGCCCAGCCCAACTCGGGCCAGGCATTGGTGGGGTTCGTCAGCGTGGCCGGACAGGGTTTCCCCAGTGGAACGATTCCGCCCGCTAATGTCACGGTGACGCTGTCTCCGGCCGTCGCCGGAGGGGGGCCCGGCGGAACTGCTCAGGCGACCTCCATCACTCCCGCCTCGGGAACCAACCTGAGAATAGTATTCCAGATCCCGGCGTCGATCGCCGTCTCCACACCCACTGCCTACCAGGTCACGATCGCCGGCTCGACCTCCGCGGGAGCCCAGTTCATCAGCCGCAATAGTGCAGCCTTGACGGTCGATCCACCTGCCAGTATTTCCTCCGTGTCCCCGAATTCCGCCAACGCCGCCCTGACCCTCCCGGTCGTGATTGCGGCTCAATACACTGACTTCATCCAGGGCGCTACTGTCGCCAGCTTCGGGCCCTACGTGTCCGTGGGAGGCGCCCCTGAAGGCCAGGCCGGGCCCATTACCGTCACCAGCCCAACCGCCGCCACGGCACAGATTACGATTAACCCGGCGGCAGCCGCCGGCCCGGTTACGGTGACTGTCGTAACCGGCAACCGCAGCGTCGTGCTGGCCGGCGCCTTCATGATCGATGCCGCGGTGGCCGTGGTCAAGGTCACCACCACCGCCGCTACGCCTCTGGCGCCGCGTTTTTCCGGCTTCAACGACCCTTCCCTGGTCACCGGCGTCGAATATACCGACCCGAAATACATCGCCATGATACGGCCCATGAAGCCGGGCTTCATTCGCTTTCCGGGCGGCACGCAGTCGATGGCCTTCGACTGGCAGGCGGGACACCAGAATCAAGCCTGGATCAGCCAGTTGGCGCCAAATATTTCCGCGTTCGACTTAGGGGAATTGCAGCTTGCCCAAAAGATGACACAGGCGAAAGGCGGGGCCTGTTTCACCAGCACGACCGCCGGCGGCTGTTATGCGAACTATGCGGACTTAGTGAATTCTCTCGGAGCCGCGACTCTTGTGGATTTTAATGGATGGACGGACAACAACCCCGGATCGGCCGCCAACATGGTAGCCGCCGCGCAGGCCGCCGGTTTGAACGTCATCGAATGGGAATTCTCAAATGAGCCTTACCTGTTCCCCGATATCTTTCCAACTGCCTCGTCCTATGCCGCCTCACAGGCGCCTTACGCGCAAAGTATCTTTTCCGCAAACCCGTCCGCTCCCGTTGGAGTCTTCTACCAGGGAGAGTTTATGAATTTCTACGGCTCGAATTATAAGGCGTGGGATACCGGAATGGCCGCCTACCCTCAACCTTATTGGAATGCCGTATCCATGCACGTCTATCCTATGAACAACACCGCCTGGACTGTCACTCAGGAGGAGCAGATTCTAAACGGGGTGCTGGCGCATGGCACGAATGAATACATCAATTCATACGTGCTGCCGTCGATCGGCGCGGATACGCCCCTCTTCATCACGGAGATGAATTCAGGCGAGCTGGGGAGCCCGGGCTTCCCGGCCTATATCTACAACGGAATCTTCCTCGCGGAATATATCGCACGCATGTCCACGGCTTCCAATGTGAAGGGGATCGCGGTTCACCCGCTCTTTCTGGGTAACAGCTATAGCCAGGGCGTGATCCGCGCGGTGAACGATTTCCAGACTTACCTGCTGACGCAGCTTGCCTTGAACCCGGACTACTCCACCAACACCGCCACCGATCCGAACACCCAGTTTGTTTTTTATCCGTCGGCGAATGCGCTGGCGCTGCAGGTGGTCAATCAGGCCGTCAATAGCAGTACGTTTACGTGGGCCACGACGGTATCTGGCGGTCCCACCGTTCCTATTATGGGATACGACGGGAAACCGGTGCCGGCCATTTTCGCCCAGGGGTACCAGGGCGCGGACGGCACTCACTTTGTCGTAATTACCAATAAGTCTGGCGTACCTGTCCCGTTGGGCGTGGAGGTAAATGGCGCGTTAGGGCCGGCCAGTGTCACGGCCACTTACATCTCGAGCCCGAGCGATACCGCCCAAAACACGGCTACGGCGCAAGATACCGTGCAACTGGTGAGTACCGGCTGGTCTAACCCGATGATCGTCGGTCCGTACAGCGTGACGACTTTGCAATGGTAGGCCAAGCAGCGTCGATTTGGGACTTATCTGGTGATGACTGGCCACTTGCCCGTGGCGCTACGCTTCAGCGTGCCGGCGGGACTTTAGTCCCGCTCTAGCCAGGCAGCGTCGGTCACTTATCCGGCCCAACAAATTTCCCCCGTCCTTTCAACCACTTGCAAGAATCGTACCCGCAGTCCCTAAATCCTCCAAGCTAACCTGTAGTCGAAAGGAAGGGCCATACCCGCGCCCGCAAATCAATGAAAAGCCATCATGATCGGAAACTTTCCCAACAGCAGGCGGATTCCAACCGCCGCAACGCCCAGAAATCGACCGGCCCCCGCACCCCCGAAGGCAAAGCCGCCTCCAGCCGCAACGGCCTCACCCACGGCCTATCCGGCGACAAACACTTCATCCTCGAAGGCGAGGATCCCGAAGCCTTCCTCCGCCTCCTCCAGGATCTCCACGACCATCTCCGCCCCGTCGGCGACAGTGAAGAACTGGCCGTCCAACGCATCGCCGCCGCCCAATGGCGTCTCGACCGCGCTTTTGCCCTCGAAACCGGCATCTACCGCGAGGAATCCACCATTCTGGTCCGCTTCGACCGGAAAAGACAGTCGGATCACGAATTCTACATGAAACGCGACGGGAAAGACTCCAACGCGCCCAATCCGCACGAACCGGAAGATCTTCTGGCCCGCGCTTTCATGGAACAGGGCAAGGGCCCCGACAACTTCACCCGCCTCGTCCGCTACGAAACCGCCATCGAGCGCTCCATCGAACGCGGCATGAAGCACCTCAAAGCCCTACAGGCCGCCCGCAGCGCCCAGACTCCCGCCGTCCCTGAAGCTCCGCACGCGCCCGAACCCCCCGCCCCCGAACCCCCAAATCCGCCCTCAACCCCTTCGAATTCAATGAATTACGAAGTGAACCCAAAAAACGGTGCATTTCCCCAATCCTCCCCCACTCCGCCCCCCTCCGTCATTCGCCGAGATGAATAATGTCGGCTTTTCGGCATTGGAGGGCGGGCAATCATGCCCGCAGCCGCCTTTCAGGCGGCCAAGATTGGTCAACCGCCCACAGAGCGGGACTTAAAAGTCCCGCCGGCACGCTGAAGCGTGCGCCACGGGCAAGCGGGATGACATAATGGATCGGATCGCATCCCATGTCTGAACTCGTTCAATATACCGTCCAAGATGACGTCGCGGTAATCACTATCAACAATCCGCCGGTGAACGCTCTGAGTCCCGGCGTGCCCGAAGGCATCGACGCGGGTATCGCGCGCGCCGCCGCCGACCCGTCCGCCAAGGCTGTGGTGCTGATTGGCGCGGGCAACACTTTCATTGCCGGGGCCGATATCAAGGTCTTCGGCACGATCCCCAACCGGGATGTTTCGATCGACCGCTCGCATCGCGTGCATGCGCTGTTGCGGCGGATCGAAGATTGTCCGAAGCCCGTGGTATGCGCCATCCACGGCACCGCGCTGGGCGGCGGACTGGAGTTCGCCATGGCCTGCCACTATCGCGTGGCCGTGCCGGGCGCGAAGGTCGGCCAGCCAGAAGTGCTATTGGGCATCATTCCCGGCGCGGGCGGCACGCAGCGCCTGCCGCGGCTTTGCGGCGTGGCGACGGCCGTCGAACTCTGTACGCTAGGCCAGCACATCGGGGCGAAGCGGGCGCTCGACGAAGGCATCGTCGATCAGATTATGGACGGCGACCTGCTGCGCGGCGCGATCGCCTTCGCGCTGGCCAAGGCCGCGGCCGGCGAAACACGCAAAGTGCGCGAGCAGGAATCGAAGATTGCCGATTACGACTCCGCAAACGCCGCGATCGCCTCAGCCCGCGCCGGCCTGAAGAAGACCGCCCGCGGCGCGCACGCGCCTTATGCCGCGGTCGACGCCATCGCGGCTGGAGTACAGGGAGGCTTCGATGCCGGCTCCGCGCGCGAAATCGACTTGTTCGCGGATTGCGTGCTGTCCGCCGAATCGCGCAACCTGATCCGTTTATTTTTCGCGGAACGCGAAGCCGGCAAGGTGCCCGGCGTGCCGAAGGACACGCCCACTATGGAGATCCGCGCGGCGGCCGTGGTCGGCGCGGGCACCATGGGCGGCGGCATCGCTATGAACTATGCCAACGCAGGCATCCCGGTGCTGCTGAAGGAATCGGATCAGGCCGCCCTCGATCGCGGCCTCGGGACCATCCGCAGGAATTACGACGTCTCCGCTTCCAAGGGCAAGATGACGCCCGCGCAGGTTGAGCGGGTGATGTCGCTGATCCGCCCCACCCTCACCTACGATGGTTTCGACCAGGTGGATATCGTGGTGGAAGCCGTGTTCGAAAACCTGGAGCTGAAGAAGTCCGTCTTCGCCGATCTCGGGCGCGTCACGCGACCCGATTGCGTGCTGGCGTCCAATACTTCCACGCTGGATATCGATCAATTCGCGCAATCGAGCGGACGGCCGGCCAACGTGATCGGCCACCATTTCTTCAGCCCCGCGAACGTGATGAAGCTGATGGAAATCGTGCGCGGCCGGGAGACCGGCAACCAGACCATCGCCACCTCGCTGAAGCTCTCGAAGAAGCTGAACAAGGTAGGGGTGGTGGTGGGCAACTGTTTCGGCTTCGTCGCCAACCGCATGCTCGGCTATTACATGCGAGAAGGCTATCTGCTGCTCGAAGAGGGCGCCAGTGTGCCGCAAATCGACCGGGTGATGACCGGCTTCGGCATGCCGGTGGGTCCGTTCGGCATGCAGGATATCGCGGGCATCGACGTGGGCGCGCGCATCCGGCAGTATCTGCGCTCCGTCGGCAAGACGCGCCTGGAAGGGCCGGAATCGCCGGTGCCGGACTGGCTTTACGAAATGGGCCGGTACGGCCAGAAAACCGGCGCGGGGTGGTATCGCTATGAAGCCGGAAGCCGCAGCCCGATCCCCGATCCACTGATTGAAGAACTGGCCGAGAAGGCCGCCGGCGAGCGCGGCATCGCGCGGCAGCCCGTTTCCGACGAAGAGATCCTTTCGCGCATCATGGTGGCGCTGGCCAACGAAGGCGCCAACGTGCTGGACGAGCACATCGCCATCCGGCCGGGCGATATCGACGTGATCTATGCGTATGGTTTCGGTTATCCGCGGCATCGCGGCGGACCGATGGCGTATGCGGATTCGCTGGGGCTGGCGCAGGTGCTGGCCAAGGTGCGGGAATACCGGGCGCGATTGGGCGATCATTGGCAGCCCGCGCCGCTGCTGGAGCGGCTGGCCGCGGCCGGCAAGAGTTTTTATGACACGGCGGACGCGGCTGTGGCGCGCTGAAGCGGGAGCGATATGTTTCCAGCCTTGCTCTTAGCCGCCAGAACCTACACGCTGCCGCCGGATAAGCTGGCCAAAGCCATCGAGTATGCGGCCGCCCGCAACCGGCTGCACTTTATAGCCGCCGCCTACGGCATCGCGGTGCTCCTGGCGCTGTTGGCCTGGCGCCTCGCTCCGCGCCTGCGCACCTTCGCCGAATCCGCCACGCGCCACCGTATCTTGCAGGCCTACATTGTGGGGCCGCTGCTGCTGCTGGCCATCGATGCGCTGGAGCTTCCGCTCTCCCTTTACGGCCACCACCTTTCGCTCAAATTCGAGCAATCCATCCAAGGCTGGGGATCGTGGTTCTGGGACTGGACCAAGGGCGAATTGCTGCTCTTCGCCCTAGCCGGCATCGCTCTCTGGGTACTGTATGGCGCGATGCGCCGCAGTCCGCGCCGCTGGTGGTTCTACTTCTGGCTGGCGGCGGTGCCGATGGTTGTGTTTCTGATGTTCATCGAGCCGCTGGCCATCGAGCCGCTTTTCTTCAAGTTCGAGCCGCTGGCCGCGAAGCAACCAGCGCTGGTGGAGGCGATAGAGAAGGTAGTGGCGCGCGGGGGGCTGGTGATTCCGCGCGACCGCATGTTCGAAATGAACGCCAGCGAAAAATTAAAATCGCTGAACGCCTATGTTACGGGGATTGGCGCATCCAAGCGCGTGGTGGTTTGGGACAACACCATCCACGATATGAATACGGGCCAGATCCTGTTCGTCTTCGGCCACGAGATGGGGCACTACGTCCTGGGACACGTTTGGATCGGCGTGGGCGCGGCCCTGATCGGCATCCTGATCTTTCTGTTCCTGGCACATCACGCGATGCGCTGGGCCTTGGCCCACTATGGCGGGCGCTGGCAGATCCGCGATGTGAGCGACTGGGCTTCCCTGCCCGTGCTGCTGCTGGCCCTGGCCGTTTTCGGTTTTCTTTCCGAACCCGTGTCCAGTTCGTTCAGCAGGATGCTGGAGCACAACGCCGACGTTTACGGCCTCGAAGTGATCCACGGGATCGTGCCCAACTCATCGGAAGAGGCCGCCCAGGCCTTTCAGATTCTGGGCGAGATCTCGCTGGACGATCCGAATCCCAGCCCGTTTATCGAGTTCTGGCTCTACGACCACCCGTCGATCAGCGAGCGGGTGCGCTTTGCATCCGAGTATGACCCGTGGGATGCGGGGCAGCCGCCGAGATACGTGCGTTAGATTACCCGTGGCGCACGCTTCAGCGTGCAGCGGCGAACTTTAGTTCGCCGTAAGCGGGACCTAAAAGTCCCGCTGGCACGCGGCCTACTTCAGCGCAGCCTGCACCCGGCTGTGTTTCTGTCCGTACGAAAAATATACGACCAATCCGATCACCAGCCAGACGATCAGCCGGGCCCAGTTCAGCCAGCCGAGCTTGTACATCATGTAGCCGTTAAACACCACGCCCAGGATGGGAACCAGCGGTACCCAAGGCGTCCGGAAGGGGCGGGGCTGCGCGGGATCGGTGTGCCGCAACGCCATGACCGCGATACATACGATGACGAAAGCGAGCAGCGTTCCGATATTCACCATCTTGCCGATGTCATCGATGGGCGTGACGCTGCCGACCACCGCGGCCAGCGCACCCACCAGAATGGTATTCTTCCAGGGCGTCCGGAAGCGGGGGTGGATGTCGGCGAAGAAACGCCTGGGAAGCAATCCGTCGTTCGCCATGGAGTAGAGTACGCGCGTTTGGCCCAGAAGCATGACCAGCATCACGCTGGTGAGGCCGGCCAAAGCGCCCAGCGTAATGATGTGCGAGGCGCCCGTGAGCCCGCGGTCTATAAAGGCGCGCGCAATGGGCGCTTCTATGTTGACGTCGCGCCAGGGCACCATTCCGGTGAGCACGGCGGCCACCGCGATATACAAAACGGTGCAAATCAGAAGGGAGGCGATGATCCCGATGGGCAAGTCCCGCTGCGGATTCTTGGCCTCCTGCGCGGTGGTCGAGACGGCGTCGAATCCAATGTAGGCGAAGAATATGTAGGCCGCGCCGGCTCCGATTCCGGAGAAGCCGAACGGCGCGAACGTGGTCCAACTATTGCCCCAGTTGGCCTTGTTGATGTAAGTGATGCCGAGCCCGATGACGAACAGAACGACGGAAACTTTGATGACCACGATGACGGTGTTGAACCGCGCGCTCTCCTGGATACCGATGGCCAGGATGCCGGTGATGACCAACGCGATCAGGAAGGCCGGCAGGTTAAAGCCTATGTCCACACCGAAGATAGTTGGGGCGTGCAGCAGGTCGTGCGCCCGCTGGAGCAGCTCGGGGGAACGCGCGGACATGATCGCCGAAACCTTCTCCAGGAAGGCCTGGGTGCCCGGCACCAGCGAGCCATCGGAGGCCTGCGCCATCTGGCGCGCGATGGTATTCTGCGCGGTGCGCAGGGCCGTCCAGTGGTCGTAAGCCAGCCACAGCGGCATCTTCACGTGAAAGATATCGAGCAGCTCGATGAAATGGTTCGACCAGCCGGATGAAACCGTGCTGGCGCCCATGGCGTACTCGAGCGTCAGGTCCCAACCGATGATCCAGGCGAAGATCTCGCCCAGCGTGGCATAAGCGTAGGTGTAGGCGCTGCCGGCCAGGGGAATCATCGCCGCGAATTCCGCGTAGCAAAGACCGGCGAACGCGCAGCCCAAGCCGGATAAGACGAAGGACAACATCAGGCCTGGCCCGGCGTAATGCGCGCCCAACCCCGCCATGACGAAGATCCCGGCGCCGATGACGGCGCCGACGCCCAAGGCGGTCAACTGGAAGACGCCCAGCGTGCGTTTCAGACTGTGTTCGCCCGTTTGACGGGCTTCTTCCATCAGGTTCTTCAGCGGCTTCCGCGCCAGCAAGTTTGGCATCTGTCCTTAATAGACTCCCGATCTTTAGATTTCAGCATTCTAGCGCAACGCCGCACGCTGTGGCGAACTTCGGAAGTCTGCTTGCATGGAATGAGCGAACGGCGAGGCGCTTAATGCGCGGCGCCGCAGACCGAGACGTCCAGTCCCATTTCGCGGAACATGACGGCCTTGGCGGCCAGGGCCAGATCGGCGGCCTCGGCATCCGGCGCATAGGCCACCTGGACGTGGTTGGATTTGTGACGCGCCATCATCTGGTCGCGGGTGACACCGTAGGTCACGGCGTGCATGATGGGCCATTGCGGCGTGGTGATGCGCCAGCGCCGCTCGGTCTCTTCGGGCGGCAATTCCACCACCTTGGCACGTCCGATGTCCGCCTTCAACACCCCGCTATCCACAAAGATGCGGCTCCAGACGATCTCGCCGGGCTTGCTGACGCCTTTCAGACCGCCCCCGCCCAGGCGGAAATACATCGGCGGCTGGCGCTCGCTCACCGCGCCCGCGTATCCACCGATGAAATGCGCGGGCGGCACGGCGCCCGAGATTTCAAAGACCCACACGAATTCTTCCACACCATTTACCGGGTAAGCCTCGCCGTAACGCACGTCGTGCAGCGTTGTTTCGGGCGGATAGCCGAGCGCTTTCCAGATGCGATGGGTGACGAGCGCATCGAGGCCGGCGCATTCGTCCACCTCGTTGAAGTGCGGCAGGGCATCGTTTTCATAGAGCACATGCCCGTTGCCCCGCGCGCGCACCGGCGGCCGGTCCACGTTATTCAACAAGCCTTCGGCCAGATCGGAAGCCGGCGCCAGATCCTTCAACCCCTGCTGATACTGAATGCCGACGGCGTCGCAGCCGAAGTCGTCCGCGATGCGTAAGGCCGCGATATACATCTTGCACTGTGCGAGGATCTGGGCATCGGTCAGCTCGGTTTCGGGATCGGCACCGGTGCGAAACGCGACGCCTTTGCGATCGAGCCAGGCGCGCACTTCACGCGCTTCCTCGTCGCTGGTCGCGAGCATCTCGGCATAGAGGGCCGACTGGCTCATGCGCTCCTTGAAGACCCCCGTTGCATGCAGCAACTCATCGGGGATGATGGCGTTGTACATGCCCATGCAGCCCTCGTCGAAGACGCCCATGATGGCTTTGTTCCTTCGTAGTTCGGCGGCCAGGCGGGCGCCGGTCTCCTCGGCTTGCGCCGGCAGTTGGCAGGCGGAAAGCGGCCGCACATGGCTGGTATCGTGCAGGACAGGCTCGCCCGCGAGCCAGGCGCGCAGGCCGTCGAGGAAGAAGGCATCGGTGAAATCCGTGCTCCAGAGGGTGTCATAGGGGACGCCGGCTTTAGTCAGCGAGGCATTCAGGTTAAGCATGCCAACGAGGCCAGGCCATTCGCCGCTCCAGTTGGCGAGGGTGAGTATGGGACCGCGATGGCTATAGAGTCCGTGGAGGATGTGATGGCTATACTGCCACACCGCCTCGACCACCACCAGGGGCGCGCCGGACGGGATGCCGCGGAACACTTCCATTCCGCGCTTCTGGCTATCGATGAAGCCGTGGCCTTTGGCGGGATCGCAGGCGTGGCCGCGTTCGACCGCGTGGCCCAGGCGCCGGATGGCGCGCATGACGGCTTCCTCGGCGCGGGCCTGGGCTGGCCAACACTTCTGGTTGGCGGCCAGGCGGAGATCGCCGCTGGCAATTAAGACGACAGGATCTGACATGACCACATTTTTGCATCGCGCACGGCCGGAGTCTACGGGGTGGCGTGTTAAGCTGTAAAGACGGAAGGCGTGCGTTGAGGGCCGGTAGCTCAGTCGGTAGAGCATTTGACTTTTAATCAAAGGGTCGCGGGTTCGAGTCCCGCCCGGCTCACCATTTTTGAATCGATCACATACTTGAGTCTAGAGGTCTCGACAACGTAGTTAGCGGCAATTCCTGGCGCATCGCCACCGCGGTCAAGTACGCCACCGGCGGCAGCAACGCGTATCTGGTTTGGGAAGATCCCGTGGCCGGCGCGGCGCAGTTCTGGTATGAAAGCACCAGCCGGTCGTCGCCGCAGCTCTTGAGTACGGTCTCGCTGTCGGGAAGCACGCCATGGCGCGTGGCCGCGGGCGCGGATTTCAA
>JBEKIM010000001.1:0-198704 GCA_050011755.1 Bryobacteraceae bacterium | reverse complement strand
GTTCATGGAAACCTCCAGCGTGGTCAGATACCTGGAAGCTTACCGCATGTGCGCCTTCTCGGGCCTCACCGTGTTGTACCGATTGTCCTGGGATATCAAGGCGAAGCCTTGGCTAGTTAGGGTGGTAGCCGCCAGCGCGGTCTTGGCCTTAGCGATCACCTGGGTGGCCAGGTCGTTCAGCTTGCCGGACGGATCTTCGACCTTCATCCAATAATCCTGGGCCTTGGCGTTATTGTCTTTGTATTCCCTAAACTTCGAAAAGGCGCTGCAATTCGTATCCGATATGAGCGTAGGCGTCGTTCGTCGCGTTCCTTTCAAAGACAACCCTGGCGTATGGCATTCAGCCCTTCTGCAAACGTGAATTTCACTGCTCCAGGTAATAGTACCGGAACCACAAATCGAAGACCAGGGATTTTTCCTGGTACCCGCCCAGGCACTGCTTAATTTGCACGCGTAACAATGGGTTTATCTTGAAGGCTTGACCCGGGCGGTGTTCGCAGACGCCACTCGACATAGTACTGTTTCTCCCGGAATCCCTTCCAGATTTGGCCCCTACAAGCTATAATCGGTCGTCAGAATCATACGTTTGATTTAAACACCTGTGAACCACACTAAAGAGCGCATCCTCGATACCGCCGAGCGGCTGTTTGCCACACAGGGCTACGCTGCTACTTCCCTCCGCGGCATCATTGCCGAGGCAGGCGTGAATCTGGCTGCGGTCCATTACCACTTTCACTCCAAAGAAGCTCTTTTGGAAGCCGTGATTCTTCGCCGCTCCGTGCCTGCCAATCAGGAGCGCCTGGCTTTGCTGGACCGGTTTGAACAGGAGGCGGCCGGGAATCCGCCCTCCCTGGAAAAGGTGATTGAAGCCTTTGTCGCCCCTACGCTCAGCATGTCCCGCAATCCCGAAAGTGGCGGCATGGTCTTCATGAAACTCCTGGGGCGCCTGCACGCGGAAGGCGATCTACTGCCCCGGGTTCTCACCTCGCAGTTCGGCGATGTTTTCCAGCGCTTTGGCGGGGCACTCAGCGCGGCACTACCGGACTTGCCCAGGGAGGAGTTGTTCTGGCGCCTGAATCTGGCCATCGGCGCCCTCGCACAGACTCTGCGCGGCGGATCGAAGGACCTGGAAACCATTTCGGACCTTTCCATTTCTTTCAATTCCGAAACCGCCCTGGAGCGGCTGGTGGCTTTTTTGTGCGCCGGCTTTCGCGCGCCCGTACCCACTCATGCAGTTCATGAACCTCATGTCGCAGTTCAGGAGAGATAAAATGCGCCGCTATTTTCTATCGACTCTTTTCCTGGCGTTTCCCTTCGCCGTATGGGCCGGAGAAGCCGCGCCGCCCCGCGAACCGCTGCGCCTCAGCTTAAAACGCGCCGTGGAGATCGCGACCTCACCGGAGGGCAATACCTACATTCAGCTTTCCGAAGAGAACTTCAAACAAGCCAAATCCAGGTCTCAGGAAGCGCGCTCGGCACTGCTGCCCGATATCGAAGCTCAGGCCGAAGAAATCACCGCCATGAAGAGCTTGGCCGCCCTCGGTTTGGATTTAGCCACCAACCAGACGCTGACGCAGGCCGAGAACGGCCTCACCGGCCTACTGGCTCCGGACGAGAAAGCTCTTCTGAACGACATCATCAAGGACATTCCGCGCGTGGTCGGCCCCTTCAACTCTGTGGATGTGCGCGCCAAGCTCACGCAAAGCGTTTTTGATTTCAGCAGCATCCGCCGCTATCAGGCATCCCGCGCCGCGGTCCGCGCCGCCGCCAACGATCGTGGCAATACCGACGATTCCGTCTCTTCCACGGTCGCCAAGGCCTATTTGTCCGCTCTACGCGCCGATGCCGATGTGGAAGCCTATCAAGCCAATGTGGCTCTGGCCGAAGCGGTCTTAAAGCAGTCGGAAAACCAGAAAAGCGCGGGCACCGGCACGGGGATCGAGGTCACCCGCGCGAAGGTGCAGCTTTCCAATGAAAAACAGCGCCTGCTGTCGGTCCAGAACGAACGCAGTAAAGCTTATCTTCAATTGCTGCGAGTCATGGGCTTGAACCTGGCCACCGAACTGGAGCTCACCGACAAGCTCTCCTATGAGCCCACCGACGCCATTTCGGTGGAGCAGGCTAAGGCCGAAGCTCTGAAAAACCGTCCGGATCTCAAAGCTCAGGCGGAACGCGAAGCCGCCGCCCGCCTCAATGCCAATTCCGTCAAGCTCGAACGGCTTCCCAGCCTGTACGCCTATGCGGATTATGGCACCACGGGCACAAACGGCAGCATCGTATCCCTTTTGCCCACCAGAGATTATGGTTTCGCGCTGCGCGTGCCTATTTTCGACGGTGGCCGGCGGGATGCCCGGCGCGCCGAATTCGCTTCGCAGTTCCGCCAGGAGCGGGTCCGCACCAACGACCTGCAAGAGCAGCTCGAACTGGATATCCGCACCGCTCTCGATAGCCTGCATTCCGCCGAAGAACAGCTCAAGGTCGCCGAGGAAGGGTTGACCCTGTCCGATAGCGAGCTCACTCAGGCCCGCCGCCGTTTCGAAGCCGGCTTCGCCAGCAACCTTGAAGTCACCGACGCCCAGACCCGCCTGGAACGGGCCCGGGACAACCGTATCGATGCCCTGTTCGGCTATAACGTAGCCCGCATTGACCTGGGGCGGTCTATGGGCAATGTCCGCCGCATGATCCAGTAAAAGGAGTCGTCGCCATATGAAGAAAACAGTCTTGATAGTAGTCGTGATTGCAGTCCTGGGAGCGGCCGGAATGCTGGCTTACCGCAGCCTTCACCCGGAAGCCACCAACAAAATCGTGGTGTCGGGCAATATCGAGCTGACCCAGGTGGATATCGCCTTCAAAACGTCCGGCCGCTTGATCGAGCGCACCGTGAACGAAGGCGACGTGGTGCAGAAGGGCATGGTGATCGCCCGCCTGGACCGCGAGCAACTCTTACACCAGCGTGAAACCGCGGAGGCCGCTTTGTCCACCGCGGAAGCGCAGCTCGCCGAGAGCGAAAGCGCCTTGAAGTGGCAGAAGGAGACCATGCAAGCCGACATGCAGTTGCGCAACGCCGATTTGAGCGCCGCCGAATCGCAGTTGCTGCAATTGAAAAACGGCGCCCGGCCGCAGGAAATCCAGCAGTCCCAGGCAGCCGTAGCGGCGGCTCAATCCCAGTACGATCAGGCCAAGAAGGACTGGGACCGTGCCCAGACGCTGTACAAGAACGACGACATTTCCACGTCGCAATACGACCAGTTCCATGCGCGTTTCGAGAGCACCGAAGCCAATTTGAAGCAGGTCAAAGAGCAAGCCAACCTGGTACAGGCCGGGCCGCGCTCCGAGACCATTGAAAGCGCTTCGGCGCAGGTGGAGCGTGCCCGCGCCAGTTTGAAAGTCGGGCAGGCCAATGCCATCGAGACCAAGCGCCGCGAAGAGGATATTGTCGCCCGCCGCGGCGATATCGAGCGCGCCAAGTCTCAGATCGCTCTGATCGACTCGCAATTGGCCGATACCATTGCGGTCTCCCCGATCAACGGCATCGTGCTGGTGAAAGCCGCAGACGTGGGCGAGGTATTGGCTCCCGGTACCAGCGTGGTCACCGTGGGCGATATCGACCACCCCTGGCTGCGCGCCTACATCAGGGAACAGGACTTGGGGCGCATCAGGCTCGGCGATAAGGTCAAGGTGACCACCGATTCGTCTCACGACAAGTCCTTCGACGGACATATCGCATTCATTTCCTCCGATGCCGAATTCACACCCAAACAGATCCAGACCGCCGAAGAACGGGTCAAGCTCGTTTATCGCATCAAGATCGACATCGATAACTCACGCCACGAGCTGAAGTCGAACATGCCCGCCGACGCTGAAATCCTCACGGGGAACTGATGGAAGCGATCATTCGCACCCGGGACCTCACCCGGCGGTTCGACACCCTGACGGCCGTGGATCGCCTGAACCTGGACATTCCCCGCGGCGAAATCTTCGGACTGGTCGGCCCGGATGGCGCAGGCAAGACGACGACCCTGCGCATACTCTGCGGCCTGCTGGATCCCACCGAAGGCCAAGCCTGGGTAGCCGGACATGACGTAGCCAGCGATACCCAAGCCGTCAAGGACTCCATCGGCTACATGGCCCAGCGTTTCGGCCTCTATGTCGATCTGACGGTCGACGAAAACATGGAGTTCTACGCCGACCTCTTCGGCGTGTCCCTGGCGGAGCGCCGCCGGCTGCTGCCGGATCTGCTGCGCATGACCCGCATGGAGCCTTTCCGTAATCGCCAGGCAGGTAAGCTCTCCGGCGGCATGAAGCAGAAGCTGGGGCTAATGTGTACCCTGCTGCACCGCCCCGAGATCCTGTTCCTTGACGAGCCATCCAACGGCGTCGATCCGGTCTCGCGCCGCGATTTCTGGGCCATCCTTTACCAACTCGTCAAAGACGGGATCACCGTCCTGGTCACCACAGCGTATCTTGATGAGGCCGAGCGCTGCAATCGGGTGGGCCTGATGTATAAGGGAAGGTTGATCCAGTGCGACGCGCCGGAAGCCGTGCGTCACCAGATTCCCGAGCACTGCTACCAGGTGGAAGCGCCCGATCCGCGGGGCGCGCGGGAGGTGCTGCTTAAATCCGACGGCGTCCTCTGCGTGGAACCTTCCGGCGCCACTCTGCACCTGTTCCTCAGTTCCGCGCGTACCTCTCCTGAAGAACTACGCCGCAAGCTGGAACAGGACGGCCACGGCCCGGCGGTATTCCAGCGCATCATTCCCTCGCTGGAAGATGTTTTCATCGCGGAAGTGCGCAAGGCGGAAAAACTATGACCCCGGACACCCAGAACGGCCCCGCCCTCGAAATCCGCGATCTGGTCAAGACTTTCGGCGACTTCGTGGCGGTTGACCACGTCTCCTTTCAGGTAACCAAGGGTGAGATCTTCGGCTTCCTGGGTCCCAACGGCGCCGGAAAATCCACCGTCATCCGCATGCTTTGCGGTCTACTCACGCCCACTTCGGGTTGGGGCGCCGTGGCGGGCTTCGACGTCACCAAGAATCCAGAAGAGATTCGCAAGAACATCGGGTACATGTCGCAGAAGTTCTCCCTGTACGACGATCTCGCCGTGGAGGAGAACATCGACTTTTTCAGCCGCATATATAGCGTCCCCAAGCACCTCCGCGCCGAACGCAAAGAGTACGTGCTACGTATGGCGGGTCTCACGGACCGGCGCACCACCGTCACCAAGCTGCTGGCCGGCGGCTGGAAACAGCGCCTGGCTCTGGGGTGCGCGATCGTCCATTCTCCGCGCATTTTGTTTCTGGACGAGCCCACTTCAGGGGTCGATCCCATCGCGCGGCGCAGCTTCTGGGATCTGATCTACCAGCTTGCCGAGGGCGGCCAAACCATCCTGGTCACCACCCACTACATGGACGAAGCGGAATACTGCCATCGCCTGGCGTTGATCTATCGCGGCAAGCTGATCGCGCTGGGGGTACCCGATGCGCTCAAGCGCGACCTGCACTCCCATAAACTGTTGCAGCTCGAGACCTCCGACCTGCTGGCAACCATGCGCGCCTTGGAAGGCGCGCCCGGCGTGCTGGATGTCGCTGTCTTCGGCGCCGGCTTGCACGTGAACGTGGCCGATCTGGGCGCCGGCATGGAACAGATCCGCCGCTCGCTCGAACCGCAGCACATTCAGATCAAGCGGCTGGAGCCGATCCAGCCGACCATGGAAGACGTTTTTGTGGGCTTGATCGAAGCCGAGGAACAAAAGAATCCATGAGCTTTCGCCGCGTCCGCGCTATGTTCGAGAAGGAATTCCGCCATATCCTGCGCGACTCCCGCAGTCTCATCATGGCGCTGTTCCTGCCTTTGTTTCAGATGCTGTTATTCGGCTACGCCCTGAATCTGGACGTGGACCGCATTCCCACGCTGATCTTCGACGGCGACCACAGCGCCGACAGCCGCGCCCTCATCGAGAAGTTCCGGGGCTCCCGCTTTTTTGAGATCGAAGGATTCACGAACAGCTACGGCGAAATCGAGAAAGGCATCGACAAGAGCAAGATTTTGTTGGGAATCGTGATTCCGCGCGATTACTCCCAGCGCCTGAACGGCGGGGGCAAAGCGAACGTTCAAATTCTACTGGACGGCAGCGATTCCAATACGGCTTCAATCGCCTTGAGCTACGTAGAGGGCTTGTTGCAAAACTACGCCCTGCAGGTGCGCTCCCATGGTCAGGACCGCAGCGCCGGCATCCCCCTGGTTTCGCCCGTGGATTCACAGGTGCGCATCTGGTACAACAGCACGCTGGAATCGACTAACTACATCGTGCCGGGCCTGATCGCCGCCATGATGATGGTCATTGCCGCGCTGCTCACTTCGCTCACCGTGGCGCGCGAATGGGAGATGGGCACCATGGAGCAACTGCTCTCCACGCCGGTGCGCGCCGGAGAGATCGTGCTGGGCAAGATGCTCGCGTTCTTCGTGGTAGGCGCGGCGGATACGACCATCGCCGTGCTGGTGGGAATTTTCGTTTATGGTGTTCCGTTCCGCGGCTCAGCCTGGGTCCTGGCCTTGAGCACCGCGATCTTTTTGACCGGAGCGTTCTTTTGGGGAATCCTGGTTTCGGCCGTGGCGCGCACGCAGTTGTTCGCGTTCCAGATGGGGCTGGTCAGCACCTTCCTTCCGTCTTTCTTATTATCCGGCTTCCTTTACGCCATCGAGAACATGCCCGTGCCCATTCAGATCATCACGCACGTGGTACCGGCCCGTTATTTCGTCACCATCGTCAGAGGAATTTTTCTGAAGGGGATCGGCCTGGATTTGTTAGGCGGGGAAGTGCTTTTTCTGGTGGCCTTCGCCATCCTGGTGTTCTGGGCCGCGGAACGTAAAATGAGGCAGAAGCTCGCATGAGCGGCATGGGGTTGTTATGAGAGAACGCATTTTCGCCATCATTCGCAAAGAGCTAAGCCAGTTGTTCCGCAACCGGCGTTCACGCCTCTTTCTTTTCGTCCCGCCGATGTTCCAGCTCATCATCTTCGGCTACGCGGTCAACCTGGACGTGGACAACCTCCGCATGGGATGGATGGACATGGACCAAACGCCGCAAAGCCACGATTTGCTGGCGGACTTCCAGGGATCGGGACGGTTTCTGCTCACGGCGTTACCGCACAGCGAGAAGGATATTCAAAACGTCCTGGATCGCGGCGAAGCGCAGGTGATCGTGCGGGTGCTGCCAGGCTTTGGCCGCAGCATCCTGCTGGGCCGTCCCACCTCGGCGCAAATCCTGGTGGATGGGACCAATTCCAACACGGCATCACTGGCTTCCGCCTATACCAGCCAGGTGGTGGGAGCCTATTCGGCCAGCGTGGCCACACCGCAGCTGCAGTCGCGCATGATGGCGCGCGCCGGCATGGGGACCATGAGCATGAAAGTCGGGCGCGTGACCGACAGCGCGCGGGTGTGGTTCAATCCCGATTTGAAGAGCCGCAATTACTTCGTGCCCGGCGTCATCTGTAACCTGATCATGGTAGTTACCGTGATGCTAACAGCCATGGCTATTGTCCGGGAGAAGGAAATCGGCACCATGGAGCAGTTGATGGTCACTCCCATCCGGCCCATGGAACTGATGATTGGGAAGATGGTGCCCGCCGCGATGGTCGGCATCATGGACCTGGTGCTGATGACTACGGCTGCCTTGCTGATTTTTTCGATTCCCTTCCGCGGGAATCCGCTGGTGTTGCTGCTCAGCGCGGCGCTTTTCCTGTTAACCAGCCTGGGGATGGGGCTGTTCATCTCGACGATTGCCAGCACTCAACAGCAGGCCATCATGTCGTCCTCGCTGATCGCCATCCCCACATTCATGCTGAGCGGCTTCGCCTATCCGATCCGCAACATGCCTATAGCGGTGCAGTACTTCACTTATTTGAATCCGCTGCGTTACCTGATCGAGATCGTGCGGGGTATCTTCCTTAAAGGCACGGGCATTTCAGTGCTCTGGCCGCAGATGCTCACGCTGCTGGTCTACGGTATCGTCGTAATGAGCCTCAGCGCGAGTAGCTTTAGGAAGAAACTGGATTAAAATATAAGAACATCTTTATGACATTCCCGGAGCAGTATCGAGCCGAGCTGGTGAAAGCCATCGAGTCCATCGACTTGGACAAGGTGAATCAGGCTATAGAGTGGTTCAGAGAATCACGCGACACTGGACGGCACATTTTCGTTTGCGGCAATGGCGGAAGCGCCGCCACCGCTTCGCACTTCGCCTGCGATATCGTGAAGGGCTGCAGCTTCAACCGGCCGGCGCGATTCCGTATTATGGCTTTGACCGATCAACTTCCGACCATTACAGCCTACGCCAACGATGTGGGATACGACGTGATTTTTGCGGAACAGCTTAAGAACTTCGCCCAGCCGGGGGATCTCTTTATGGCCATCAGCGGTTCCGGAAACTCCCCCAATGTCATTCTGGCCATGGATTACGCCAACTCGATCGGTTGCCGGACGATAGCCCTGACTGGCCGCGACGGTGGAAAACTGGGGCCAAAAGCCCAGTTGAACATTCAGATCCCGGTGGCACACATGGGGCGGATCGAGGACGCCCACATGAACGTGTGCCACATGATCGGGTACTACTTCATGGACTGCGAAGCGCAGACCGTCTGACTATTGAATTTGGATGTGTACGGGTTGGGCGTCCTGGCCAGCCGGGATGGTAGCCGTCAGGCTCCCGTTGTTGATCGACAGCACCGTGGCGTTGGTCCCGTCGGAATAGGTCACGGCGGCATTTGCCGGCGTGAGCGTAACGGCCGAGAACGGGTGCAGGTACGGCTTGGCGATCGTGCCGGCGGGCATGACAATCTTGGCTTGAATCGTCAAGCTGATGCCGACTACGCGAACGGGAAACGCCGCCTCGAAATTATCGAAGGTAGGTCCAATTCCCTGCAGGATACTGGCGGCGGTGCTGGCAATATTCACCGGCGTGGTGCCGACCAGGGCGGAATGCACTTGACCCGTCATCTTGAAGGGGCTGAAAATTCCCCAGTTAGATCCATGCTGGACGGGGGCCGAACCGGCACTGGCAACGATGCTGATGATGAACGGCTCGCCCGAGAGTTTCAGGGTGTCCGTCCCGCTGATCTGCGGGGAGGAGAATGTTCCAGTGGCGGTATAGGTGATGTTGGGGGCTGCGTCCGGGGTAGCTCCGTTCAAGCCCGCAACTGTAAACCATGATATTGCCGCTAACATGGCTGGTAAAACAACTTTCTTAATCATTTTGCGTTCCTCCTTTTAGCGGAATGCCCTACTGACCAACAACAAAACGCGGTTTGCGCGACCGGCTACGGAATCGTGGCTACGAGCGTCCCATTCTGCACTGCAAGTACAGTGGAGTTAGTCGTGTCCGAATAGGTTATCGTGGCGTTCGACGGATCGAGCGTTACACTCGGAAACGGACGGATCAGATCGTTGGTTAGTGTTCCTCCCGGCATGGTGATATAAGACCTCACGGTCAGACCAATGCCAATTACCGTTACAGGAAAGCCCGACTGAAAAATGTCCTCGGTGGCGCCGACCGTCTGATTGATTGCGGCCGTCGTGGCGCTGATGGGTATCGGAGTGCCGGGCACCAGTCCGGAATATACGGTTCCCGTCATGTTCAAGGGTTTAAAATTGGCCCAATTCCGGCCATGTTTGATAGGCTTCAGGGACGAACTGCCCACAACCGTAATCTGGAAAGGCTCACCGGCCAGCTTTAGTGTATCATTGCCGCTCACCGGAGTAGACGCGAAGTTCCCCTGGGCGGTGTAGGTGACGTTCGTACTGTTGTTGGGACTGGCGCCTTCCAGAATTCGGGGAGCCGCCCAGCAGCAAAGGGCAGCGGCGGCAACTGTCACGGACAGTATCTTAGTTTTTCGGGCATTCCATGAGGACATGGCCTTCTCCTTGTTCGAGTCCATCCCAGCAGTCTAGACCCCCGGAGGGTTAGTTTTCAAGCCGGAACGCCGCTCTTGTAAAATAGTCGGTACCAGTACTGGACGAACGGCCACCTTTGGAGATGGAGCGTACTCCATTTATAGCACGCTCCCGCCCTGGTTTACTGTAACCGGATTTCGATCGGCTTCGCGGACTGCCCGTCGGCGGTCAACGTTACGCCAACTGCGCCCCGGCCAGCCATGCTGCGGGGAAGCTGAACCATGACCTCATCCAGCCCCGAGAAATAGCCGGACGCTCCGGCATATACGACGGGCACTTCTTCGCCGGCGATCTGCACGTGAACTTCGGATGCGTCGCTCACGCCATACGCGTAGAACTTCAACGTCACCGCGTCAGTCGAGAGTCCGAGGTCAACAGGAGAGCCTTCGCCGATTGACCGCACCGTTGTGGTGCCATCCTCATGCAGGGTCACTGCCTCGACTCCGGCCGAGTGCAATTGCACCGCCGGCACGACATCGCCAGTCGGGATGGTGGCGGACAAGCTACCTGTCTGGATCGCCAGCACCGTGGTGTTGGTGCCATCCGAATAGGTCATGGTGGCATTACCAGGAGCCATCGCTACGGGTGTCGTGAAAGGATGGAGGAGGGTCTTGCTGACGGTGCCCAAGGGCATGATGATGGTAGCCTTGATGGTCAGACTGATGCCCACAACCCTGACGGGGGCTTCCATCTGAAACTGGTCATACTGGTTCGGATTGATCCCCTGGATGATCGTCGACTCGCCACTGCCGATATTCACCGGTGTGGTTCCAACCAGCCCGGAGTGCACGGTGCCGGTGAGTTTTAGTTTGTCGTACGCGGCATAAGTGGGGCCGGTCTTGTACGGCACCGAGGCCGCGCTGGCCGGTATAGTGACGCTAAATGGTTCACCCGCCAATTTCAGCGTGTCCGTCCCGCTGAGCGGAGTGGAGGAAAATGTCCCAGTAGCCTTGTAAGTGATGATAGGGGCGGTGGCCGCGGTCAGCTTATCCGAAACCCCAAAACAGACCGCCGCTGCGGCGATAGTAACCGATAACGTCGTTCGTAAGTTCATGATGTTAGTCTCCCTTATACCTGTACAGATTTATCCCACGCCCCCTCTAGTTAACCGTTAGATGGAGCTTTGCCAATACTTCACGGTGCTCAACGGCCGGAAGTTACTACCAGAAAACAGCGGGGAGGAGCGGAGAACAGATCCCCACTCCTCAAGAAGAGCTCAGTTTACTGCAGGCCCCACGACGGGCCGCCTACCACGTTGGAAGGGCTCGAGAGGTTGCCCAGATTATCTTCGGCGATTACAAAATAGAGCGACTGCAAAGTATTCGGAGCGGTTTGCCCAAAAGACGTCGTAGTGACGCGGCCCAAAAACTCGGGCGGGCTGGGATAACCGTAGAGCGCCGTCAGACCTTGTGGCACGGCTTTCGGCGCCATGGAACAAATCGAGGGCGGATCTGCTACGTTGCATGCGGTGGCCGCCTTACCGGTTGCTGCCGGAGGCGGCGAGTTTTCGCTGGGCGAACAGGCAATCCGATAAACCAGGTAATCCATCGCTCCGGATACGGCGTTCCAGGTAATGGATACAGCGCCACCCTGCGCACCCGGCGCGGAGTGCGCTACGGGCGGAGTGAGGGATGTGGTCTTGGGCTTAACAGCCGGTACGGCGCAGTTGGGATATGTGCACTGGGTCTTCAGCAACTCCACATCCGCCATGGTGATTTTGCCGTCCTGGTTCAGATCCATCCGATCGTGCGGCACAGCCTTGGTATTCAACCTGGAGAGCATCAGGCTGACATCCTTCTGATCGATGACGCCATCCTTGTTGAGATCGATGTTGCCGTTATCCACATTAAACACCTGGGTTCCGCCGACCGACCGGGCAGTGCCCATAAAGAGGCCAAAGGGAGTGGCGGCAAAGCTGCGGCTTCCGGTATTATTGCCATCACCCAAACCGATCTTACTTACAGAGGTCCAGTGCACTCCATCGGGGCTACGCCAGACATCCGTTCCATATTCCTGCGACCAGAGCGGCCCGAAGGTCGGGTTGGGTACGCTATCGGCGCTCCAGTCCCAAGTGCCCATGTACAATCCCTGCGAGCCTACTCCCATTCTCCAGAAGTGCCCGGTAAATCCGTTATCGAAATACTGGCCGATTCCGCTCAATGGCGGGATATACTGGCCCGCGCCGGGTTGGCCGGATGGAATGGTGCGGGGAAGCCCGATTAAGAGGTCCCAACTATCGGTCGCGTCCACGTTAACCTGTCCGGTCGTGTCAGGATGGATGCGCACCATCTCGTTCGGGCGGTCGGTGCCCACGTACAAGCAACCACCCGGCCCGCCGGCAGACACCGGGGGACAGTAAGCGGGGTCGGAGAAGATCTGCATGCTCATGGCGAAGTCCGCGACCAGGTTTGTTGCATAGCCCCCATCGGTGACGATGCCCTTCCAGGTATAGGGCGGATTGCCGGTGGCGTTCGTCGACCATACCCCGTAGACTTCCGCGGTGCCGGTGATCGCCGGGCTGCCGGTGCCCGCATACATGGAATTATTGAAGTTTTCCAAAATCCACATCGGCAGCGTGGCCGTGGCTGGGCTGGCCCAGGCGAAACAGGCGGTCTGACCCTGGGGGAGAACGCAATTGTCGCCAAGGGCCGGATTAACACCGGGCGTGGAGGCGAACGCGCGGCCCACGCCGGGGAAATCTCCCACCTGGAAGAAAAGAATCCCATCCTGGGCGCAGGTGAAAGACGGGCCGGGCTGGCTGCAGAGCTGCGCGGCCGAGCGAAGGCTGTAATTAGGATATGCCGGCGGCGTATAGGTGCTGCTGGCGGTTAGGGCACCGAGGAAACAGGGTTGTGTGCCGCACTGTGCGGGGGTCCAAACGCTGCTGCCGTTTACGGTGGTGAGCGTTCCATTCTGCGGAACAGGGGCCCAATTGACGCCATCCGTGGTGCGGAGGATGCGCGGCGGAGGCCAGGATCCCTGTGGGGTGCAACCGCTCGTAATGTAAGGCGGGGAGCACTCGAAGAGTTCCCCGGACGTGACCCCGCCGGCGTACAGGGCTTGCACACCGCCTGGTTCGTTGACGATGGTCAGGCCGCGGAAGCCGATATCTCTGGCGGTGGCCACAGGATTTCCCGAAAACTCGACGGTGCTCAAAGAGTTGGGGGATTCAAAGACATTCGTCCAGATATTAGTGGCCGGATTGTATTGCCAGATCTCAGCCTGCAAAGGCAGGTCGTGATAGTCCGGCGTGCAATCGCCGACCTCGGGAGGATACAGACTGGGCGTCTGGAGTTGTATGGCGCTGGTGGCGGAAGTCACGCAATAAGTCTCGCGCCCGGTCCCGACATAAAGCATGTTCTTGTACCATGCCATCGACCAAGCCCAGGTATTGTGCTGATCGCCAAAGCCACCGGTTCCCACCCGCGTGACGCCGGGCTGTTCATTCGATAGCTCCTGCACGCGCGCGTTGATATAGGAAAATGAGCTATCGCCCATGCGCAACTGATAGTGATTGTTGGCAATTATGCCAAGTTCCATGGCATAGGTGGTGGGCAGCAACGATTCCGGATGGGTGACCAATCCGTCATTGCACGGGGCATTTCCAGCTACGGTACATTTTCCATTCGGGTCGCCGCCCGGAGGCGTCGTGATGGTGGTCAAAATGGGCCCGGTTTCCGATGTCGGGCAACCCGAAGTACCATCCGGACATGCATAGGTATTGCCGGACAACGTATAAAAGGGTATCTGGGCGTTCTGGAAAATCGGGTCCCATTGTGTGCGCAGTTGCAGGACGTTTGCGATTTCCAAGGACTGCACTCCGGGAGTGAGCAGACCCAAAAGCGTTCCGAGCGCGTTGCCCGCCGGACTAAAGATCCAATCGGCCAGCGCATCTCCCTGGTTCGGGGTACCGAGCTCGATCACCGCGCTGGCGATGCCGATCCATTCGGGGTTGGCAATGGCAGCTTCCAGATCCAACCCACCTTTGGAGTGGGCGACGAATAAAACTTTGCTTACGCCATAGTGGCTGAGGATGGTCGGGAACAAAGTTTCGAGCATCGCGGCATTCGTCTGGATACTCAAGCTATTGTTCGAGTTATTGGCGCTCATACTCAGGAACACGGTGCGGAAGCCGGCCTGGTAAGCGTAATCGTACATGTCGTTGTTGGAGCCCAAGCCTTTTGACGAGGGGGAAGACTTGCAGCCGCCGACCGGCAACGGGTTGGGGCAGTTTTTGGCTTCGATCCAATCTATAAAGCTGCCGCCGAGCCCATGCACGAATACGATCACGGGCGCGTTCGGTTGGCTGGCCGGGGTCGCTCCATAGAACAGGTTGGGATAAGTGGTATCGGTAGTGAGCGGCGGAGCGGGAGCCGGCTGGGCGTAAGCCCCTAACGTCAGCCCGAATGTCGTGGCAAGCGTCAGTACAGCGGACCGGAAACAGCGGGAAGTATCATATCGTGACATGGAATCCTCTCATTGGGCGGGTGCGGAGATCACACCGGAGTCTAGACCAACAATTTTGCCCTAACGCGAAATCTCTAAACGGTTTAACCTTACCATTTCCACTTTCTGGGTGTCCACAGAACGGATCGGGAAGGGGTACTAGTAAATCATCCGATCTATGCCGGAATCCGGCCGTCGGCCAGTTTTTCGAGCAGTTCGGCGGCGGCTAGAGGTCCGCCGTAACGGGCAAAGGCGGCAGCCATGCGTTGTGCGTTTTGGCGGAAAGAAGGCGTGCCAAGTACTTGCTCTACGGCTACGCGCAGCCCTTTCGGCGTGCACTGTTTGGGCTCCAGGAGAAGCCCGGCACCGGTCTCCACCACTCGCCTGGCGATATCCGGCTTGTCCCATTCCGTGGGGACGATAATCAAGGGCACCCCTGCCTTGAGCGTGGATTGCACGGTGGCCGAACCGCCGGTTGTGATCATAACGTCAAGACGCGGCAGGAGTTCTGTGTGCGACACCCAACGCACCACATGCACATTCGGCGCGATGGGCCCTAAATCGAGCTCGGAGGGCTCACGGTTGCCTCCCGTTGTCAGGATCACCTGCATGGGCAGGTTAGCCAGGCCCTGCGCGGCCGCCGAGAGCACAAACGGGGACAGTACGTGCACTGTGCCCTCGCTGGCATGCACCCAAGGTTGACCTTTGGGTAATTGCTCTAACCAGTCGGAAGGTTTTTCGTGGCTGGGTTTGTCCCAGAGACAGGCTCCCACATAGTGCACCGAGGGAGGCAGATCCCGCCGCTCATAGTCGAACTCGGAAGTACCGAGCACAAGGTATAGCGGCATAGTACCGGTAAATGCAAGAACGGACGTCTTCAAGGGGGGCAAGCCATAACGTTGTCGTATGGCATTAGCCGCCCTGCGGAAACGGGCACGGAACGGTGTGGTAGCCAGCGAGACCGAATTCGAGAGCAACCGGGTATACCAGTTTCGGGGGCGCGGGAGGCCCATTCCAAAAGGCGGCGCATCCGGTCCGGGGACCATGCAGGAGAAATAGGCTAGTACCGCCACTGGAATTTTGTATTTCTCGCGGAGGACCAGCATGGTAGCCCACATGTTCTGGTCGGAGGCCACCACGTCCGGCCGCCACTCAGCAATGATGCGGTCCAGATCCTGGAGTTGTTGCGGAATGCTATCCAGAAGCCAGCGCTGGATGGTGCCGCTGAACTGCAGCATGGTTCTCCAGTTTACGGTCCGGGTTTGTTCGGGCGCGAACATGAAGGCGTACATGGCGTCTTCCTCGGCCTTGTCGGACGGATAGAAAGGGAAACCTTCCCCTTCCACCACGCGCGCCGCCCGCGGTCCGGAATAGAAGGCGCACTGGTGACCGCGCTCCCGCAATACGCGGGCGATGGCCAGGGGCTGGAAAACGTGGCCCGGGAAAGACCAGCAGGTGATGAGGAATCTAGCCATGACTTCAGGAGCAGATCAGTGTAACATCCCGTAACTCCCCCACGGACGACGCCGTGAAAGGCCGGTAGATTCTGGCGGCGATTTCATTTTATGACGAACGAACCCAATAACTTCTTTGTTTACTTAAACTTCAAAAAACGACGAAGCCAAGGTACGCTGGACGGCTAGGGAGCGGGCCGGGGGAACCGCTGGCCTTACCCCCAACCCACAGTAGCATGCCGGCTCAAGGTTGCAGGGCGATCACCCAGGCTTGGTCCGGGCTCACGACCTCCTTTGCATGACGTGCCGGGTGATGGACGTGCTGGTCGGCGACTGGCGCTATCCAGAGGTTAACGTTCGGCCAAGTAGTTCATCAAAGTCGAAATTAGACAAATCCAGGGTTCCTGGGCTCTTGGAGTGAATCAAAGGCAATTCAACCTCGCGGTTGCCGCGCAGATCGCCTTAAACCGCCTTCGCAACAGCCTCAATAATGAACTGCTCCACCGTGGCACTGCGGGAAGCCGGAGTTGCGAGGAATCCGAGCGAACCGCCGTCTGGTTGGTTGCCTGCATGGTAGCAGTGCTTCTGCTTCCGATGCTTATGTGTTTCCCTGGATGATTCCTGCAACGAAGTGACGAGCTGACCCAATCCGTTGCGCACGACCGGCGGTCCTGGTAAACTCGCTGCATGCTGCACCGCAGCACTCCTTATGGCTAAAACCAGCCCCATCCATCCTTCCGATTTTCTGGGATTCAGCCGTCTGGCTATTGATGCTACCGCCGGGCTGGTTGACGTGGTAGAGGCGATGCACCTCAATATCGCCCGTTCGCCCGGCATTCCAGGCACACCACTACTGGGGCGCGCCAGCGGCATCACGGGCTTGGTCTACCAGAGCATTCGGGCAGCGACGGGAATGGTGGGAATCGGCATCGATATGCTGCTATCCCCGCTTGTTCCTCTGCTCGGGGAGAGGAGTTCCCCGCCCGGACGCGAGGCCGTGTTGGCGGCGCTCAACGGCGTGATGGGCGACTATCTGGCCGAGACGAAAAATCAACTGGCGATCTCTATGAGTTTGCGGCATGGCGGCAGGCCTCTGGTTCTCGATCACCGTGCCCTATCGCGCGCAATTCCGCGGTTGAGTAACAAGCTCGTCGTACTGGTGCACGGCCTGTGCATGAGCGATCTGCAGTGGACGCGTAAGGGGCACAACCATGGAGCAGCTCTAGCTCACGATCTGGGATACACGCCAGTTCATCTGCAATACAATACCGGACTGCATGTTTCTACCAATGGGCAGGGTTTCGCGAAGTTGATCGAGACCCTTGTCGATCAGTGGCCTGTACCGTTGGAAGACTTTGTGATTATCGGCCACAGCATGGGTGGTCTGGTGGCGCGTAGCGGCTATCACTATGCGTCGGCGGCAGGGTACGATTGGCCGCGGCATCTGCGCCAGATGTTTTTCCTGGGCACGCCGCACCACGGCGCTCCCCTGGAACGTGGCGGTAACTGGGTAAATGTGGTTTTTGGGTTAAGCCCCTACACGGCCCCGCTTAGCCATTTGGGCCGCATTCGCAGCGCAGGGATTACGGACCTGCGCTACGGTAGCCTGGTGGATGACGATTGGATCGGGCGCGATCGCTTCCACCCTTCGCCGGACTTGCGCTGCGCGCTGCCCCTTCCCGAAAAGGTAGCGTGTTACGCGCTGGCGGCATCCATCGGACAAACAACGCGGGGGCTAACCGGCCTGGTGGGAGATGGGCAGGTGCCCGTCGACAGCGCATTGGGCCGCCACAAAGATCCGCGGCGAACTTTGGCATTCGTCAAATCCCACCAGTGGGTCGGTTATGGGCTAACGCATTTTGACCTGCTCAATGAGCCTGCCGTATACCAGCAGATCAAGCAGTGGATTTCGCGGTAACTCCGTGAGGGTGCGTCCGGGAGTTGTGGACGACAGACGGGGTTATCGGAAACCAAAGTCACGAAGGCAGCGGCCAAGCGATAAATCGCGGCCGGCCTGTTCAACGTGGGGAATTACGGGCCGCTGCGGAGCCCAACACAGGCGATAGACGCGGTCGCTTGAATCCTTAAGCGAGTTTTCTGTTCCGTTGCTCCCGAACACCCGTTTTTCACACCCTGCCTGTGCAACCGCGAGGCTTTCCACACCCACCGATTTGCGCGCATTGTCCGGATCGCGGACAATTAGAGGATTATACCGAATGAAATGAACAACAACGGATCCAAGGACCTCGCCCACATCACCGATATCGCCATTATCGGGATGGCCTGCGTGCTGCCTGGCGCACCGGACACCCGGCGTTACTGGGAGAACATCCTGCACAAGGTGAACGCCATTTCGGACGCTCCTCCGGAGTGGGAAGCCGAGCTGTTCTATGAGGAGAACACCAAGGCCGACGACCGAACCTATTGCAAGCGCGGCGGATTCCTCGGCAAGTTGGCGGAATTCGATCCATTCAGCTTTGGCATCATGCCGAACGCGGTGGACGGGGGCGAGCCGGACCATTACATGGCCCTGCAGGCATCGCAGGATGCGCTGAAAGATTGCGGCAAGCTGGATCTGGAGGCGGTGAAGGCGCGCACGGCGGTGATTATCGGGCGCGGCACGTACGTGAATCGGGGCAATGCGGCGGCTTTGCAGCAGGGCGTGATGGTGGAAAGTATCCTGCGCATTTTGAAGCAGTTGCATCCTGAGCACACGGACAAGGAACTGGCGGAGATCAAGAAACAGATTCAGAGCACGCTGCCCCCGTTCAATGCGGACACCTCGTCCGGCCTGGTACCGAATATCATCACCGGACGCATCGCGAACCGGCTGGATTTAATGGGGCCGAATTACCTGATCGACGCAGCTTGCGCCAGTTCGCTGGTGGCGGTGGAGATGGCGGCGCGGGAACTGCAAACCGGGCGCTGCGACCTGGCCCTGGCCGGTGGCGTGAACAGCAATACATCGCCTGTGCTGATGATGATCTTTTCGCAACTCGGCGCGCTTTCGCATCGGGGACAGTTGAGCTCGTTCGACAAAGACGCGGACGGCACGCTGCTGGGCGAAGGCGTGGGGATGGTGGTGCTGAAGAGGCTGGCGGAAGCCGAGCGCGATGGTAACCATATTTATGCAATTTTGAAGAATATCGGCATTGCGAGCGATGGACGGGCCACACATGTGCTGGCGCCGCGCGTGGAAGGCGAGGAAATGGCGCTGCGGCGCGCCTATGAACCGGCGGGGATCGATCCGTTGACCGTGGGCCTGGTGGAGGCGCATGGCACGGGCACTCCGGTCGGGGATGTGGTGGAAGTGGAGGCGCTGCGACGGGTATTTCCGGCCCGCCCGACGGAATCGCCGCGCTGCGCATTGGGGTCGGTGAAATCCATGATCAGCCATACCGTGCCGGCGGCGGGCGTGGCGGGCCTGATCAAGGCGGCGCTGGCTTTGCACCATAAGGTACTGCCGCCCACTCTGTGCGAAAATCCCAATCCCAAGCTACAGCTCGAGAAGAGCAATTTCTATATCAACACGGAGACCCGGCCCTGGGTTCACGGGTCGTCAAAGGCGCCGCGACGGGCTGGGGTGAATGCCTTTGGGTTTGGCGGGATTAACGCGCACGCCATCCTGGAGGAATATACAGGGCCGAACCAGGCGCCATGGCTGCAGCGCGACTGGGACAGCGAATTGTTTGTATTTTCGGGCGAGAGCCGGGCCGACGTGGCGGAAGATGCGCGGCGGGCGCTGCAACTTCTGCGGGACGGCGGCGATGGGCTTTCGTTGAAGGATCTGGCCTGGACACTCAACTGCAACCGGCGGATGGGATCCGTGCGGATGGCGGTGGTCGGGCTGTCGCACACGGACCTGGCGGCCAAGTTGGAACGCGCCGTCAAGCGGTTGGGCGACGAAAAGACGCGCAATATCAAAGAAATCGAAGGGATTTATCATTTCAAAGAACCCCTGGGGTTGAATGGCAAGCTGGCCTTCCTGTTTCCCGGCGAAGGGTCGCAGTACCGCAATATGCTGGGCGACCTGTGCATCCACTTTCCGGAAGTGCGGCAGGTATTCGACCTGATGGATCGCGCTTATGAGAACCATGCGCGCGATTATCTGCCGAGCGACGTCATCTTTCCCCCGCCGCTGGGATCGCCGAGCCAGGATCGGTTATACAACATGGATTCCGGCGCGGAAACGGTGTTCTGCGCGAACCAGGCCATGTACGCGCTGATCGAGAAGCTGGGGATCCACGCGGATGCCATGGTGGGGCACTCGACCGGAGAGCATTCGGCGCTGCTGGCGTCGCACGTGGTGGAGGTGGCCGACGATGAGGAACTCATCCGGCACATCCTGGGCGTTTACGAAGTTTTCGACAAGCTGAATTCGACCAGCGATATTCCGGAAGCGGTGCTATTGGCCGTAGCTGGAGCGGACCATGCCTTCTTGGAGCAACAAGTAGCCGCCAGCAACGGCGAGCTTTATATCGCGCTGGACAACTGCATTCACCAGGTGGTTTTGTGCGGCCACGAAACGGTGATCGACAAACTGGTGGGCGTGCTGACGCCCAAGGGGGCAATTTGCCAGAAGCTGCCGTTTGCGCGCGCCTACCACACGCCCTGGTTCGAAGTGTTCAGCAAACCGCTGAAACAGCATTTCGACCGGCTGCGCATCGGCAAGGCGGAAACGGCGCTGTATTCGTGCGTGACGTCCGGGCCGTATCCGCAGGATCCCGAGGAAATCCGCGCGCTGGCAGCCGTGCAATGGTCGAGCACGGTGCGATTCCGCGAGACGATCGAAGGCATGCATCGCGACGGCGTGCGGTTGTTCCTGGAGGTTGGCCCGCGCAGTAACCTGACCGGGTTCACGGACGATGTGCTGCGCGCGAAACCGCACGCGTCGATTCCGTCGAACGTGCAGCATCGTTCGGGCATTGTGCAGCTTCACCATATGCTGGGACAGTTGGTGGCGCACGGCTTGAATCCCAAGTTGGAGCATCTTTACGCGCGGCGAGCGCCGCGGCCGGCGAGCGAGAAGGTAAAACCCAGGCGTTCGCTGGCGCTGGGAACGGGATTGCAGCCGGCGCGGCTGCCGGTGGGTTTCAAGCTGGAGGGCAAGAAAGAGGAGATCGGACGCCGGAAGCCAGAAGCCGGAAACGCGAAGATGCAAGCCGCGGCAACCGCAGCGGCTGTGGCGGCCGCGCCAGCCCCGGCTCCCATAGCGCCGGCCGATGCGCGTTCCGCGTTGATGCAAGAGCATCTCAGCATGATGGAGCAGCTCGTGCAAACGCAGCAAGAAGTGATGGCGGCTTACCTGGCGGCCCGCCAGGGCACGGCGGGCACAACGAGCGCGCCGCGCTTCCCGTTCTTTCACGACGTGGTGGAGAACGTGCCGGGTGTGCGCGCGTTGGCGCGGCATCGTTTCGCGGCGGAGCGGGAAATCGTTTTTCACGACCATGCCCTGGGGCGGGATGTATCCACGGAAGATCCATCACTGCTTGGGCTGACACTGGTGCCGTTGACGGTAACGATGGAAATGCTGGCGGAAGGCGGCGCTATGCTGGAGCCCGGCAAGGTGCTGGTGGGCATGCGCGACATCCGGGCTTCGCGCTGGATCACGCTGGAGAAGCCGGGATACACCATCGAGGCCGCGGCCAAGCAGACAGCGCCGGGCGAAGTGCATGTGGCTCTGCGGGAGGCGGGCGCGGCCGGTACGCTGCGTCCGATTCTGGCCGAGGCCGTGGCGGTGTTTGCGGAGCGATACGGGGAGTCCGGGCCACCGCGTCCATTTGTGCTGGAAAACGAAAAGCCATCTGCGTGGATACCCGGGCAACTCTATCGCACGGGGATGTTCCATGGATCGCTGATGCAAGGCACCAAGAGCGTGGAGCGCGCCGGACGCAACGGTTGCAGCGCCACACTGGAGGCCCTGCCACACACGCAGCTATTCACCGACAATCCGCGGCCCGCGTTCCTGTTCGATCCGGTGTTGCTGGATGCGGCCGGACAAGTGGTCGCGTACTGGTTTTGGGAGGCCATCGAGAAAGGGACGGACCTGTTTCCGTACCGCGTGGGCGCGTTCCATTGCTATGCGCCCGCGCCGCCGACGGGCACACAACTCGAATGCCGTGTGGTGCGCCGATTCGAGAGCGACGCGGTGATCCATTCCGACATCGAAGTGCTGGACAGGGCGGGCAAGGTTTATTACCGGTTGGACAACTGGGAGACGCGCCGGTTCCCGCAGCCTCCGCGGTTCTTGCGGTTGCGGATCGATCCGCGCGGGACGTATATTTCCACGCCGTGGCTGGAACCGGTGGCGGGGAAACGCGGGGTGGCGGGCTGCCGCGTGGAGGATTTGCCGCAGGCGTTCCTGGAGTCCTCGCATAGCGTCTGGCTGAAAACGCTGGCGTACCTGGTGCTAAACCGCCGCGAGCGGGCGGTTTGGGACAGGATGCAAGGGACGGGGAAGGAACGCTACGACTGGCTGTTGGGGCGTTGCGCCGCCAAGGACGCGATACGGGTGCTGATCCAGGAGCGTTTCGGCGAGCAGTTATGCGCCGCGGACGTGGAGATCGCCGAACCGGCGGCGGGACGGCTGGCGGTGGAAGGCGCCTGGAAAAAGCGCCTGGGCGTCAGTCCGGCGGTCGCGATCGCAAATTCGGGCGTGCATGGCGCGGTGGCCGCGCTGAATGCGGCGGATCTGGCGGGAATCGATCTGGCGGCGCGGGCGGCTTGACTTATTTAAGTCGCCGCAACTATATTGATGATTGTGAAGCCGGAATCGGTCCGCACCAGCATCGATCTGCCGCGGGATCTGCACCGCCGGCTCCACGAGGCTGCCGCCCGAAAGGGCTGCTCGGCACGCCAGTTGATCTTGCGCAGTATCGAGCAAGCCGTTGATGAAGCCACGCCAAAGCGTCCCAGGCGGCGTCTCAACTTGGATAAGCCGATTGTGCCGTCAACGGGAAGGCCATTCGATCTGACCAACGAGCAGATCTATGATCTCATCGACTTTCCCTGATGTAAACGTGTGGCTGGCTCTGTTGATGGAGGATCACATGCACCGCGCTGCCGCCAGGCGGTGGCTGGAATCGACCGATTCCGGCGTGATCGGTTTTGTGCGGGTAACCCAAATGAGCGTTCTACGGTTGCTCACTACGCCAGCCGCCATGAACGGCAGGCCACTGCGAATGCCGGGGGCTTGGGCGGCCTATGACCGCTTGTTCGGTGACGACCGGGTGGCGTTCGTCGATGAACCGAGCGGGATAGACGAGGCCTTTCGGAAATATGCGCGCAAGATTCACGCCTCCCCTAAGCTTTGGGCAGACGCCTGGCTGCTGGCCTTCGCCGAATGCGCCGATGGCGCGGTGATTACGTTCGACCGGGCGTTGGCCGAGCGAGCCGACCATGCTGTTTTGCTAACCTGAGGACGCACGCGCGGGACTTAAAATTCCCGCCGGCACGCTGAAGCGTGCGCCACGGGCTGCGGCCAGTCAGCACGATTGGTGGCTCCGCCAGATGTCCAAACTCCAGCGCGGGACTTAAAAGTCCCGCCGGCACGCTAAAAGCGTGCGCCACGGGTTCATTTCAGGCTTCCGAACGCGTGGACCGGAACGCGGGGAGTGCCGGCCGGCAGGGCGATCTCCCTCCATGGGCCTTCACCCATGGCCACGATCGGGTCGGACTGCGGCCCGGATTCGATTTCGCGGAGGGCGGCTTGCGCGCCGCCATCGAGCGGGATCATTTGAATTCCGCGCGTGAGGAACTGTTGGCGCACTTCCTCGGAAACCATGCCACTCGATCCCCAGGGTCCCCAGTTCATGGCAACCACACGGGCCGGCCACTGCCCGGCGAGGAGTACGGAGAGGCCATTCATGATGCCGTTGGCGGCGGCGTAATCCGCCTGGGCGCGATTGCCGAAGGCCGCGGTAATGGACGACATCAGCAGCAGGCACTGCAGGCTTTCCGGGCGCAGCTTTCGGCTGAGCAGGAAGGCAGAATCGGCCTTGGTATGCAACACGCGGTCGAAGGATTCCGGGGTTTTATCGCGGATGAGTTTGTCCTCGATGATGCCTGCGCCGTGGATGACCACATCCAGGCGGCCATGCGCGGCGTAGATGCGATCGATCAAAGCGCCAAAGGCGGCTCCGTCGCGGACGTCCACGGAATGATATTCCACTTTCGCGCCGGTGCGGCGAAGGCCTTCGATGCTTTGCAGGATTTCGCGATCTTTCAGGAGACGCTGGAGGGCGGCTTCGACGGCGGCGGGTTTCACCGTTGTGGAAGAAGCGCGCAGGCGAGCCGTGAGGGCCGCTTTCAGGCGCGGCGTCTCGGCGATACCGGCGGTGTCGGCGGACTCGGGTCCCGAGGGTAGCGGAGAGGCACCGGCCAGGATGAGCGTAGGTTGATGGTGTTCGGCAAGCTGGCGGGCAATTTCAGCGGTTACGCCGCGCGCGCCGCCGGTGACCAGGAAGACCCAGTCGCGCTGGATCTGGCGGATGGTTTGGGTATCCAGCGGGGCGATCTGCGGCAGCACAGTTAGGCGGCGATCGCCGGGCAAGCCGACCTGGAGGGTGTCATCGGGCGAGGTCAACTCGTCAACGAGTTTCTGGCGGAGGATGGGATTGGGATCGGTGGGATCCAGATCCACGACCTTGCATAGGACGCCGGTGAATTCGAGCGCCAGCGTTTTGGTGAAATCGGCCACCGCAAAGTGGGTGGGCGAAAACGGGCCGTTGGGTTGGAGGCCAAAGGCTCCGCCGCGCGCCGTGATGGCGGCGAAGAGGGCGCCACCCGCGCGTCCGGTTTGTTTGAGATCGTTTTCGGCAGCACGGGCCAGCGCGTAGAGGCTGCGGACATCCAGGCGGACCAACTCGCGCCATTCGTCAAGACTCGATTGCAGCGCGGGTTGGGTGGCGCGCAGCGGCAGGAGATGGATGATGGCGCCGATGGGGCCGATTTGCCGGCGGATGGTCGCGATCAGCGATTCCACTTGTGCCGGATCGGCGAGGTCGGTGGTGAAGACGTCGCCCGCACCGATGGTGGCGTCGGGACTGTGGCGGAGCAGCAGGGCACGTTCGCCGTTGCGCTTTAGCTCATCGGCCAAGGCAGAGGCAAGGCCGGTTTCATCATCGGTGATCAGACAGACACGGCCCGGATAGTATTGCGGCTTGGCGGGGCTGCGAGGCTTGTCGGCAGTGGTCAGGATGAAGCGCGGTACCTGAACTAAGGGCACGGGGACGGCCTGCGGTTCGGGCAGCCCTGCGGCAGCGGCGATGCGATCGGCGATTTCGCGCAGGGTGCGCGCGCTGGTGAGCTTTTCCATGACGCCCTGGATTTGGGCCTGCTCGGCGGGGCTGGAGCGCTGTTGCAGCGCGGTGAGGATTTCGACGCGCTTGATGGAGTCGATGCCCAGATCAGCTTCGATGCCGGCGTCGAGGTCGAGCATCTCCGGTTCGTAGCCGGTCCGTTCACTGGCGATTTTGACGAGCTCGCCGAGATAGTCGCGACTGGTGGATGCGGCGGGGGCAGCGGGCACCGATGCCGGCGCAGGCGGCGCGGCTGCGTTTGCACCGGCGCAGCCGGCAAGGAGGCCGGCGATCTCACGCAGCGTGCGGGCGCTGGTGAGTTGGTTCATGATGCCTTGCACGCTCTGCTGTTGGGCGGGTGTGCCGAGCTTCTGCAGCGCGGTGAGGATTTCGACGCGCTTGATGGAATCGATGCCCAGATCGGCTTCGATGCCGGCGTCGAGGTCGAGCATCTCAGGCGGATAGCCGGTGCGTTCGGCAGCGACGGTGCGCAATTCTTCGACGAAGTCGCGGCTGGTGGATATTGGCGGCGCGGATGCGGGCGCCAGCGCGGGCGGCGCGGCGGGGGCAGGCGCGGAATGCCCTACGGTCTCTTCAAGAAGGGCGGCGATTTCGCGCAGAGTCTTGGCGGCGGTGAGCTTGTTGAGGATTCCCTGGACTTTTTGCTGCTGCTCTGGCGTGCCGAGCTTCTGCAGCGCGGTGAGGATTTCGACGCGCTTAATGGAGTCGATGCCGAGGTCGGATTCAATGCCGGCATCCAGGTCGAGCATCTCCGGCGGATAGCCGGTGCGTTCGGCGGCGACGGCGCGCAGTTCGCCGATGAAGTCGCGGCTGGAGGAGGCGGATGCGACGGCAGGCGCGGGGGGTACGGTAGGTGCGGCGACTGGCCCGACGGTTTGCTCGAGAATCGTGGCGATTTCGCGCAAAGTCTTGGCGCCGGTGAGCTTGTTAAGGACCGCCTGCACCTGTTGCTGCTGCTCGGGGGTGCCGAGCTTTTGCATCGCGGTGAGGATTTCGACGCGCTTGATAGAGTCGATGCCCAGATCGGATTCGATGCCGGCGTCGAGGTCGAGCATCTCCGGCGGATAGCCGGTGCGTTCGGCTGCGACACGGCGCAGATCTTCGACGAAGCTACGTTGTGCGGACGGCGCGGCGGGCGGTGCAGTCACTAGCGAGGCTGGCGCCGCAACGACCGGCGCGGGAGACTGCGGCGCGGCCACTGCAGGAGTTGCGGCGGCAACAGTTACCGGCGGCGGTGGCGACGGCAGGGCAACGGAGATCGGACCTGCGGGCGCGCCTTGCAGGTATGCCGTCATGATAGTGGTCTGCGTCTGCAGGACCTGCTTCATGAGTTGTTGGAATTGCATCATTACCGCGTCACTGGCGGCAGGCGCAGGGACAGAGGGCGGAAGAGGCGCGGGCGCCGCGGCCGGAGTCACTACGGGAGCCGGTTGTGGAATGGAGGATGGGGAGACCAGTTCGAGCGGCTTCACGATATGCGGCGGCTGGGTGCGCGGGAAGGCCCGCAGGCCGTTCACCATCCAGCCGGTTTCACGGGCCGCGGGTTCGGGCTGTGGGACGCGGCCGCGCAGGAGTTGCGCGGCATCCACCGGCACGCCTTCAACGGCCAACTGCGCCAGCGCGTTCAAGAATTGGATGAGCGCGTTGCGATCGCTGTCGATTTGAATGAAGCGGGCGTCCTTGCCATCCAGGATCTGGCGGGCAAGGCCGGTGAGCACGCCTTTGGGTCCGACTTCGAGGAACACGCGCGCACCTTGCTCGTACATGGCGCGGATTTCGTCGACAAATTTTACCGGGCACACCAAGTGGCTGGCGAGTAGCGCGCGGATTTCCTGGGGATCTTCGGGATATTGCGCGCCCAAAGTATTGGAGAAAACCGCGGCGGCGGGCCTGGCGAAAGTCTGGCGGGCCAATACTTCGGCGAAACGCTCGCGGGCCGGTTCCATCAGCGGAGAATGGAAGGCGCAGGCGACGGGGATGGGGCGGGCCGCGAGCCGGGCGGTTTCGAGCTTCTGGATAGCGGCGTGGACCGCGGCGTGGGCGCCTGAGATCACGGTCTGGCGAGGGCTGTTGTGATTGGCCAGCGTGATGCCTTCCATGCCGTCCAACGCCTTGGCGATCGCTTCGGCGTCGGCCGATACGGCGGCCATGGTGCCGGCTTCGTCGTGAGTCGTATCCTTGATGGCGCGGCCGCGGGATTCTGAGAGATTGAACAAAGCGCTATCGGAAATCACGCCCGCGGCGGCCAGCGCGACGTATTCGCCGTAACTGTGGCCCGCGGTCATATCGGGATGAACGCCGAGGCGGGAGAGCGTGTGGTAAAGGCCGATCTCGACCACGCCTAGCGCGGGTTGCGCAACTACCGTGTCGGTGATTTCCAGGTTCTGCTGTTTTTCCCGGTCTGGGCTGAACGCGGGCGGCGGATAAATGTAGGAGCTGAGCTTCTTGGGGAATCGCCCAGCCAGAGCCTGCTCGGCTTGTTCCAGGCTGGCGCGGAATTCGGGGAAAGTGAGGGCCAACTCACGCAGCATGTGGGGCTTCTGGGAGCCCTGGCCAGGAAAGAGAAAGGCGACCTTGCCGCGCGGGGGACCGAACGCCAGGTAGATGCCTTGCGAATCGTTCAACGGTTGTTTGGATTCGAGCGCGGTTTTGGCTTTGGCGAGTTTGGCGCGAAGGTCATCGGGCGAAGATGCCACGATGGCCAGCCGGGTTTGGGCGGACGGAGAGAGACTTGTTGCTGCGCCGGTGGCCGCGGCAAGATCCGCGGGCGTGGGGTCGTTCCAAAGGTACAGTTCGGCGGGCCACTTCTCGGTTTGGGGCACATCGACCGGATCTCGCAGGTCGCCTTGAAATTCTTCGAGTACGGCGTGGAAGTTGGTGCCGCCAAAACCGAATGCGCTGACGCCGCCGCGGCGCGGGGTGCCGGCCGGCGGAATCCACGGCAGCGTTTCGGTATTCACGAAGATCGGCGTGCCGGGTTCGAGCAGTTTCGGATTGGGTTTTTCGACGTGCAGAGTGGGCGGCAGCGTTTTGTGATAGAGCGCCAGCGCCACCTTCATCAAGCCCGTAATTCCGGCGGCGGACTTGGTATGGCCCACCATGGACTTCACGGATCCGATGGCGCAGCTTTGCGGCTTGGCTCCGTCAGCTGCAAAGACATCGGCCACCGCGGAGAGTTCGCTGGCGTCGCCGAGAGCCGTACCCGTGCCATGCGCTTCGATCAAGCCTATGGTCGACGGGCGGATGTTGGCGCGGGCGTAGGCCCGCTGGAGAGCCAGAATCTGGCCTTCCAGACGCGGCGCGGTCATGCTCTTGCCTTTGCCATCGCTCGATCCGGCAACGCCTTTGATGACGGCATAGATGCGATCGCCGTCGCGCTCGGCGTCTTCGAGGCGCTTGAGCACCATCATGCTGATGCCTTCGCTGATGGCGATGCCATCGGCGGTTTCATCGAAGGTGCGGCAGCGGCCACGCGCGGAGAGCGCCTGCGCCTTGGCGAAGCACATGTAACCGAAGGGGCTCTGGGCGGTATCCACGCCGCCCACGATGGCCATGTCGCTCGAATGATCGGCCAGCTCGCGCGCGGCCAGGTATACGGCGGCCAGCGAAGAAGCACAGGCGGCATCCACGCTGAAGTTCACGCCGCCCAAGTCGAAGCGGTTGGCCACGCGGCCCGCGGCGACGTTCAGGAGCAGACCGGCGAAGGAATCCTCGGTCCACTCGGGCAGCTCCTGAAGCAGTTCGGCGGGCGGTTTGGCGATGAACTGCTGGAGCATGGAGCGCACGGCGTATTGCAGGCCGACATCGCCCAATCCGCCGCTGAGACCCAGAATCACGGAAGTCTTCTCGCGCGGGAATTCGCGGTCGTGATAGCCGGCATCGCGGAGGGCCTGGTCCACCGTAACCAGCGCCAGCAACTGCAATGGGTCGATGGATGGCAGGGCGTTGGGCGGAATGCCATAGCGCATGGGATCGAAGGGCACGGCGTCCAGGAAGCCGCCCCAGCGCGAATGCATCTTGTCTTTGGCCTTACGGTCGGGGTCGTAATACAGGTCGATGTTGAAGCGCTCTTTGGGGATGTCGCCGATGGCATCGACTTTGTTCAGGATATTGGCCCAGAAGGCGCGCACGTTGGGGGCTTTCGGAAGCAGGCAGCCCATGCCCACAATGGCGACGTCGAATGGCTTGAGCGGGGGCGCGGTTTCGACGCGCGGGCCGGCGAACGGCACTTCCAGTTCGCCGATCAGGCGGGCGCCTTCATCGGCGATCCCGGCGCCGGCCAGGATGCCGATGCGCGCGCCTTTTTCGGCTAGGGGAGCGGCCAAGACCGCAGCCATGGCGGCGGAACGGGCATCGGAGAAGCCTGAAAACACCACTTGCGGCGCCCCGACGGCGAGTAGCGTCTCAATGCCCGCATCGGCCAGCGTCTCCATGATTCGCGCATCGATCCGCGCATCGGGACTGGCTGTTTCCAAAGGCTCGAGGCGCGCGTGTTTCTTCGCCGATTCGACATGCTCGCGGATGGAATCGCGCAAACCGCGCAGGATGCCCGGCAGGGTGCGGAAGCGCTGGGCCAGCGGCGCCCAGGAAGCCTCTTCGACGTCTAATACTACGCCCGCAGCGCCGCCGGCATACCAGGCAGCCGCAGAGTGCAAGCCGATGCCGCCGGCGCCCCATACCGGAAGGGAGGACGCCAGGGGAGCCGCGGAGACGATACCGTCGAAACCCAGATCGGCGGCTAGAGCGGCTTCATCCGCCGTGGAGACTTGCAGCAAGACGCGCCGGGAATGCGCGCGGCCCAGTTTCAGCAATTCCTTGCTGCGCTTGCGACCCGCCGCAGCCACGATCGCGTATTCGGCTGCGGGCGCGAGTTCCGGCTGGCGAGAGTCCAGCCTGACGGCGAAAAGGCATCGACCTTGGCGCTGGAGACGCTCCGGCGCATGCAGAATGAGAAATTCAAATTGTTGCGGCATTTTCTCCGATCCCCAGGCAATCCGTGACGGAATTATTGTAGAAATCCGAACCGCTGCTTCGCCGTGGAAGGGGGCGGCGTCCAGTTTTCCAGTATAGGGCCGAACACCCTTCGGCACCAGTATCTAAAGATTATAACGGTAATAGGCCAAGGCGTTAAATCAGGCGCGGATCGAAGGTGAAGCGGCGATGGTGAACCAGGCGCAAATGGGGCGCGTCCGGATGCTCGGGGTTGAGCACAAAATTGCGCTCTTCCGGAAGGATCGCCGAAGGTACGGCTAAGAGACAGGAAGACCGTTGCCGCCGCCACTGGCTTCCTATATGGCGCGTAGTATTCTCGGCCTGAGTCCAGTTCGCCGGCAATGCGGCCAGATCCTCGACTTTGGTTTCCGCGACCGGGGTGGAAAACTCGAAGCGGGCGAGTTGCAGGTCGTTGGGCAGCAAATCGGGATCGGTATGCGCCAGGCGTTCGAGCACGACGATGGCTGCCGACCCTCCGAAGTAAACCACGCGTTCACCCAACGTGTGCCAGCGCCCGTCCGCGAACATACCGCCGATTCCATCCAGGCCGGGTCCATGCCTGGTCCGGTACAGCCTCCATAATGATGGCATCAATAGACAAAGCCGTACTGAATCTGGCGCAATTCGCGCTCCACCTGTTGGGTGCCGGCGTCGGTATCGAGCAGTTTGAGGGGAGCCTCATTGGCGAGCGCCCGGCTGGGCCGCTTCAACCATTGGGCGGCTTTGCCGCCATCGCCGAACACATCGACGGCCAGCGTGTAGATCCGATCGATACGGGACAGACGATCCGACGCCGCCGGGCTGAGGCGCTCCGACAACATGTGTTTGCGCTGAATGGTGCGCTCGGAGACGCCCAGGATGCGCAACAGGAGCATGCGGTCCACAGCCAGGAGGTGCGCCATTTGGGTCAATTTCCCGGTTGGAAGGCCTTTGCGGACCGCGCCGATTACTTGCGTGGTGGTTTCCGGATGGACGGAAGCGGCTTGCGCCATATGTCCATTATTATGCGCCAAATGTCGGGATAAAGCAATCAGCCCGTGCGGACCACGCGCCCATCCCGCACCAGGACGAATGGGATGCCGCAACACTCGGCGAGCAGGCGGTCGCGCTCGCCGTCGCCGATCAGGAGAGAAGCGGAGAGATCGATATCCCATTTCTTTTGTGCCTGGAGCACCATTCCGGGCAAGGGCTTACGGCAGTTGCAGGCGCCCTCGGCATGGGGGCAATAGAGGATATCGTCGAGGACAGCGCCCTGGGCTGCCAGCGCGGCGCGCATTTTTTCATGGAGGGCTAACAGACCGGCTTCCGAGTATCGACCCAGGGCAATGCCGCGCTGATTGGTGACGACGATCGCGAGATAGCCGGCGGCTTTGAATAAACGGATCCAGGCGACGACTTCCGGCAGCAGCCTGAACTCGTCCCAGTCTTGGATATATTCGCCCGCGGGAGGGGCAGCGTTAATTACGCCGTCGCGGTCCAGAAAGAGGCAGCGCCGCATTAGATTGCCGCTGGAGAGAGCATGGTAACGTAGTCCATCACGGCATGAGACCGCTGGCGATGAGCGACCACGAGGTATAGTTCTGGCCGTTCACAAGCCTCCGGACGATCAGGACGCCCGTGTTCGAGGTAGGTTCATACGTACAGGCGTTAGGACCCTCGCTTTCGAGGGGATCCTGGTCGTTGGTAGCAATCACGGCGTCACCAAATCCGGCGGTCAAGCTGAAATCCAAGGCTATACATCCATATTGCGTTTCAAGATGGTTGGTAATCGACGCAGGCGAGACGATCGCTACCAGACTGCCATCCGAGCGGGCGGCCCAGTCAAATTCGGTGACAAAGTCCGCTTTGGGAGTCAAGCGCTTGAGGCCGGCGACCGTGAAAGGTCCTCCGTAGTAGCTCCAGGGACCCGACAGGCCGCCGGAGCTGTCCAGTGTATTCGCGAAAACGAAGTATCCGTAGCTATAGAGGCTGGCGTTGAAACACGAGGTGGCGAGATATGCGACTCCGCCCTGCACCATGATGGCGGGTTCGGCCCAGACGCAAGACACTCCGGCCGGCGCGTGCGAGCCCGCCGCGGCGGTCAAGACGTTATAGCCGATGGTATGGCTGCCGGGTGGCATGTTCGCCGCGCAACTGGCGGGCGGCGGCTGGGCGATCCCTGTCCAGCCCTCGCCCAAGCCGTATGGCGTAGGGGCGACCGTGGTCACCAGGCAGCCATTGTTGGAGATGCTGTAGGGGATACCCTGTGGCGGCTGCACGAAATACATCAGGTGCACGGCGTACCATTGCCAGTGTATGTTATCGCTGGAGTACGGCCAGAAATTCGCCACCTCATGCGAGGAAAACTGCTCCTGGCGGCCCGGCCCCGGCAACCAGTGGTACGAGGGCCAGATAGGCGTTTCCTGCGAGCAAGGCGAAGGTGTACACCATGCCTTCCAGGTGCTTCCGCTATCCAGGCTCGAAGCCAAGTGAATCTCTACCATCTCGCTGGCCGTTCCGTAAGTTGAATTCGTTTGGACTTCGGGGCGGGAATAGAGCATCCAGAGATTCGTGCCGTTTAGATTTGGAGTACCTACCGCGGGGTCGCGCCGCATACTGGGATCGGCGTAGCCGGTAAAGGTATAGCCGTCCACCGCCTGGCTCGGAGGATCGTCCGGCATATACTGGGCAGCCGATGCCGTACCGGCGATCGTCGGGCACACAGCCGCACTGCAGCTTATCGGGGAAGTCATGCTCCCGGGGGCAAAGACGGTGAATACGGACGCCGGATCCGGCACGGCCGTGGAACTTGATTTACCGGCCGCATTCATGGCCTCGATCTGTATGTAGGTTGTATCGCTGGACACGGCGGCTGCAGGCCAGGTCCACACAAAGGGTGCAGCCGCAGGGGAAATGGTACTGACGTTGGTGCAGATTTCCTCCTGATTGCAGGCGCGCAGAGAAACGGATACCGGATCCGTTGAAACGGCATCCGAGACGGAGCCGGTGATGAACTGCGAACTTATGGCGATCATCTGCCGCTGGCCGCCGGCCAAGGCCCCAGGCAGACCCGAGGGCGCGAACAACGTTATAGTGGGCGGCTGCTGGTCCAAGGTAATCTGGGCCTCGCCGGGGGCACTGACCGTGGTCTGGTACCTGTACAGCAAATATACGTTGTTCAAGCCGTCGCCGCGAATGAGGGTAAACTCGGTGGGCCGGCTCGACCAGCTTGAACTGTATTCGCAATATTGGAGCGTGGAGTCCTGCGTGATACACCAGAGCGTGCCCGCCCGCGGGTTTGCCGGGTAGGTCACGTTCACACTGACTGTCGGGCTGTCTGTGAAACCTGCCTGGGAGCCCGCGTGGGACAGCGTGAACTGGGGAGCACTGTAATCCGCGGCGGCGAGGGCGGCACAAGGCAGGAAACAGGAGGCACAGAAGATGAGGCGCCAACAACTCATTCCCCGAGCATAGCCCGACTGTAGTTCTACTACGGGCGGCATTCGTTTTTTCTTTGCGGACAGGTACTATGGGTACCGATAAGCGGGACTTAAAAGTCCCGCCAGCACGCTAAAAGCGTGCGCCACGGGCTCAAACACTGGCCATGCGGTAGCCGGCACGATTCTGGAAAATGATCTTGCTGCCGTCCGGATCGAGCGCGATGGGCAGTTCGCGGTAGGCCTCCATGGCCTTGCGGACCGCCTTGTGGTGGGCCGGATCGCAGTAGAGCAGCAGGAATCCGCCGCCCCCGGCGCCGCAGATCTTGCCCCCTGAAGCGCCCGCGCTCAAGGCCAGGTCGTACATCTCCTCGATCTCGGGATTGCTGATGCCTTCTGCCAACTGCCTTTTAAGCTGCCAGCCATCGTTGAGGACGCGGCCGACTTCCCAAAGCCGCATGCGATCGAGCGCCTCGGCGGTGCGCGCCGCCAGGGCTTTCAGGCAGTGAAGTTGTTCGAGGTTGACGTCGGTGCGCTGATCCTGCACGCTCAGAATGTTCCCAGCTTTGCGCGTACGGCCGGTATAGAACAGCATGATGTTGCGGGACAGCCCGTGGAACAGCTCCGCCGAGCGGCGGAATGGCTTTACGTCCACGCTTTCATCTTTGCGAAAAGTGAAATGACAGATGCCGCCATAGGCCGCGATGTACTGGTCCTGCTTGCCGATGGGCTTGCCGCAGATATCGATTTCGATTTCGCAGGCTTCGCGGGCGAGCTGCTCGGCGGTGGTCAGCTTGCCTTTATAGGCGTACAAAGCGTGCAACAGCCCCACGGTCACAGTGCTGGAGGAGCCCAGGCCGGAACCTTCGGATGGCACATCGGCCAACGTGGTGATTTCGACGCCGTTCTCCACGCCGGTGCGCAGCAAGGCCTCGCGTACCAGCTCGTGCTTCAGATCGCGCACGTTCTCTACGGTTTCTTTTTTGGTGTAATTGACGATGATCAGCTCATCGAAGCGCGGCACGACCACTACGTACACATATTTGTCGATGGCGGAACTGACCACGGCGCCTTCGTGTTCGCGATAGTAGCGGTGGAAATCCGTGCCGCCGCCGGCAAAACTGATGCGCAATGGGGTTTGTGAAATAATCATGATTCCTCGATGGCGCGGCAGGCGGCGGCATAATCCGCCTGCGCGCTGTAGTAATTCTCCAGAGTACCTATATCCACGAAGTAGCCGCTGATGGGTAATCCCCTGGCGCGGCCGACCAGCGCCGGCATCAGCGCGCCGCCGACATCCGAAGGGACTTCGCGGGGCAGAAACTGCCGGACTTCGCGGCGAAAAACGTAGAGGCCCGCATTCACCAGATTACCGGGGGGATTTGCCGGTTTTTCCCAGAATCCCGTAACCAGGCCGTCGCCATCCATTTCGACCACGCCGCAGGCGGAGGGATTCGGCGAGCGGAACAGGGCCATAGAGGCGATCCGGTGGTGCGTGGCGTGGAACGCAATCAGCTCAGAGAGAGGGAAGGTGGTGAGGTTGTCGGCGTATACGACCAGGAAAGATTCGCCGCTGTCCACAAAATTCCAATTCGCAGCAATGGTTCCGGCGCTGCCAAGCAGCGTGGGTTCGTAGGCCAAGGTAACCGGTACGCCGCGGCGCGCCGCGACGAATTCCGCGACGCGTTCGGCCAGATGGTGGGTGTTGACGAGCACCGCATCAATGCCGGCGCGCTCGCAATCACGCAGCCAGAGTTCCAGCAGGGGCACGCCGTTGATCGGCACCAGGCATTTGGGGGTGGTGGAGGTGATGGGGCGCAGGCGGGTGCCGAGTCCCGCGGCCAGGATGATGGCTTTCATTGGGGCAAGATCAATGGTATCAAGGGGGGCGGGGGCGCGCGGCGGATCGGTACTATTACGGCTTGGCGGCGACGGCTCGAGCTTCGCTCGCCTCTCCTCGATATGTCAAACAGGCCAGCTTCGGCTCGGATCGGCTAATATGAGACGGGGAGCGTTTATGAGCAGCTTGGCGCAATCGCTGGTGGCCTGGGAGGAGTTTCTACGGCTGCCGGAACGCCCCGAAACCGGCCAACGGTATGAACTGCAAGACGGCGAGGTGGTGATCGTGCCTCCAGCGCGGCCGCTCCATATTAAGCTGCAGAAACGGATCGAGCGCCTGCTCGAGGCCGTCAGTGGGGACTTCGGCGTGGTCACGACGGAGTTTCCTTATCGCCCAGTTCCGAACTTGCAGTATTGGTTCGCGGATGTCGCCTACATCCCTCAAACAGACTGGGACGCGCTGCCACCGGATGTTTACCCGGTCTATGCTCCGCCGCTCATCGTGGAGGTTCTTTCTCCGTCGAACACTGCCGCCAAGGTAAACCGCCAGCGAATCGTCGCTCTTTCGGCGGGCGCTGTGGAGTTTTGGGTGGTGGACGCCGAGACGCGGACGGTCCACACAACGGATCTGCGCGGCTCGCGGGTATATGGGTGCGGCGAAGCCGTCCCTTTGCGAATGTTCGGCGACGCCACGGTCAGCGTGGATCGGATTTTCGGCTGAGCCGCCAGCGGGTCGATAACCCCATTGAAACACGGCCCGGCGGACAATTCTTTGCGATAATATCCAATGAGGAAACCAGCGCCGTGTCGACAGTAACGGTCGTACCTCTCAGCGAATATCTGGCGGCCAGCTACCGTCCCGACCGCGAATATCTGGACGGCGAATTGTTGGAACGAAACGTGGGCGAATGGGATCATAGCCGTTTGCAGATGCTGCTGAGCCGGTATCTCTCCAATCGTGAGAAGCAATGGGGGATACTCGTAGTGCCGGAACAGCGCGTGCAGGTGAAGGCCACCCGATACCGCGTGCCGGACATATCGGTCCTGGCCGGTGCCGGCCCTCCCGGTCCGATCTTAGAGGAACCTCCTTTCCTGTGCATCGAGATCCTGTCACGCAACGATCGCATGCAGGAAATGCAGGAGCGTATCGACGATTACCTCAGCTTCGGGGTCCGCTGCGTTTGGCTGATTCATCCTCGTACGCGGCGGGCTTTTGTGTATACGTCAGAACGAGTCGTCGAGGTGAAGGACGGCGTTCTCCGCACGGAAGACCCGGACATCTGCGTTCCCCTGGCTGAACTCGAGTAAAGCGGCCGGCTTTGCACCGGACATTGCTTCCTGATGGCAGCCTCTCCAGGCCATCGCGTTTTCCGGATATGCCGGGCGCACACGTCTCGACGGCGCCGGGGCTTCCCGCGAGGCTGCTCGCGATGGAATTAGCATGATTCACGAGAAGGATTTACGCAAATACCGGCGTTCGAAGAGCTGAGTACGCGCGACGACAGCGCCTACCAGCGCTTGGCGCCTTGGCAGGTTGCTTTCCGCCCGGCCCTGGCGCTTTGCGCCTGGGCGCCCGCGCGGGAGCCTGCGTGTTGGTACCATTACCCCATCGAAAACACGTCCCGCCGGTTGGTTTCCGCCCTCAAGCCGTGGTATCTTAACGAGATCGGTCTAGTAATTATATGGAGCAGGAACCTCAGAAACACGTCCCGGTGGACGCCGCCGTCCCCGAACCTCCGGCCAAACCGGACGCACCAGCCGGCTCGGATGAACCCGAGCAGGTGATCCGGCCGGAAGACGAAGCCCTGGTCGTGGAACGGCTGCGCGAATTGGGCTATATCGAGTAAGTGCACGGGCCTTTCAGGGCCGGGCAACCGTTTAGATCCATGCAGGCAAAACCGAACATCATTTTGATCAGCGCCGATTCTCTGCGCGCCAACCACTTGGGCTGCTACGGGTATGGGCTTCCCACCAGTCCGAACATAGACGCTTTCGCTTGCCAGGGAGCGCTTTTTGAGAAAGTATTCGCTCCGGGCATCCCGACGCAGCCTTCGCATACGACCATCTTTACCGGGCAGCACCCGGTCACGCATGGCATCGTGGCGCATGGCGGGAAGGCGAAACTGGGCCGGGGGACGCCGTTCCTCTCCGAGATCCTGCTGGAAAATGGCTACACCACTTGTGCGGTGGATACGCTTTTCCGGGAGCGCATCTGGTTCGGGCGCGGGTGGGAATACATCATCGACCCGAGCTTGCACCATCTGTTCTACGCGTCGGTGACCCAGGAAGAGCTCAACGACAGGGCCATTCACTGGATGAAGACGGTTCCCAAGGGGCCGTTTTTCATGTTCATCCACTATTGGGATGTGCATTATCCCTACACGCCGCCGGACCGTTTTCGCGGCCAGTTCTACAAGGGCGGAAATCCCACGGATCCGAACAACCACGAGTTGGACGAATGGTGGGATCATCCGGTGGGCGCCATGGCGCGTGACACCTGGCTGCACACCCCGAACGGGCTGATTACCGACCCGAACTATGTAACGGCGTTGTACGATCGCGAGATCCGATATCTGGACGAGGGCATCGCGGCGTTGAGCGACGCCCTGGAAAAACAGGGCCTGGCCGAGAATACCATGGTCGTGTTGTTGGCGGATCACGGCGAAAGCATGACCGACCATCGCATCTTCTACGACCACTATGGATTGCACGATTGCGTGGTGAATGTACCGACGATCATTCGCTGGCCAGGCGGCAATCTGAAGCCGGGCACGCGTTTCGCGCCGTTCCGGCAATTGTCGGATATCGCACCGACGCTGCTGGAGGCGGCCGGCAGCGAGCTGCCCGAGGACCTGGACGGTAAGAGTTTTCTGCCGCAACTGGTTGGGCGGGAAGAACCTTCCGGATACGACCAGGTGATTGGCCTGGAATCCACGTGGCAATCGAAATACTATCTGCGCAACAGCCGGTACAAGTTTATTCTGGCCCGCTATCCGGACCTTATGGGGAATCCCGACCGCGAGCTGTTCGACCTGGAGACGGATCCGGGCGAGAATCACAATATTGCGGCGGAGCAGCCTCAACTGGTGGCCGAGATGGAAAAAGAACTGGAAGCCTGGATCGCGGCAAAGATGGAGGCGGCCGGCCGGACCGAAGATCCCGTGCGCAAAGAGGGCCCGGTGGCGGTGGAGATCTGGGAACAACATCGCGGATGATGTGAGGATTTAAGGATATATGGACAATCAAGTCGCACCCCAAACAGATTTGAAAACGCTGGCACAGGCGTATCTGGACGCGTTTCACGCGCGCGATCTGGACCGCTGCCTGGAATTCTATACCGATGACGCCACCGTGGATTTCAACAAGACCGTGTATGCCGGCCGGCAAGGCATTACCGAATGGCATAAAGACCGCTTCGCGGCGGACCTGAAACTGATCAAGATGAATTCTATGACAGTGGACGGGGACACGGTCACCGTGGATGGCGCGGTGTCCTCGAAGCGGCTGGCAGCCTGGAGGCTGAAGGCGTTGAGCGGGCGGGTTGTCATTCGCTTCGAAAACGGCAAGATCAAATATGGCAAGCTGTCTCCGCGCATGACGAATCCCTTCAACATGATGCGCGAGGACATGGGCGCCTAAGCCCGAGCACGCAGCGCGCCGTGTCTCCCCATGACTTTGCCCGAGTTCGCGTATACGGTCCTGCTGAAGCCGCGACCTCTTCGGGCTATCGCCAATGCGACACTGCGGGCGCTGACTCCCGCCACCGTTGAACGGCACGGCGCCCGCATTCATTTGAACCCCCGGGATCCCGTGGTTTCCGGCGCGTTGGCGTTGGGTGTCTACGAAAAGCCCGAGACCCGGTTCTTCCTGAACACGATTAAACCTGGCGCTACATTTTTGGATGTGGGCGCCAATATAGGCTATTACAGCGCATTGGCGCTCACGCGCGTGGGAGCGGCGGGCCGCGTGCTAGCGATCGAGCCGGACCCGGAGACGTTTGAATACCTGCTGCGCACCATTGCCGCCAATGGCCAGGAGCGCGCGCAGGCGGTACAGAAAGGTCTGGCGGATGCACCGGGAAGTTTACGCCTGTACCGGAACTCGTCCAACCGCGGCGACAACCGTTTCTATGCGAACGATCTGGCCGACAATTTCGTGGACGTCGAAGTAGCGCGGGCGGACGATGTTTTGGCCAGCCTGGGGATTGGCAGAGTCGACCTGATCAAGATCGACGTACAGGGGTTTGAAGGGAAGGTCCTGCAGGGCCTGGAGGGCACCATCCGGAATTCGAATCCGCTGGTGATTTTGAGCGAATTCTGGCCGTGGGGACTACGGGAAGCCGGCAGCGATCCGTTCGAGATCTTGCAGCGGCTGCAGGGATTCGGTCTGCGGCTGCATGAATTGGCCGGCGACGGGTCTACCGTGCCGTTAGACGACCATGCGGGCTTCATTGGCCGGTACACGGGCCGGAAGTATGCCAACATCGTCGCCACGCGGTGAGCCCGTAGCACGGCGAACTTCAGTTCGCCGTCGCGGGACTTAAAAGTCCCGCCGGCACGCTCAAGCGTGCGCCACGGTACAAAGCGAACTCGTAAATACAGGGCACCAGGACCAGGTCCTTTACCCAGGCTGGATAGCGCCATTCGCGGACCCGTTCGCCATTCATCGGCGGATAGTCGCCGACCGGGTTCCAGGGCAGGCCGGCATTGCCCGATCCCCACAAGAAATACGTTACGTTCGGGTCCAACGGTTTCAAGATATTCGCGGCGTGCCGGCTGGGTGGCATGATGGGGTCCTGAGGCAGCATCATCAGGGCGTAGCGATCATACACGGCCTGGTTGGGATAGTTATAGGACTGCATGTGCGAAATCAGCAACGGACTGCCTAGCGGCAGCACCGCCGGTAGTTCCGCGGCAAGCGTGCGTTTCATATCGAATACCTGGGCGTAGGTTACCGGCACGTAGCTCACGGCAAACTCGAAGATCAGGAAGGCTGCCAGCGCTGTCGCCCACGCCAGGCGCGCCTTCGGCGCGACACAGAATCGCTCCGCCACAAATGCCGCGCCGCGGGTGACCAGCACCATCACGGGCACGAAAAACGGAACTGCAAAACGGGGATAGAAGACGCGGGCCTGCGCCACCACGACGAAATAATATGCGGCCAGCGGGACGGCCAGCACCCAGAACTCGCGACCGCGACCGCCGCGAAAAAGAGCGAGCGCCCCAACCAACGAGAGACCCGCCACGGGGATGGTAAATACCCGTACCAGCCAATGCAAGGTAAGCAGGAAGATTTGCACTTGACCGGCCGCTGAGCGCGGGATGTCGGTGGGCGCCTTGCCCGCAAGGACATACTCGAGGTGATACCGCCAACGGACCGGGTGCGGCAGGATCGCGACCACCGCGTAAGCGACCAACACCAAGACACCGAAAATCGCCGCATTGCGGAGGCGGCTGGAAAACGAAGGAGCATGGCTGGCGGGAAGCAGCAGGATCAGTAATCCGGCGCCAAGCACCAGGCCGGACGCCTGATCCTTGGATCCCACCGCACAGGCGGCCGCGATCGCGGCCGGCAGCAACGACGAACGGAAGGGCTTACTCCGAAAGAAGTAGTTCCATAGGAAAAACAAGCTGACCGCCCACCAGAAGTTATAGGGGATGTCTAAGTTGCCTACCCGGCAGTAATAGATGAACACGCCATTTACCGCGGCCATCATGATACCGACCCACGCCCACTTCTTATCGGGGTCGAGAAGCCGCAAGGCAATATACAAAATACCCAATCCCATGACGGCGGAAACCAGGTTGCTCAGTAAGATCAAAGACGAGAAGAAGGCCGATGGGTCGCGCAATCCGTACGGCCAGGCCGAACTCAGATGCGAAACACCGCCGAGCACCCAGTAACCGGCCATGGCGGCCGCATAGACCGGCAGGAGGAGCAATTGGTGGAATGCAGGATAAATCGTGTCCAGCTGCGGGCTTTTGTACTCCGCAAAAAACAATAGCGGGCCCAGTGGAACCGGCGCATCGACCTGTGCGGTGACTGCGCTCGGCAGCCCCCAAAAAAGCCCCGGCAGGATCAAGAGAAAAGCAATCCCCAGCAGCCGGCGTGGCGATGCAAAAGACATGGACGTTAGGATAACATGGGGCATAAAGACGCCCCTTTCAGCCATGCGCGACCCGGCGAGAGAACTGATTGAGATTCAAGAGCCTTCCATGGACGGCGAAGGCGGAGCGCGTCCGCTGGAACTCTCCATTATCGTTCCCACGTTCAACGAGCGTGAGAACGTGACGCCGCTGCTTGAACGGCTGCGGGCCTCGTTGAACGGCACGGTCTTCGAGGTGGTCTTCGTGGATGACGACTCTCCGGACGGCACGGCGGAACTGGTCCGGCAGATTGCGCGCACCGCGCCGCGTGTGCGAGTGATCCAGCGAATCGGGAGGCGCGGGCTGGCCTCGGCCGGGCTGGAAGGGATGCTGAGCAGTAGCGCGCCCTATATCGCGATCATGGACGCCGACCTGCAACATGACGAATCCGTGCTTCCCGCCATGTTCGAAAAGATCCGGAGCGGAAGCTACGACCTGGTGGTGGGCAGCCGGAATATCGAGGGCGGCGGGATGGGGGCATTCGCGCGAGAGCGGGTGGCCTTGAGCCAGTTAGGCCGGCGGGTGAGCAAGCTGATCAGCCGGCACGACTTGAGCGATCCCATGAGTGGATTTTTCATGCTCACGCGCGAGTTCTTCGACGAGGTGATGAGGCGTACGACGGGTGTAGGATTTAAGATCCTGCTGGACCTGGTGGCTTCCTCACCGCGGCCCGTGCGCGTAGCCGAAGTGCCGTATGTCTTCCGGACGCGCCAGCATGGAGAAAGCAAGCTGGATATCAACGTCGCGGTCGAATACCTTTATCTGGTCTCCGACAAGCTGGTGGGCGCCTGGCTGCCGATCCGTTTCGTGGTGTTCTGCCTGGTGGGCGTGGGCGGCGTGGCGGTGTATCTGGGGGCGCTTTGGGTGCTCTACCGCGGGCTGGGCCAATCGTTTTCGGCGGCGCTGATCGCTGCGATTATTGTGGCTATGGTAGGAAACTTCGCGTTGAACAATATGCTCACCTACCGTGACCGGCGGCGGCGCGGCATCCGATTTGTAACCGGCTTGCTGTTATTCTGCGCCGCCTGTTCGGTGGGAAGCTTGAGCAATTACGCGGTGACCAAATTCCTGGTGGCCAGCGGTATCTGGTGGCCGATCGCCAGCCTGTGCGGCCTGGCCATCGCTTCGGTATGGAACTTCGGGGCCACGGGCATTGTGATCTGGGGCACCCCACAGCGGACTGCACGGTCCGGCGGCGCGCCCTTGAATTCCGGGCGTAGCGCCAATACCCGATAGCTTTTCTCGTTGTAGATCACGCGATACTGGCTCAACCGTTCCTGCAACTTTGCGAAGAGTGGCGGATTCTTTAACCGTACGGTTTCGAACCGCAATTGGTAGATCTCGTCGACCAGGATGAAGTCGGCCCGGCGGCCGGTTTCGAGGCCGAGCAGATGATCGTCCTCGAAATTATCCCGGAAGCCGATGGTGAATCCCAGTTCGTGACTGCCCATAATCAAATCGCCGGGCTGGGCGTGAGCGCGCAAGAAATCGACCGCCGGGAGGTACTCGCGATGATACTGGTCGCGGCGGATGCGGTAAGCCACGCCGCCTGCCTGGATGATGAACATACCGGCCAGCCCAACCGCTAATAAGGGCCGCATGCGGGCCGAGTTCCGCCAGCACCAGCGCACAAACAGGGCTACGGCTCCGGTGTATGGATAGACCAGATAGATGAAGTAGTAGGCGGCTTTGGTGCCTTCCAGAAACGTATAGAAGAGAAAGTAAATGCCGATCAGGCCGAGCAGCACGCGGCTGGCGCGGTTTTGCCGGAGAGAGGGCACGGCAAGCAGGCCGGCGACACTGACGGCATACGCGACGAAAATCACGGCTTTAAGATAGTGCGGGCCGTAGCTGCCCGGAGAATGGCCGCCAAGCCCCATGTTCGTGAGATAACGCCTTACCAGTTCATCGCGTACGGCCAACCAGGGTGCGGTCAGAATCTGGGAGCGTGTAGCGATTTGATAACCATATTGGGCCACGAAGGCACTGGGATCCTGCGCGATATAGGCGCCCCAGCCGATAGCGCCGGCGACGTAGGGAGTCGCGGCGATGGCGACGTGCACCGGGCGGATGCGGCGGCGATCGAAATAGAGCACCAGCCAGAAGGCGCCCAGAAATGAGAGCATGCCGCCATTTGGGTGAGTCAGGCCGCTCGCGACGACCAAGGTCTGGCTGATCAGAATCGCGAGGCGAAGGTTCTTTTCGCGCCAATGAAGATAGGCGGCAAACGCTCCGGCCTGAAAAGCGAAGGCCATCGCATCAGGGCGGCCGACGCCGACATCGCTCTGGTTGATATAGTCGCACGCCATCAAGGCCATGAACAGCAGGGCGCCCACATCATCCCCAGTCAGGCGGCGGAAAAACAGTGTCCAGGCCAGCAGACCTACGAGCCCGCAGAAAATCGACAGGGCGCGCATGGATGCCAGGCTGAAGCTGAAGAGCCGGTACCAAACGGCCTGCGCCACGGGGTAGATCGGCATGATCCAGTAAGTATAGCGATCGATGTCCTTGAGCCCCGCCTCCACATAGCAGGGCGTGCCCATGTATCCCCGGAATGCCAAAGACCAGGCCGGCGCGCCGTGCCAACCTTCGTCAATCCAGGGCCGCAAGGCGTGGGCGGTGCCGGCGCTAAGTGCAATGTATATCGCCAAAATGGCGGCAGCAATGACGATTGGTCTTTTCAGAGAATGCCATTATCGCACGCGGCTACAGGCCGAAGCGTTTGCGAAGCTGTGTTATTCTGCAAGTCGTGCGGGACACCGAAACGGCAGGAGAGGCTCCCTTGGTCAGCGTAGTTATTCCCGCTTATCGGGCCGCGGATTCCATCGCGGCCACCTTAGACTCGGTGCTGGCACAGACCTTCAAAGACTATGAAATTATCGTGGTGAACGACGGCTCGCCGGACAGCGAGGACCTGGAGAGGGCGCTGGGTTCCTATCGTGAGCGTATCATTTACCTGCGCCAGGAGAACCAGGGCCCGGCCGGAGCCCGCAACACCGGCATCCGGACGGCCCGTGGCCGGTACGTCGCCCTGCTCGACTCCGACGACATATGGGACCCCGAGCACCTGGGCGCGCAACTGGCCGTGCTCGAAGCCGACAAGTCGATCGATGTGGTGTATGCAGACGCACGTATTTTCGGCGATGTACCGGAGGCGGGGCGAACGGTCATGGAATTCTGCCCCTCGGCGGGCGAAGTCACTTTCGAGCGACTGGTCGCACGCCAGTGCACGGTACACATCTGTGTCAGCCTATGCCGCCGCGAGAGCCTATTGCGCGCCGGACTATTCGACCCCGCATTTCGCGGGACGGAGGACATCGACATGTGGCTGCGCATTGCGAGGCAGGGCGGACGGATCGCTTATCAGCGCCGCGTCCTGGGGAGCTATCGCCGCCATGCCGGGAGTCTCTCTTCCAACCAGGTCTCCATGCTGGAAGGGTTTCTGGCGGTGCTGGCGAAGGCGGCGCGCGATCCTGGGTTGACCGCGGCACAACGTAAAGCGGTCGAACGGCAGCAGGCCATCGAGCGCGGCAGCCTGGAACTGGAGAAAGGCAGGAACGCTTTCCTGGCGGGAGACGCCGAAGCGGCCTTCAGCCATCTGACGCGGGCGAACGCGCAGCACAGATCGCTGAAACTTTCTACCGTACTGATGATGTTACGCGTGGCGCCGCGGCTCCTACAAGCGCTTTACTCCTGGCGCGGCCGGCATATCTCCAAGCTGAAGACACAATCGTGAACAACGCCGCTCAGACGCAGCCAGCCGCCCCAAAAAACGTGTCTCTTACAGTGCACGTGTCCTGGCTGATGTTCGCCAAGACGGTAGCGTTTGCGTTTAACGTGGCGCTGCCGATGCTGCTCGTCCGCCGGCTAGACCAGGCGCAGTTCGGCGTATACAAACAACTCTTTCTGATCATCGGAACGTCGGTCACCGTGATGCCGCTGGGCTTCGCCATGAGCGCCTATTATTTTCTGCCGCGCGAACCGCACCGGCAGCGGGAGATGGTGCTGAATATTCTGATATACAGCACAGTCGTCGGAAGCGTGGCCTGCGGGGCATTTTTGTTTTGGCCGGCGCTATTGGATCTCATTTTCCATCAGCCCGGGCTGACCGGTTACGCGCAGCTTATCGGCGTCGTGATCCTGCTCTGGATCGTCTCACAGGCGCTCGAGATCATCCCTATCGCCCACGGTGAAATGAAATTGGCGAGCGGGTTGATTATGAGCGTGCAACTCACGCGCACGGCGATCTATGTGGGAGCGGTGCTGGCGTTCGGATCGGTGAAGGCCCTGATCTGGGCGGCGGTAGTGCAAGGGATCCTGCAAACGGGAGTTCTGTGGTGGTACTTGCAGTCGCGTTTTGGCGGCTTCTGGCGGCATCTGGACTGGGGGCTCATGCGCAGCCAGTTGTCCTACGCCGTACCGCTGGGACTGGCGGGCATACTGTATACCGTGCAGACCGATCTGCACAGTTATTTCGTTTCCAACCGGTTGGGCGCCGTGGCTTACGCCATCTATGGAGTGGGGACCGTGCAGTTGCCCCTGATGACCATGCTGCAGGAGGCCACCAATGCCGTCGTGATTCCGCGCGTCAGCGCCTTGCAGCAACAAGACGACCGGCGGGAGATTATCCAGTTGATGGCGCGCGCGATGCGGAAGCTGGCGGCCGTGTACTTCCCGGTGTACGCGCTGCTGCTCGTGGTGGCGCACGAGTTTATCGGTTTTCTCTTCACGCGGCGCTACCTGGCAAGCGTTCCGGTATTCACGATCAATCTGACGCTATTGCTGCTGGCCGTCATGCTACAGGACCCGCTGTTTCGCGCCTATGTGGAGCAGCGCTTTTTTCTGATCCGGCTACGGGTTGCTTTATGCGTCCTGTTGACGGCGGGACTCTGGTTTGGAACTACCCGTTTCGGGCTGGTGGGAGCGATTTCGACCGTCGTGCTGGTGGGCGTGATCGAACGGACCGTGATGGCGATCCGGTTCGGACGGATCCTGGGCGTCGGGCGGAGGGACTTGGGGTTGCTTAAGGATGTCGGGAAACTGGCTGTTGCGGCGGCCGCGGCGGGACTGGTCGCGGAAGGCCTCCGTTATTTGCTGAGAGGCGACAAGCCGTTAGTGATTTTGCTCGCCTGCGGCATCGTGTTTTCACTGGTTTATCTTGGCGCAGTGTTGTTGACCGGAGTTCCGACGGCGGAAGAAAAAGAGCTGGTCGAGCGGAAGGTGGCTATGCTGTTACGGCGGGCTTAGACGCCTGCCCCACCCCGGCGATGTCCAACACGGGAAGGCCGCTACACTCAAGAACCGCGGCGGCGGCCGGCGTGGGCCTTTGTGTAACGACGATCTGGTCCGCCCATTCCAGCATGTTCTCCAGTCTCGATTCGAGCAAATTGGCGATATGCGGAATGGCGGCCAGCACGAATCGCTGGTTACTGCCGTAAATCTCCTCCAGCCGGATATGCGGATCGAAGACGCGAACCTGGCGGCCCTTGCCGATCAAGTGTTCCAACAAGACCACTACGGGGCTCTCGCGCAAGTCGTCCGTGTTTTCCTTGAATGCCAAGCCAAAAACTCCGATTCGGGCGGCGGGCAGATCCATCACCTTCTGAATCGCGCGGCGCAAGTGCTGGTCATTACTGGGCAGGACTGTGTCGAGCAACGGCACCTTCAAATCCAGGCGTCCGGCACGATAGACGAGCGCGCGCAGGTCCTTCGGCAGGCACGATCCGCCAAACGCGAAGCCTGGCTTGAGATAGGCGGGCGAAATATTCAGCTTGGTATCGCGGCACAGAGTATCCATGACTTCGGCTCCGGGGATACCCAATGCACCGCTGAGCGCGCCCATTTCGTTGGCGAAGGCGACTTTCAGGGCATGGAAGGTATTGCAGGCGTACTTGATCATCTCCGCCGTTCGCAGCGAGACCAGGCAGGCTTCCACGGCAAGCGACCGGTACAACGCCGCCACGGTTTCGACGGCGCCGCGGTCCAGACCGCCCACGACCAATAGCGAAGGCTCCAGAAAATCGCTCACGGCGTTGCCTTCGCGGAGGAATTCCGGGTTCGACACCACCGCAAACCGATCGGAACCGCCCAGACAGGCGGCGGTCAACTCCTCACAAGTGCCGGGAAACACCGTGCTGCGCACCGCCACGATTAAGCGGCGGCGCTGGCCTTGGCAGGCGGTGGCGATCTGGCTACAGACGCGCCGGAGCTGATCCAGCCCCAAGTTGCCGTTGCGCTCGGAAGGTGTACCGACGCAGATTAGAGCGATGTCGGCCTGCTCGATGGCTGGTTCCAACAGAGTCGTGGCTGTAAGGCGGCCGTTACCACGGCCTTCCTCGATCAGCTCCGCGAGGCCCGGTTCGTAGAAAGGCGCCTTGCCGCACTCGATGCTCTTGACTTTGTGCGCATCCCGGTCAACACCGATGACTGAGTGACCCAGATGCGCTAAGCAGGCCGCCGTGACTGACCCAACATATCCCAGCCCGAGCACTGCAACCCGGGTTCCAGCAGTGGACGCGTTCACGTCCTCTAGTATGACATGGGGGATCGCGCCGGCTATGGCACCACAACGGCCTGGTAAGGACTGGCGGACAATGTGTGATTGGATTTATCCCGGTATTGCACCTGATAGTAAAGTACGCGTTGCGAAATCGCCGGAATGGCAATCGTGCATCCGGTGGAACAGGGCATTCCATGCGGGTTTTCGCCGGCGAACTGGAAGGGCGGCGCGCCTATCATAGCGGAGTTTGCCAGGCATGGGTCGCGGCGGCTGGTGCAGTTTCCGGAATACTCGGTATAGCCGAATTCGACAACGGCATTGTCGACGCCGGCGCCCGCGGGTGGCTGCAAATTGAGCACCATGGGTACGAAGGTTCCCCGGTCGATGGAGTCCGAAGTGGGATAGGGCACCATCTTGGCCATCCACATTTCTTCCCGGTTGTAGTTCAGCCATTCGGCGCGGAACAGCAGCCAGGAATTATCCGGCAGCAGCCGGTTATTTTCAAAACCCCCGACCATGCGTAACCGGGAGGTGGCACTCACCAGATTGCGCGTAAAGGCTCCGGCAAAGTCGGTGTGATCCAGCGTGAACTGGCGCACCGTATTCGCGGCCGCACCGATATTCGCCACGCAGATATCGTTGCCCACGCCCAATGGAGTGCCCCCGTGAATCCCACTGCCGGTGCAGCGGCTCCAAGCCACTCCCGGACAGTTTACATAGACCTGACCCACGGTACTGTTGGAGACGCACTCACCCTTGACCCGCGCAACGCAATACGTGTATGAACCGGACGCGTCCGCCGCGATGGCGGAACCCGGGCCGCTCAGGTCGATCAACGGATGGGATCCGCAGCTTGCGCCAGTGGCCATCAGCTTACGGTTGATGGATGCGGCGCCCCCAGATCCAAAGATGTCGTCCGGGCTGGACACGAGGCCGGGTGTAGCCACGAAAAGCTGTCCTGCCACCATCGCGAACACCGGGTCGAACGCCCCGCCTTGCACCGGAGTGTTATCGAACGCGCGGATGGATTCATAGGCTGAAGCATTGGCGCCGGCAGCGTTAGGATGGGAGCCCGCATCGAAGCCCCAGGGAACGCCGAAGACCCCGGCGAAAGGCGGATTGGCGCTGGTATAGTTCACGGCGCTAGCCTGGTCCGGCGTCACGTTGGCAAAGGGCAGGCCCAGGATTTCGGGCACCCCGCCCACGGCGGTCTGGTAGTCGGTCGGCCAGCCGGAAACCGGCTGGGCCCATGCGGGTACATTGGTGGCTACAGCCTCGCCGCCATCGCGCCATTCGCCGTGTCCGCTGGTATTGTTGGTGTCCTGGATGAGGCAGTTACCGTGTGGATCTGGAGCGCCGCCGCATCCGGATAACGCATTCCAATAAGCCGCCAGGGAACTGTTCGCGGTGGTGCCGCCGGGAGGGATGCTCGATTGACCGCTGATCCACCACAGCGTCACCGGGCCGTTTGGAATGGCCAACTGGGCGCCATAACTATTGCGCCGGAATATCCAATGGCCACCGGCGTTTTTTTCGACCAGCGTCATCAATTCGTTTGCACGGGTAAACCACGTGCAATTCGGAACACTACCAGCCGCCACACAAGCAGTGTCTCCCAGTTGGGTGGTGCGCAGCTCACCGGGCGCCCCGGTAAACTGGAACACACGGTACGGACCCGCCAGATAAGGTTCGTATCCGGTCACCCCGGCGGCCGTGTAGCTGTTGATATCGATTTCGATACATTGCCCACCCCCGCCGATACCGAGACTGGAGCACGCCGCACCGGCGGCCGGGATACTCGAGATTCCCGATGTATTGATCGAAGGGAACAGATTCATCTGAAGCTGTACCCAGCCGGTTTCGCCGGTTTCCGAAACCGCATGCAGATTGCGCCCCGTGGCAGCGGTCTGCGCGGGACCCACCGGACCGGGCGGCGTATCGAAGGTATTGACTGCGCCTATGATGCGCGGCCCGCCGGGGGTTCCGGCGTGGGCTGGATTTCCGTCTCCAGGCGAGAATGCAAATACCCAACCCGGACTGTCCCCACCCACCGAAAGGCAGGTGAAGTAGAAAACGCCGGCAGACATGGCCGCCGGGCTGCAATTCCATCCGTTCGGGCCGCTTTTGAGCTGCGCCGCATTGAAGGTTGGGTCAAGGCCAGCCATCTGATTGACGACGCTCTGAGACGCGCTCACCTGGGGCGTCATGTTCGTAAAGGTAAGGCCATTATTGAAACTCAGGGAATAGGCCGCCGCGGTCTTGACGCCGGCGCTCCCGATCTGCGAGCCGTTGCCGTAAGGCTTGACCGGCGGCGCGATGGAGGGCGGGGTGAACACGCCCCGAATGACCAGGGGGCCGCCTCCGGACGGATCCATCCCGATACTGTAGAACGTAAAATCGCCCGCCGTCTGATCGATCACCGCCGCTTCGCCGGCGGGAATGATCCCGACGGTACCCCAGGGGTTGGCAACGCCATTGCTCGGGGCGACCATGTAGCCGTAGTAGGCAGTCTCCGCGGTTACTGGATCGATCCAATACAAACCGCCATAGAGACAGAAAAAGCCGCCGTTAACCAGCTTATTGAAGCAGGCCGTCCCGGCGCCGTTATCGGGATAACTTGGCGAAGTGCTCTCCACGGCGGCCATGCTCGCGTATTGCACGTAGGCGGTCGAGCTATCGGTCGGCGCCTGGTGCCGCCGGGCCATCACCGCGAAGTTATTGGCACACCAGTAGAGGTTGGCTCCGGCCGGCGGCGTCTCCGCGACGGCGATATGTCCACCATCCAGGAAAGACGAAATGACGAACTCCTGGGAAGTGGTGGCCGCCGGCGGCGTGACACAAGCGTCGTTTTGGGTGGACAGGCGGATGCGTCCTTTACCGCCGTCGATCCAATACAAGCTGAATAGCTGGCCGCCGGCCCAAGCCACGACTCCAGCGGGGGGGTGAGGCGCGCCGGAATCCGCGGTTTCTTCAGGGCGGTTTCCGCCGCGGCCGGCGGGCACGGAAACATTGGCCCGGCCCGAATGCGGAGAAGACTCCTGAACATTAAACCGCGGATTGGTATCGAGCAGCCATGGAATGATCCCGAAGCGCGTGGTATCGGCTTGCCCTACGGTCTGGGGCCCGCCGCTGGCCTGGCTAAGCGTTATGGTCTGGATCTGGCTGGCGCAGGAAGCTCCCCCATTAAGGGAAAGACATACGTCGATCTGCCGGTTGGCCGGTACGGCCGAGTTCACATACCCCTTGAATGTGACCGCCAGTTGATCCATGGTCCAGCTTTGTCCATAGTCGGCGCCTCCGTAGCCGGCATTCCAGGCATTGCCATTGGTCATGGGGGCGCGGATCACCAGCCAGGCGGTACTGTTGGCTACCGAGGCCGAGGCACCGTCGTCGGCCAGCACGCTGCATGGATCGGTCCATGGCCCCGCGGAATCGCAGGGCAACCGGCCCTGATTATAGGCGGTCCCGAAGGGCATGTTGGACCAATAGCCCCAGTTCAGGCCGCGCAAACCGACGCGTTGCAGCAGGATGCCGGTCAACGGATCGACAAAAGATTCGGGGCTAAGGCCGCCGACGGACTCCGGCCAGGGCTGATCTCCGGGGTGTGTGGCATCCTGCAGCCAAGGATCTCCGTAGGTGTTGCCCACCGGGATGTTGGTGGTCGTGAAAGTAAATGTGGCCGAGTCCGAACCGCATTGGACACGTCCAAAATGAGCGGTGTATGCCTGGAGGGCCCTGGAGAAATGCCGTAACCCGGCGAATGGTCCGGCGGTGGCCAACTCGGAGGAACGCTTCCCGATGACGGCCATGCGGTTTAGCCCACTTCCGAGATTTCCCGGCCGGCTATCCAGATTGGAACCGGCGAAAACAGCGGGATCCATATCCGGCACCAGGGGCGAGAGCGAGTTGCTCTCGCTGACTTGAATGGTGCAAGGGTTTTGATCGGGCGCCGCATAGCCGATAACCGCCTGCGTGGCCGTTGTGCCGATGACGCGCAAATCGCCGATCGCTCCGCGGCACAGTCCCGCGGTAGCGATCAGGAGGGCGAATCGCGCCGTGACCGCGGATCGTGGCGGCATGTTATCCGGGTGACGGTCTTCTCCACGCCGCGCCCTGCCCGGCGGTTAGCCTTTGCGGCCGGAACCGCGGCGGAATCTGGGCTGGCGGCGCCGGATTCGATCCGGCCAGCGTTTGTGCGGCGAATAACTCCGCGCTGGCCCGGTCCACCGCTACGCACAAACCGGCGAGCATTGGAAAGTAATACGCATACGCATTGCTGGCGAAGATGGAGGTCCCCGTGAACGCAATCAGCGCGAGCCGCAACGCGAACCCCATGTGCTTTAGGGTGGCCAAAGCAGGGTACTGACGTGCGCGTTTCTCGACCGAGATCGCGATTTTGAAACAGAACAGCAGGGTCAGGCAATACAGAAAAAGTCCGGGCAGGCCGTCTTCGCAGGAGAGTTGGGTAAAGGTATTATGCGTTTCATGCCAAGCGTTCCAGTTGGGCTGGCCCTGGGACTCCTCGACAAAGTTGGCATTCGCGACTGCGAACATCCCGGGGCCGACTCCCAGCAGCGGATGCCGCATGGTCAATTGCAAACTGGAAAGCAACAGCTCTCTCCGCAGTCCCATGGATTCTATCGCGGATTGCTCCGATTCCGACAAACGCGTCTGGCTGGAAGAGCGGAAGAAACTGCGATACCGATCCAACGCGCTGCGGGTGGACCATGCCAGCGCAAAGACCGTAAGAACCAGAGCGACGATGGCCGCCACCAGCTTCTGGCTGACCGGCAAGGGCAAGAAGAACAGCAGGAACATGACGGCCAGGGTCACCAGTCCGCCGCGCGATCCGGTGGTAGCCACGGTCGCCGGAACGAAGAGGATCATGACAACGCAAGCCACCTTGAAGAACGAGGCCCCATGTCTGGTGCGAATGACAAACAGACAAAACGGCACGCCCATCAGAAGCATCATCGCCAGATAGTTGGCATTCCCCAGCGTCCCCCCCAACAGGGCCAGCCGCCCGCCCTGTATGCGGCCCAATATCAGAGTGAAGCCCTCGATGAAAATGGTGGCGGCCGCAAGAGTGTACATGATCTTGCGGCACTGCTCCAGCCCCTGCACCGCGGAGGCGATGATGACGAAGGAGAAAAGGGCCAGCACCCAAAAATCCCGGAGCATTCTGACGCTGCCGCCGCGCCACGTGCTGAATGGCGTGCAGATGCACAGCCAGAGCGTGAACGACAGCAGGCAAATACCCACCCTGGAGAAGATCGCCCGGATCGCGCCGCCGAACAGGAGCGCCGAAAAGAGCGCGAGAACCATGATGATCCGCACCGAGTGCACCGCGGATCCGGTGACCATGTCCATGATCTCCGGGAACCGGGCATACACCACAAAGACAAAGATCATCGTGAGATAGAATGCGGGGCGGGGCGCGGACGCAGAAGAGGCCGGCCAGGCGGGCGCGGCCGGCCTGGCGAAGCTACTTCCGCGCAACGTCTGGGTATGGGGTGGAGTCATGGGCCCGGTTTGCTGCGATCCCTCGTGGATTCAGTGTAACATCCCGGCAATCATCGGCCTGCGCAGAGAGCCCCCGGCTGCGTGCTAAATCGACCCGCGTTCCAATTTCACGATCATGACCTGGTACCCGGTCAACTCCACCACCGGGTCCGGCTTGCCGCCAAAGAATTCTTCGACCGCCCGCACGACTCCCGCTGCCGATGGATAGTCGTGACACAGCATGATGCCGCCCGGCGAGAGACGCGGGTAGAAAAAATCGAATGCCGCCAGGGTGCTCTCGTAGAGGTCGGCATCCAGATGTACGAACGAGAAGAGATGACCGCGCACGGCATCAGCCGTGGCCGGAAACAGACCGGGATGGTAGTGCACGCGCTCCGTTCCGACGTAGCGGCGCACATCGTCGAGGTTCGATTCGAATTCTCCGGCGCGGAAGCGCGCACCGTCAGCGGCGGTGACGTCGGGCAGTCCCTTAAAAGTATCGAACAGGTGCAGTTGTTTGTCTGGCGGCAGGTGCATTGAGAGCAGTTTTGCGGACGCCCCATAGGCCACGCCCAACTCCGCGACATCGCCCGCTATTCTAGCGGTAGTCTCGAGACAAGCCAGGAGCTGGCATGCCTCGCCATGACTCAGCAGCAGGGTCCGCTCTTCTTCCACACGCCGCACCGTGGTCAGCCGCTCGCGGCGGTGCGTGCCGGCATATCGCGCGAGGAGAATTCCCCGGCGGGCAGCGGCCGCCTTCACGGCGTTTGTCAGGCGGTCTCGTAACTGGCTCATTATCTCTCGTGGAAGACGACTACAATTTTAAACCGCTGCCTCCATCCGCGGGGGATTGTCCTGGGCGGCGGCAACAGAGTACAATTAAAACTTCTTTATCGGCGGTGTGGAGAACCCGGGGAGTATAGAGCCGCATTGCCTCCGAAACATTACATTTTCAACCATATTCCGAAGACCGGCGGGACCTCGCTTCTGGCGATTTGCCACGAGCATCTGGACCGCGCCGAGATCAGCCCGCATTTGAGCGACGCCGAGATTCGTCTCCTGCCGCCGGCGCGTTTCGAACCGTACAAACTGATCACGGGCCATTTCAGTCTTCTGGCGCAATCCGGATTCTGCCGCAGCCGATATAGTATGACATTGCTGCGGGAGCCCATCCGAAGGATCTTTTCCGCTTACACCTTCTGGAGAACCTCCGCGGAAGGAAACCCGGCGACCGCCAAGGCTAAAGAGCTATCGTTTGCGGATTTCGTACGCTATTTCATCGAGAGCCCCGCCATTATTCATAATCCTTATACGCATCATTTTGCCGCAATCGGAAGAGACTGCCCGAGCTATCCCGCCAGCGATTCCGCTCTGCTGGCGGCCGCCAAGCGAAACCTGGCAGCCTTTAACTTTGTCGGCATCTGCGAGGAGCTCGAGCGATCCGCGCGGGTTCTGTGCGCAGCTCTGGCCTGGCGCCATCCAGCCGCAGTCCCGCATGAGAACCGCACCTCATCGGGGGACTGGTTCAGCGAAATCGATCCGGCGACGATGGAGACGCTACGCGAGCGTACCCGGCTCGATCTGGAACTTTACCAATACGGGGTCCAGATCCTGCACGCCCGCGAGGCAGCCTCCGGTGGCGCGCCGGACCCCGGGGATACTGAACACGTCGAACCCAATCGCTTCGTGCCATTCCCTCTTCCATACCATCCAGACCGCAAGGCGATGCTCCAATCCGTATGCGCGACCTGGGTGCCCGACGATTCCTCGAGAAACCTGGAAATTGCCGTCATTTTCAAGCCGCTGGCGCCGATTGCGGAACTTAGCCTGGGTATTCAGGTGAACGACGCCATCGGGAATATCGTGTGGGGCACCAGCACGTCAAGGGAGTGCCTGCATCTGGAGTACGCGCCGGGTTGCGATTGCCGGGCGGTCCTCCTGGTGGAGTGCGACTTGCCGCGGGGTCTGTATTTCGTAACCGTGGCGCTCGCCGAACCGCGCAGGCTTGGATTTCATGAACAGTGGATCGACCATGCAGCCCTCTTCACAGTAGCGCCGCCGCGGGCTGCCCGGTCACGGTACGTGCGCGGCATGCGCTCGCAGGAGTTCTGGTCCACCGTGGCCAGGAACGCCAACGGCCAGTGACGGTTGACCGCAAATGCGAGGTTTGCGGGGGCGCTTACGGCCCCGCCCAGATCCGCGGCCTGCTCCAGTGCGGCGGGTGCGGATTTGTGACCGCGGACGTTTCCTTGTCGCGCGAGGAACTGGAGCGGCTTTACAGTAAATCCTATTTTCAAGGTGAAGAGTACCGCGATTACGTTGCCGAGCGCGGGCTGTTTGCCAAGCAATTCCGTCTCCGCCTCACAACGCTGCTGCGCTATCTGCCTGCGGAGCACCGCAAGTTTCTGTTCGAAATCGGCGCGGCATACGGTTTCTTTCTGGACCTGGCGAAACCGCGATTCGACCGCGTGAGCGGCATCGATCTGTCCCGCGACGCGGCGGTTTATGCGCGCGAAGTCGTTGGTGTCCCCGTCACTGCCGGCGATTTCCTGGAGTACCCTCTCGTCTGCCCGGCCGATGCCATATGTATGTGGGACACCATCGAACATCTGGCGCAGCCGGCGCTGTACATCGAAAAGATTGCCGCGGCCCTGCGGCCCGGAGGTCTATTAGCGATTACGACGGGCGATATCGGCAGCCCGTTGGCCCGGTGGCGGAAGGACAAATGGCGGCAGATCCATCCACCGAGCCATCTGCATTATTTCTCAAAAGCTAGCTTGGGATTGCTGCTCGAAAACCATGGTTTCGAGCTTTGCTATTCGGGTTACGCCGGGTGTTATCGGAGCGTCGACACGATCGCGTATATTCTGCTCTCGCTCAAACACGGGATGCCCGGCCTTTACCGGGCGCTGAAGGCGACCCGATTGTTGAACTGGAGCTTCTATTCGAACTTTTACGACATCGTCTATGTGATCGCAAGAAAGCGCCGGTAAACCGCCCCACATCAGCGCGGAGCCACAATACGCCAGGTTTCCGGGCCGCTCAAGACCGAAACTGCCAAAAGGCCGGTTCCCTGCGAGCCGGTGAGGAACCAGACCTGGCTGCCGCCGGATGCCGGATCCTGCCATACGACGTCCGGGTGACCGTCCACGTTAAAGTCACCTACGGACGCAACCCGCCAGGAGTTGGCACCGGTAAGATTCACGGCGCCTGTAACTACGTTTCCAAGGGCGCCACCCAGATACCAGATCTGCACAGTACCGCTCACCGGGTCTTGCCACAACAGGTCGGGTTGCCCGTCGCCATTGAAGTCGCCCGCGCCGACCACCTGCCAGGAATTGCCCATGGTCAAGTTGGCCGCGGCGGTGAGCGTGGTCCCCTGAGGCCCACCGAGATACCAGATTTGAACAAGGCCGGATACCGGGTCCTGCCATACCAAATCCGGATAGCCATCCTGGTTGAAGTCCGCCGCCGCTACGATACGCCATGGATTGCCGGAGGTAATCGTCGCCGATCCCAATATCGTGATTCCGGGAGGTCCCAGGAACCACACTTGGGTGTTTCCAGAAGCGGAATCCTGCCAAACCACATCGGGAAATCCATCGCCGTTAAAATCGGCCACGGCCACGATCTGCCAGGTGTTCACCAGAGATACGGGGGCGGAGCCGATAGGCGCTATGGCTTCGATCCCGTTCAGGAACCAGACCTGGCTGCTCTTGGAAACCGGGTCCTGCCAAACAATATCGGGGAAGCCGTCGGCGTTGAAATCGTCCGCGACCGGGGTAGTGGATACGTTGGTCAGGTCGAATGCGGCTTGCAAGGAACCAGCGGTAGCCGTCACCGAATAGCCGCCCGTTACCGCATTCGCCGTGAAGGGCGGTGCGGCGGCCACGCCCTGCGCGTTTGTCGTGACCGTAGCGCTACCGAAGAAGGTCCCGCTGGCGCCTGTGGCCGGCGCGGCAAACGTCACCGAGACCCCGCCGAGCGGGTTTCCACCGGCATCCGTGACGGTCGCCGTAAGCGGCAGGGGGAATGGCATATTGATACCCACGAGTTGCCGCACTCCCGTGGTGGGAGCCAGCGACGTGGGCTGACCCGGCGTGCTCACCGTAGTAAATGACCAGGTGGCTGAGGGGGTGGTCTCCGAAAAGTTACGCGCGACGATCATCCAATAGTAGACGGTATTGACAAGGAGCGCGGGCGGATTGTAGCTGGTCGCCGTGGTATTGCCCACCATCGGGGGCGACGGGGAAGTACCCAGGTAGACGTCGTAGGAGGTGGCCCCGCTGGCTGCATTCCATGTAAGTTGCGGGGCCAGGCTGACTCCCGTGGCTCCGTTGGACGGCGAAACCAACCCGACTGCGGCCGGCGGAGGTCCAAACAAGCCGTACACAGCCAATTGTGTCTGCGTGCCGGCGTAGACTTTGCCGTTGGCGATGGTGGGCACGGCAAATTTCACCGGAAACCCGGGTGTCTGCTGCGGGTTGTTAGCCGTGCTAAACAGTTCGTTTGCCAGGTTGGTGGCGTCGTAGGCGTGCAAAATCGATTGGTTGGATTGCCCCCTTTGAAGTGCCCATAGGATGCCGTTGGTGTTTCCGTTGGCGGAGATCGATGGTGTTGGCCCGGGATAATCGTACGTCTCCGAAGACGACGAAGTTGGCGACGTGGACAGCAGGCCGTTATTATTCGCATTGAACGAGAAGGCCTCGAGAACGTCGTTCGTGCCTCCCAGGTAAAGGGTATTGTTCCAGAACGCGGGTGTGGCCCACAGGCCGCCGGTAAGCGAAGGCAGCCACTGTACGATCTGGGTATCGCCGCCGCTGTTGAAGTGGCCCATCGAATCCCGGTTCACCAGATACAGCGATCCCTCTTTGCCGCCTCCCACCAAAAGGTGTTGGTAAGGGGAACCCGCCGGCTGATCGGGGAGCAGGACCACGCCTCCCGATCCGAGATCCGTGTCGGTGGTGGCCAGGTAGCTCTGATTGAAAGGAGTGAAATAATCCAGGATTGGAAGGCCCCCGTTGGCCGGGGCGCCGAACTTCAAGAAGCTGTCGCCGGCGTCCGCCCCGCTCACATTGAGATCGAAAGTCCCATTTCCGGTAATCATGTATACATTGCCGCTTGAATCGGCTGCCGGCCCCGAACCGCTCTGCCAGACGCCGCCGTCCGATCCGTTGGCCGTGGAGTTCCAGACAGCGACCTGCTGCAGGGTTTGCGCATTATAGGCCATCACCCAGCCGTGAAACGGGGTAATGTCGCAGTGCGAAGCCCATGAAATGTACACCAGCCCGTTCTGCAGCAGCAGGGCCGGCCGCTGGTTTCCCATCAACGGATCGAACGCGAGCCGGCCGCCCGTATTGCCAGCTCCGGTGCCCGGTACAGACGCCTGGATGGCGATCGGGCCGCCAAACTTCTCCGCGCCGCTGGTGATATCGAGCGCATGCAACCGCTGGAAGAAGACTCCGTTTTCCTTTGTATTGGCCACCACGTAGAGCGTGTTCGAGCTTAGATCGATGACCGGCGTGCCCGTAATGCCGACCTCCGGCGAGATATCCGAGCAATTGAAATCCGTTTCACTGTTGACCGTCGTGATCCCAGCCGCCGGGTTGATGAGGCTCAAATACCAGAGCGGGCCGGCATTGGACCCGGAATTATTATCCGCATCGAAAGCGTACACGCCATCGTGTTCGGTGGCGACAAAAACGACGTTGTGCGTGCCGCCCGCAATCTGCAGGTTCGAGACGTAGAGAGGCTGCGCGTAGACGTATCCGTCCACCGGCTGCACAAAGAGCCGGCCGAACTGGCCGGCATTCACATTGGCGGGGGTCAGTAAGGATTCACTCAGGTTCTGGCCATCGCGCGCATTGTCATTGTGGTAAGTGGTGACGTTTACCTGGGCCTGGAGCGTGAACATCGCCAGGCAACAACACTCCAGAAAAGCTAAGTGGCTGAACCGCCGAATCCGATTGGATGTCATAAGCATTTGGCGCTATGGAAGGATCTTCAAATTCACGGGGATCGACAGGGGGTCGTTCCTGGCCCCCGGCGCGTGGACCACGATCCGGCCGGCATACGTTCCCGTTTTCAGATCGTGCACATTGATGGAAACCTCAAAACTCCGGCCGTCCCCGCCCCCCTGCTGGACGGAAAGCCAGCGTATGGTTTCGGCGCTGGGCGCCGCGGTGACTTCCAGACTGGGATCGTCGCTGCCGACGTGCAGGATCTTTTTCTCCGGCTTGGCGGACTTTTCCAGGACCACCCAGTCTAAGCTGCTGGGACCGGCGATGCCCGGCTGGGGTCCTGCTTCCTGTGAAATCGTCATCTCCTGGCCGCCAACGGATATCGAGGTCGTGCGCGAATGAAAACTCAAGTTGGGTTGCACCGCATATTGCAGCACCGGCGGAATATTCGATCCGGGTGGAACGACGGAAACGCTCACCCAATCGACCTTACTCTCCGCATTCGGCACACAGGTCAATTGATCGGCGCGGAAGCTGAGTTGGCTCACCGCACCCGAATACGATACCGCGGGCTGGGATGACGGAAAATCGATCTGGCAGCTCGAATCCGCTTGTGCGCCGGCAATCCCTACGCCAAGGACAAAGGTCCACACAAGGCGGCATAACACTGACATGTATTTTGACAGTGAGAGCGCCATCACGACATGATAACTCATCGCCAGCACCGCGCCGTGCTGTAGAACGCCGCGCAGTTCGCATATAGAATGAAACCATGGATTGGCAAGCGGAGGCCGGCGCGAGCCTGGTGAGCATCGTGGTTCCCGCCTATAACGAGGAAAAAAACGTGGGCCCGATTTACGCAGCGATCCAATCCGCTCTCGGCGGGCAGCAAGCGCTCGAGGTGATCTTCGTCGACGATGGATCTACCGATGGCACGGCGGAATGCCTCCGCGCGCTGCATGCGCAACACCGTGGCGTGCGATTCATCCGCTTCGGCCGCAATTTTGGCCAGCAACCGGCGTTGCTGGCCGGCATCGAGGCGGCGCGCGGCGCGGCGGTAATCACGCTCGATTGCGATCTGCAGCATCCCCCGGAGTTGCTTCCATGTATGCTGGAGGCATGGCGCGGCGGCGCCAAAGTAGTGCAGATGGTGCGCACGCACACCGCCGATGCGGGTTTCGCGAAGCGGCTCACTTCGCGCCTCTTCTATCGTTTCCTTAATCTGCTCAGCGAAACCCCGGTGCAGGGCGGTGCCGCCGATTACCAACTTCTGGACCGCGCCGCGGTCGAAGCAGTGCTCCAATTTCGCGACCGCAACCCATTCCTGCGGGGGTTGGTTGCATGGCTGGGCTTTCCGGTGGTCCGCATCGAATACGCCGCGCCCGAGCGGCGCAGCGGCAAGAGCGGGTACACCGTTCGTAAAATGCTGCGGCTTTCCATCCAGGCGGTGACCGGACTCTCCTCCAAGCCTCTGCGGTTCGCATTTTATTTTGGACTGTTAACGGCCGCGCTCTGCGGGATTTACGCAGCTTTCGCCGTGGTTGCGTTGATTGCGGGACGGACGGTACAAGGCTGGACGTCGGTGATCGTACTGGTCACCTTCATCGGCGCGGTACAACTGGTGTCGCTCGGCATTGCGGGCGAATATATAGCCCGGATTTACGAGCAGACCCGTGGCGTGCCGCGTTATGTGATTGTGGAGAGCGATGCGGATGCGGATATCGGCCGGGAAACGGCGGTCAGCGCGGCCCCACGATCCGCCAGGAGTTCGGGCCGCTCAAGCTGACGGTCCCAAGCTGAGTGCTCCCTTGCGCACCTGCCAGAAGCTCTATCTGGCTGGCGCCGGAGACCGGATCCTGCCACACCACGTCAGGGTGTCCGTCCTGGTTAAAGTCGGCGACGGCCACGACGTGCGATGTGCTGGCGGTGAGGTTGACCGCGGAAAGCAACTGGTTGCCGAGCGCGCCGGTCAAGTACCAGATCTGTACCGTGCCGCTCACCGGGTCCTGCCAAAGCAAGTCGGGCTGGCCATCTCCGTTGAAGTCGCCCGATCCGACGATGTTCCAAGGGTTGCGGAGCGTTAGATTGGACGCGCTTTCCACTGTGATGCCGAGCGGTCCGCCGAGGTACCAGATCTGGGCCCAGCCGGATTTTGGATCCTGCCAAACCAGATCCGGGTGACCGTCCTGGTTGAAGTCGGCGGCGGCGACGATGAGCCACGGATTGGGACCGCTCAAGACGGCCGCCTGCAGCAAGGTGTTCCCCTGGGCGCCGCCCAGGAACCAGACCTGGCTGGCCCCGGAAACAGGATCCTGCCAGACAATATCCGGATAGCCGTCCCCATTGAAGTCGGCTATGGCCGCGATGCGCCAGATGTTCTGGGTGGTGATGACAGCCGCTCCTATGATACTGGTGCCCTGTGCACCCCCGAGAAACCAGGTCTGGCTAAACCCGGACACGGGATCCTGCCAGACCACTTCCGTCGTGCCGGGAAAGGCCGCCGCGCCGGCTGTAAAAGTGGCCGTCTGGTTGGCACTCAGGGTGTTGAATGACTGGCTGGCCGGGCTGAAACTGTAGCCTTTCAGGCTAGGCGTCACGGTATACGTGCCCGGAACCAGCCCGCTGAACGAGTAATTTCCGGAAGCGTCGCTTGCCATTGAACTGCATACAGCTCCGCCGAGCATTAGAATGACTCCCGGTAGCGATCCCGCTCCGGTTAAGGCGATATTGCCCGAAATGGAATAGGCTGTCGCGGCAGTGAAGTTGGCGGCTTGATTCGCGTCGAGGTTGTTGAACGTGGCACTGGCCGGACTGAAAGTGTAGCCATTCATGGAAGGTGCGACGGTGTATGAATAGCCACCCGTTAAGTTATTGAAGATAAAGTTCCCATTGGCATCGGTCGTAGTCGATCCGGAAGCCGCTCCGCCCAGCGCGATCTGGACTCCGCTCAAGGGCGACCCCGCCTGGGTCACTTGTCCGGAAATAGAGTAGGAAGATGGGTTGATGTTTGCCAAGAAGGCGTTCATCCCCGCCGGAGCAGCCCCCTGCAGTGCGCCCGGCGTGACGGGGAAGTCGGTGGAGAGCGTGGCGCCGTCCGCAAATACGCGCCCGGTTGTAACGTCTAACGCGATCCCAAGAACCCGATCGTCGGCGGAGCCTCCAAGATAGCTGGAAGTCAGCAGGACCTCGGCATTCCCGCTCAGATGGGAGATGAAACCATCGAAACTGCCGCCAGGTATCGTTTGCCAGGCACCGGACAACGGGAAGTTCGTGGAAGTAGTGTATCCGCCGACCCAAACGTCACCCGCGCCACCCACCGCCAGCGTCGTGGCCGCGTCGGAACCACCTCCGCCGAGGTAGGTGGCGTAGACCAGCGATGCGCCGCCCGGGCTGAGCTTGGCCACAAATGCGTCATAACTGCCCGCGCTGGCCGACTGGAACGCTCCCGATGTCACGGGGAAATCCTGCGAAAAGGTCGTGCCGGCCACATAAAGGCTGCCGGCCGCATCGATGGCTAACGCGTACGCCTGATCGAAATTACTACCGCCAAAGTAGGAAACCATCGTCCACGCGGTTCCATCCGCGCTGAGACAGGCGACTAAAGCATCGCCTTCGCCACCGGGAGCCGGCTGCAACGCGGCGGTGACGGCCAGATTCGGTGAATCCGTATACCCGGCAATACAGGCATGCCCAGAGCTGTCCACAACGATGGCTTCGGCCTCGTCGATGCCCGTGCCCCCAAGCAGGGTCGAATACACGGCCGCGCTGCCCGGCGCGTTCAACTTGACCACAAAAGCGTCCGCAAACCCACCCCCGTATAGTGTCTGGGCCGCGCCGGCCGTGGTAGGAAACATCGCCGAGGTATAGCCGCTCACATACGCGTTGCCGGATGCGTCGATGGCAATTCCCGTTCCGGCTTCCTGTCCGGTGCCACCGATGTATGTGGCGTATACCAGATTCCCCGCGGAATTCAATTTGGCGGCGAAGGCATCCGCGATGCCTCCGAACACGGTTTGCCAAGCCCGCCCGGTTACGGGAAAATTGGGGGCCTCGGTGGTGCCTGCAATGTAGACATTACCGGATGAATCCACCATTATGGCCTGCCCGGAACTGTCACCGTCGCCGGCGAGAAGTGTGGTGTAGAGAAGATCGCCGCTTTCGTCGAATTTCATCACAAAAGCATCGCGGTTGCCATTGACGCCGGACCCCTGTGCGGGAAAGCCGGTCGAGGCGGTCGTGCCCGTCATATATACTCCGCCCACACCATCGGCGGCGATGGCATAGCCGGCATCGTAGCCCGCACCTCCTACAAAGGTCGCGTAGCACAACACGGGATCGATCCATAGCGGCCGGCGGCGATCGTACTGCCCCAGCCGGAAGCCCGCAGTGGTTCCTTCGAGGCGCATGGCAATCTGAACGCTTTGGCGCCGGCCGGCCACTTCCTGCCAGGCCACCGGCCGGCGATGACGGATTCTGCCGGCCTGCGTCTGGAGCACCAGATTTCCATCCGCGTCAATGGAAATACGGCTCGCGCCGGTGAAGCGCACGCGGATTTGGCGGGGATCGGCTCCGGGGCTGGCCAGAAACTCATACTCGAGGTCCCCTCCCCGGGCACTCCAGGTCAAGTCGATCCCCGGAAAGACGCTGGCGAATCGCACGCGCCCGTAATGGGGAATTCGCGAAAACCAACCGCCAGGAAAACTGCCGCGATAGTAGTTCGTGACCGCGGATGCCGGCTGTTCGCCTTCAACAGCGGCCGGTGCGCGCTGGCTAACAAGCTCGATTCCAAATGTCGCCGCATCCGCCTGCGCGCCAGCCGAAAGCCGATAAAGCGCGCCGCCGGTCCGCTCCAGCAGAACCGTGTATCCCGGACCCCTGGCGACAAAGGCTGCCGATGGATCCGCCTGACCTCGATTGGGCTCGAAATAAGCGTCCCGCGCCGTGCCGGGTGGAGAAACCGGCGTTGCGGCCAATACCGCTTCCGCAATCGTCAGCGGAAGCAGAGGCAAGAAAAACCGCACACTCCTTCATCGGCGCTTTCTTGCATGGAGATTAAGGTTCCATTTCCCGATTTCACGAATCGCGATCGTCGGCCTTCCCAACGCACATCGTGAAAAGCTCCTGGCTGGCGCGCTCCAACAGGTAGTCACTGGCGGCCGGGTGCAGCCATTGCCTGAGATCGTGGCCGATTTTCCCGGCAAGTTCCAGAACCGGCACGCGCGGTGAGAGCGCGACCGCCGAGGACGCAAACTGAACCATGGCATCGACGTAGTTGCCCAGGTCGTGTTTTTTCAACGCTTGCCTGCCGCGTTCCCCCATGGCGCGAAAAGCCGCGGGATCCGCAAGAAAGGCGCGCAGATGGGCTTGGATATCCGCGACCTCATGTTCCGGCCGGACAAATGCGATGGCATCTTCCGGCAGCGATGCGTACCAGCCCGTACGGGTGACCAGTGTGGGCAAGCCATAGTCCCAGAACTGCATCTGGCTCAGCGAAGCCTCCCCCATGGAAGGGTACCGGAGATTAACGGCCAGATGCGCGGTGCTCAGTTCCTGCTCAACCTGCCCATCCGGGAGGAAGCCGCGCAGATTGACCAAGGCATTCAATCCCAGACGGTCGATCTCCATGCGGATGTGGCTCTCATCCCAAAGCTGGCCGCAGATATCCAGGCGGAATTGCTGCCGTTCGCCAAGGCCAGCCAACGCTTCGAGTAGAGCGCCCAAGCGCCGGTTCCGGCTCAGGTAGCCAAACACGACCAGGCGGTACGGCGGACCGGAGGCGGCGCCGCGGGCGGCAAGCCAGCCGCGATAGCGCGCTTCCGGGGTGGCCGTATACGGAAAGTCCAGCGCGGCTACCGGAGAAGCCGGCTTCTCGCGCAGATCGTCGAGAGCGCTTCGCGAATGCGTGATCACCCCGAGAGAGCCCCAGACAGCCTCGCGCGTGAGCGGAAACCGCTGCGCCATGGTTTCAGCACCGATACCGCCGGAGCGGAACGCCTCGCCGTCGTGCCGGCCCGCCTCACCATACCAACGCTCCAGAGTTGCGAGGTACAAATCCGGCCTTTCCAAGGTACGCAGGAAGACCATGGCAAAAAAGTCATGCAGACAGAGATCGTGCAGGACTACAATTCCGGGATGCCGGCGGCTGACTTGCCAGATGCCGCCGTGAATGCCGCCGTGATTGCCCAGATGATAAATAGAAACGTCCGCATCGTTGAGCGCGCGCCAAGGCGGGTTGGCCGGCTGATAACGGGCCACCGTAACCATCTCGCTGAACTCCGGCGCAACCTGGTCCTGATCGGTCCATGCGACCACCTCGTGGCGGCCGGCCAGGACGGGCAGGATCTGGGACGCGTAATAGGCGATTCCGCTGTGAGCCGGCGGGAGAGGAGAGAACCAGTTGATTTTTAACACAGCAGCTTCTCCACCACGTTCTCCCAGGTGATTTTCAGGTCCCGATAGCGCTGCAGTCCAGTCTCGCCCATGGTTGCCGCGCGGCGACGGTCGCCCCACAGAGCATCCATGGCTTCCGCGAGGGCCTGCGGCGTAGCGCCGGCGACCAGGCCCGTCTGACCATCGACGACGAACTCCAGGGGGCCCCCCGAATCCACACACGTGATCACGGGCTTGGAGGATAACATCGCCTCAAGGGTGACGTAGCCGTAATCCTCGTCCACGGGCGGAAAAACGACACCCAAACTGTTGGCATAGCAATCGCGCTTCCGCTCTTCGGTGACCATCCCCAGCCACTCGACCCGTTCGCTCAGCCGGAGCTCGCGCACGGCCTTGGCACATTCGGCTTGTTGCGCCTCGTTGTCGGCTTCCCCCGCGAAGCGTACGCATACCGGCTCACGGCACAGGGCTAATGCCTGGATCACCAGCCATTGCCGTTTCACGGGATTGATGCGGCTGGGGAAGAAGAAATAATCCTGGGGGGTGCTTTTGTAGAACAACGAAGCGCCCGCCGGAGGATTGTACAGTGGTTCCGAGGCGATGCCGGAGCACCGCTGCAACCGTTCTGTTACGTTGCGCGATAACGTATAAATGGAACTGGCTTCCGGGATGAAGGTACGGTCCGCCAGGCGAATGGCATCCCTGACCACTGGGCCGTCCGGATAATGGATCAGGTCGCCGGCGGCAGGATGATTCCAGAGCTCGTAAGCCGTGCGATGTTGATGCAGCAGCCAGATCACTTTGCGCGGATGCGGAACCAAGTAAGCGGGGAACTTCAGCCCGATTACGCGGTCGATCCGCATGCTGCAGGTTTCGGTGACATCAAGCAGCCGGCAGGCCAGCATTTGTTCGGGGATGCGGGATGGCGGACAGGATTGGAACGGCAGGGTCAGGATCTCGGCCTGGTGGCCCGCGGCGCACACCGCATCGCACAAGCCGCCGGCGAGAATCTCGGCGCCACCGCGAATAAACGGCACGCCGGAAGTCAGAATCAGGACCTTCACTGGAGCAGCCGCTCCAGAACTGTGCCCCAGTCGATTCGCAGGTCGCTGTAGCGCTGCCGGCCGGCCTCGCCCCATCGCCGCGCGCGGTCGCGATCTTCCCATAATTCATCCATCGCGGCCGCCAGATCCCGAGGCGCCGGTTCACAGACGAGGCCGGTTTCCCGATGCACGACAAATTCCAGCGGGCCGCCCGAATCCGCGCAGGCGATCACAGGCTTGTGGGCCAGCATGGCCTCCAGGGTGATGTAGCCGTAATCTTCATCCAACGAAGGGAAGAGCACTCCCAGGCAGCGCGCGTAGAGATCGCGCTTGGCCTGTTCGGAGACCGTGCCCAACCACTCGATCCGGCTGTGGACCTTGCTTCTGCGCGCCACCGCCATGCACTCCTCATGGTACCCAGCCTCGATGTCCGGACCGGAAAAGCGGACGCGCACCTTGGCCCGCGTATGCGCCAACGCTTCCACCACCAGGCGCTGCCGCTTGAGCGCATTCAGGCGGCTTGGGAAGTATAGAAAATCCTCTGCCTGGGCGGAATGGAACCGCGGCGCATCCGGCGGTGGATGATATAGCGGGGCAGCCTCGATACCGCAGTATGTTTTCAGGCGGGCGGCCACATTCCTGGAGTTCGCGAAAAGGTGGCGCGCCTGCGGCAACAGTTCCACGTCCGCGCGATGGATGGCATCCCGGACTTCGGCCCCGTGGGGCTGTGCATGCAGATCGCCCATAGGATGCTGCCACAGGTCGTACGCCTGACGGTGCTGATGCAGTATCCACACGACCTTGTTCGGGTGGGGTATCAGGTAGGCGGGGAACTTGAGCCCAATCAGACGATCGACCGGGGCGTCCCCGGCGGCGGTGAGGTCCAGCAGACGGCAGGCGAGCATCTGGTCCAGGATGCGCCGTGGCGGGTACCATTTGAATGGCACGGACACGATTTCGGCGCGATGGCCGGCGGCAATTAGCGCATTGCGCAATCCCGCGGCGTGGGTTTCGGCGCCTCCGTTCACGAATGGAACTTTAACCGTAGCGATCAGAATTCGCAATGCACGAGCCTCTGCCATCAGGACTTTGTGGCGAAATACTGGTAACCGACCCATGTGGGACCGGCGAAGCCGTTGTCCCGTATCTCCAGCACTGCCGCTCCCCCGGAGGTCAAGACGTCAATTACTGTGTTCCTCTGAACGCCGTACATCTCCATGCGCGGCGGGTCTGCCGCGACGGCCGCCGGCGCCGGTTCGACTTCAACTTGCACCAATGCCGGAAGGGAGGATTTGTCCTTGAACCACACCACGCCTTCCTGTACCATATCTAGCTCGACGATGTACCTGCCAGGCGATTGAGGCGCGGTCACGGCAACCACCATTTGGATCTGCGCATCGGGGGGAACGTCGCAGGGGAGGGGTTGACGGCCGTCGTCCCAAACAACCCGGTCGCCCTCCGGAGTGAACCAATGGTTGCCGAGCTGGACCATGTAGTTCCGCTGGTTGTCTCCCAAGCTGGGCCACACACACTGTCCCAGGTTCCGGACGGTTACCGGCAGAGCGACCTTCGCGCCGGCGGCGGCGCGGATGGCCTCGGGGTAGCCGCTGAGTTCCGCGCAAAAGCCACTGTCCGGCATGGGTCCATGGGCGCCCTGTACGCCGGATAAGGGCGCGCCCTTTGGCGCATCTTCTGAAGCTTCGACAGCATGATCGGGGATCTGGAAGACGACCAGCCCGCCCGGCCGCATCACGCGTACGAATTCTCTTATGTAAGTTGTGCTGTACCGCGGCTCCATGTGCTGCAGGACGATGTTGGAGTACACCAAATCGAACGAATCGCCGGAAACGTCCCGGAGATCGTCATAGGCGTTCAGGAGGTAGCTGCATCTGCCGCCATGCGTATTATACTGGCGCGCCAGTTCGATCATGGACGGCGCGATGTCCACCCCACAGCAGCGTTCGAACCACGCGCAGAGGGCCTGCGTAACGCGGCCCACGCCGCAGCCAAAATCCAAGGCGGTTTCGCGGCGGTGGGGCAAACCGAGGGACTGCGCGCTGTGCATCGTCGCGGCGACCTCGTCCCTGCCGGTGGCAAAGAATTCTTCGACATCCCACTTGCCGCCTTTGCGGTCCGGGGAGGTAAGGATGGCCCACAGCGGATCTATCTTGCCCAGCTCATGCCAGTTCTTTTGGAGTTCGTTCAGATCCATCCAGAGGCACCGGCAATCCGTGTTCAGGCCTTCCACCCTATAATGGCGTAATCCTGCGGCCCGTAAAAGCATTCGTTGAAACGGGCAGCCATATCGCCGCCGGTACGCGTATCCACGTGATGCTGTTCCGGCCACGGGTGCAATTCCAGAATTTCGACGCGCTCGAAACCCCGCGCCTCGGCCAGAAACCTCCCGAGCAACGGAGGAATGGGGTGGCGATGCGTCGGATCGAGATAGAAATACCGGGAGCTCACGAACATATTATTCGGGTTGGGAGTTTCAAATATGGCCACCCCACCAGGCTTGAGTGCGCGCAGTGCCGCGTCCAGCAGGTCGAGCAGATGAGGTAACGGCAGGTGCTCGATGACATGGAACACGGTCACCGCGCCCAACGACGCCTCCGGCAGGCTCCGCAGGTAGGCGACCGCTTCCGCTTCCATGACGGGCAGCCCGCGCTCCTGGCAGAGGGCCAGGAGGACGCGGTTCAAGTCGATTCCGGAGGCGTGCAGATGGTTTTCCCGCAGCAAATCAAGCCATTCCCCCCGGCCACACCCTACATCCAGAACAGGCATGGACTGGCCGCCGATACCGGCTTCGGTGAGCTTCGGCAGATAGACGCTCAAGCGCTCCTTGATTTCCTGGCGGCTGCCGCGGAACTCATCTTCCAAAGCGGCGTAGAGCGAGTCTATGTGATGCGAACGCTCCTCGCGCAGCCGGTCGCCGAACGCGGCGGCGGGATCCGGCGATGGGCTCTGTGCTTCCATAAGCAACGCCATGCGGTTTTCCTGCACGGTTTGCTGCGCCCCCAGGCGAGCGATCTCGCGTTCCATGCGCGCGAATGCCTGTACCCGGAGGGCCTCCAGCCGGCGCTCCAACACCTCTGTGCGCGACATCGCCGCGCCTACCGAGGCCAGCATGTCCTGCCGGTCGCGGCGCGCGTTATGCTCGAGTTGCTGAATGCCCTTCTCCAGTTGCGGGAAGCCGTTTTCCAGTTGCCGGAGACCGTTGGTCTGTTGCTGGAGGCCTTTTTCCAGTTGCCGGAGACCGTTGGTCTGTTGCTGGATCTCGTTTGCCAGTTCTTCCATTGCCCGCAGGGCGGAATACTGGAAATGCACGATCTGCGGCGTATACCAAAAAAGCAGCCGCTGAACCAGTTTGACCAGGCGCGAGCCGATCCGGCCGCGCAGTGTGGGCGGTTCGGGCGGCGTCTGGCCTACAAGGGCGTAACTGGCATTGAGAGCGGCCAGCGCCGACCGAAGGCCCGGCGAAGCCACCTCGGACAACTGGCCGGCGCCGGCCGGTTCCATCCGTCCGTCCCGCGGCTTATAGGACCGCTCGATTTCGCTACGGATTTGTTGCAGGATATCGTTGTTCACTTATACCTGCTGCAAGGTCTTGGGCACGACTCCAAGCGCGCGGCAATCCGAATCGACCATTTCACGGACCAAAGACTCGAAAGTGATACTTGGCGCCCACCCCAGCTTGGTACGCGCTTTCGTAGCATCGCCCAGCAATAAGTTCACCTCCGCGGGGCGGAAGAGAGTCGGATCGGTGGCCACGTATTCGCGGTAGTCAAGCCCGGCCTGGGAGAATGCCAGTTCTACAAACTCCCGCACGGAATGGCTCTCGCCCGTCGCCACCACAAAGTCGTCAGGTTCGGGCTGCTGCAGCATCAGCCACATGGCGGCCACGTATTCGCGCGCGTGTCCCCAATCGCGGCGCGCTTCGAGATTCCCCAACTGGATCTGCTTGCTGCGCCCGGCCAGAATGCGGGCCACACCGGCGGTAATTTTTCGGGTGACAAATTCGAAGCCGCGGCGCGGCGACTCGTGATTAAACAAAATGCCGTTGCTGGCATGCAACCCATAGGCCTCGCGATAGTTGCGCGTCAACTCGAAACCGCAAACCTTGCTGATGCCATAGCTCGAGCGCGGGTGGAAGCGCGTGCCCTCGGTCTGCGGAAGCTCTTCCGCCTTGCCGAACATCTCGCTCGAACCGGCGAAATAGAATCGGGACTTGGGAGCCAGATCCTTGACGGCGGAAAGGAGGAAGTGGGTGCCGTTAATGTTGGTATTGAGCGTCGAAAACTCGTCGTCGAAAGAATAACTGACAAAGCTCTGCGCCGCCAGGTGATAGCATTCGTCCGGCACTACTTTGGCTACCAGTTGATAAACACTGGCGAAGCTTTCGAGCGACGCGGCATGCAACACGATGCGATCCCGCACGGCACTCAACCGGACCAGCCGATGCTCGGGGTCCTCCAAGGCAACGCGCCGGACGGCGCCGTGCACCTCATAACCTTTCGCCAGCAGGAACTCCGCGAGATACGATCCATCTTGCCCGGTAATTCCGGTGATCAACGCCCGTCGGCCCATAAAGAATTCACCATTATAAGGGATCGTCTCACTCACCAATGTCCGCGCCGGCGCCCGAGCAATACAGCGCCCAACAGTACGGTAAGCGTACTCAAACTGATGGCGGCGCCGGCATAGAATCGGGCCGGGTGGAACTCGAAGCGCACGGAGTTATCTCCTGAAGGGAGAAGAATACCACGCGCGATGTAGTTCGTCCGGAAAATGTGCGCGGGCTTGCCGTTGACGGCAGCCTGCCAACCCGGATAATAAAAATCGGCCAGCACCAGAAAAGCCGGCTGCTTGCTTACGGTCCGGATTTCGACCGATGTATTTTTATTCTCGACAAACGAAGCCACGGCGTCCGGATCGGGTGCCGGGGCCCGGAAAGCGGGAGGCTCCTCGACCAGGGCCACGGCAGCCGGGTCATAGGGTCTGCCATCCCGCAACCGCGAAGTTTGGATGGCCCGGACGATTTCCGCGGGCGCCGCCTGCACGGTTTCCGGCACCAGCCACGCCCTGGGCCGGGCACGCAGATTCTCATAGATCTCTACGCCGTCGGCTGTATCGAATCGTTTCCAACGCAGGGGATCTCCAAACCGCAGGTCGTCCTCGGATAGCGGCAGTGACGATCCGGCGCGCGCGGGAAGCAGGCTGATCTTGTCGATTTTCAAGATGCCCACGCTTCCCTGTAGCCATCGGATTTCCATGCCGGTGATGGCGACCGGTTTGGGCAGATTCAGAATGGCCTCGTATTTTTGGCCCTGGCACACGCCTGGGCCGCGTGGCACGTTGTATCGCGAGTATACATCCGCGGCGCGGTGGCGCATCGTGGGCGCGACGTCCGCGCAACCGGCGGCCCATTCGGATGTCTCTAAACCTTCGCGAATTTCCAAAGGGATGGCGGCGCCTTGCGGAATCTGAAGGAGCACTTCGGCAATGGGTGTGCCCTGCTCGATCCCGGTCGAGCATCCGGTCAGGCTGACCAGCGCGATGCCGCGTATCTCTTGCGGTTGCCCGACCGGGATGGTCGCCGATGCCTGATCCGCCCCGCATTCGTTGCCAACAGACAGCGTGAGATCTTCGGAAGCAAAGCGGACCCCACGGAACTCCTTGCCAAGGGCGCTCCGAATCTCCGGCACCGCGATGAAACGGCCGCCCGCAACGTCCAGCGCGCGATCCTGGGGCTCCCACCACTCGCCTGAGAACCGGCTGTTGGCTTCCATTTTCAACAACTCTTTGTAACGCGATGGCAGCAGCGGCCCATATTTCCCAAGGGACGGCAGATTCCAGAGAATCGGCAGATCGCCCGGCGCTTCCGCGGCAGCTCCCAAATCGCCGCGCACGGGGACCCACCGCGCGCCAAAAGGGCGGGCGGCCGGGACAATCCGGCGCACGATTTCGGGTTCCTGAAACACTCCCCGGCGGGGAGATCCGAAGCGCCATTCCGCGTACCACGAGAAATCCGCAAGCTCGGCGATCGCCACCAGCAGAAAAGCGGCGCGCAGGATCCATGACTTCGGCTTCCAGATCAACAGCGCGAGGACCACACACATACCACATCCGAGGAGGAGTGGCACTCCGATCCAACGGTTCTCGAAGGGCGCCGCGGAGAAGTGGCGGGCCCCCGCGGCCATGGCCGCCTTCCGCAGCGGCACCGCATTGACCAGGGCAATCCGCACCGTGTACAGAATCAGCGCGACGCCCGCGCCAAGGGCTAGGAGCGCGTTTCGCACGGGACTTTTCCGTTCCAGGACGGACGATACACCATAGCCGGCAAGCACGGCGACCGCAATTGCGAAGATCAGCAGAAAGCGGGCCTGCGCCCGGAATTGTCCGAATGCCGGCAGCGCATAGAGAACCCGTCCCAGGGGAGTGGCTGCGCCCATGGCCGCAACGAGCGAGGCAAGCATGGCCGCCAGCCAGAAGAAGACGCGGGTTTCCCGGTAAGAAGTCACCGCGATGGCAGCCAGGACCAGACCCGCGAAGCCCGCATATCCCGCCAATTCCGTGATGCTCCCCGAACCAAAATACGGAATGCCCGAAAGAACCGTGGAGCCCGCGCTGCCGAATAGCGACGGAAACAAGAGCATGGCGAGCTGAGATGGCGGCAGCGCAAACTGAGAGAAATCGTCAAAGCTCAAGCGGGCGCGGGTGCTTATGCCGGCAGTCTCCGCGGCCGGCAAAACCTGGATCGCGCCGAGGGCGAGACCGGCGCCGACGGTGATGGCAGCGGCGATGTAGTATTTCCATTTCGCGGAAGCGAAAAACCCGCGCACGAATACATAGCCCAGGACCAACGTGAGGCCGTACAGGGCGATCTGTGGATGGCCCGCCAAGACGCATGCGCCGACGGATAATCCTCCGAGCGCCATCCAACGCCACTCCAGCGAATCCGCCAACCGTTCCAGGCAAAACAGCGCCGCCGGAATCCACACCGCCGTGTGAATCATGGTGACATGCCCTAAGTGGGCGTTCATAAATCCGCACAATCCGAGGATCAGCCCGCTTACCAGCCCGGCCAAGTCATTTCCGGTCACCCGGCGAACGAACAGGTACATGAACCAACTGGCCAGAAAGTATGCCAGCAGTACAAACGCGTTCCACGACCCGGGGATGTAGCGCAACAGCAGCGCGAGAGGATACCAACTCATGAGTTGCGGATCGGCCATGGCCGGATAGCCGGTCATCAACAACGGATCCCACAACTGGACGGGGGCATGGTAGTGCGGGTAGTAGTAAAGAACGCCATCGGCGGGCGGCGCCAGGACCTTTCCGGAGAACAGCACCGGGGAGAAAAAACACATGTAGAAAACGGCAAAAAACAACGCCGTCAGCGGCGCCTGCGTACGACTGCCCGTAGCCATGGATCGGGTTTTGATCGCGTTGGCTACGGTCGTGTGGTCTCCTTTAGGGTGTTAACCGCCCGAGAGCGGGCGAATTAGCGCCCGCCCGCGTAAAAGCCGCTGCCGATTAGTGCGGCCCGGCGATGTACCAAGGATTCGGCCCGCTCAAAACGGCGGTCGTGAGCAGCGTAGTGCCTCCTGCCCCGTTGTAGTAAAAAATCTGGGCGGAGCCAGTGGCGGGATCTTCGAACACGACGTCCGGGTGGCCATCCTGGTTAAAGTCGGCGATAGCCACAACGTGCCACGAATTGGCCGTCAGGTTTACCGCGGTCTGGAACTGGGTACCCTGTTGACCGGCTGTCGTGCCGCCCATATACCAGATCTGCACCGTGCCGGAAACCGGATCCTGCCATAGCACATCGGGAACGCCGTCGCCGTTGAAGTCGCCGGTGCCCACGATATGCCATGGATTTGTCTGATCCAGATTGGCGTCTCCCATGATGTTAAGCCCTTGGGGGCCACCCATGTACCAGACTTGGGAAAAACCGGATGTGGGGTCTTCCCAGAGCAGATCCGGATGACCGTCCTGATTGAAATCCGCTATGGACACCACCTTCCATGGGTTCTTGTTGACGATATTTGCCGCCCCCATCAGCACGTTGCCTCCGGGGCCGCCGAGGAACCACACTTGAACCGCGCCGCTCACCGGATCCTGCCAGACCACGTCCGGGGTGCCATTGCCATCGAAGTCGGCAACTCCCACAATGTGCCATGGATTCGTTTGCGTGAGGTCGGCCGCTCCGGTAACCGTGGCTCCTAACGCACCTCCGAGGTACCAGACCTGGGCAAACCCGGATGTCGGATCCTCCCAGATTACGTCCGGACCCGGTCCGCCATTGAAGTCGTACGGGATTGCGGGACCGCTCTTGATCGTAATGTTTAAGACTGCTGTGGCTATGTTCGGAGGAGTGCTGCTGTCCGTCGCCTCGAAACTGAGCGTGTGGGAGCCAGCCGTGAGACTGCTGGTGGCAAACTGATAAGTGAAACCGACGTTCGGGCAGCCAGGCGCGCCAGGATAGATGCTGCACGCAGCCGGATTGGCGGCACCATACGTGGCGTTTGTCACCAGGCTGCCGTCCAGAAAAACCTGCACGCTGGCGATCGCGCTGCCGGAGGAGAAAGCATCCAGCGCGTAACCGGATACTGTCACCGAGCCATCCAGAATCGTGCCTGCGACGGGCGTTTGCACAACCACGGTGGGTACCGTAAAGCCCGCGCCCGAACCGGCAGCCCCGACAACGAACGCATTGGAGATCCCGGCGTTGGTTTTTTGAATCGCCCCGGGCGATGTGGGGAAGTTCGTTGCAAGCGTAGCGCCGGAAACGTATACGGCGCCACCCGGGGTTACCGCGATATTCTGGCCCAGGTTGTTGTCCGTACCTCCGATACAGGTGGAGGACAAGAACGATTGACCGGTGGGGCTGATCTCGGTGAGAAATGCGGTGGTGGCCGCAACCATACCGGCATAGGCTGTGCCCGATCCGGCAGGCGGCACGGCCAGAGACAGGACCTGGTTCTGCGTCAGTCCGCTGTACGTGAGCCCGCTCCAGTTGCCTGGCTGAGTGCCGCCATTCGTGGCAGTAGCCACGGCGGCGCCTGCGAAAGCCACATAGACGTTGTCGGCGGAGTCAACGGCCACCAGCAGCGGGGTGCTGGCAATACCTCCCACCACGGCTTTGGTCCAGCTTGCGCCGGCGTTCGTGGTGTAAAACAATCCATTCGGTGTCGCGGCGTAGAATGTCTCCGTCGAACCGTTAATGCCCACTGCCATGCTAGTCACCACTCCGCCCAAACCCGTCGGTAGTCCATTCGGGGCTGCAGTCCAATTCTTGCCGCCGTTCACGGTCTGATAAACGCCGCTCGGGGTACCCGCGTACGCGGTAGTTGCGGTTTGCGGGTCCACGACCAGGGCGTTAACGCCCGCCGGCCCTGGCGCGACAGCGGGAGTGTTCCAGGACGAACCCGCATTTGTGCTGTAAATCAGGCCGGCGCTCGATCCCACATAGACGGTCGACGGGCTGCTTTTGGCGACCGCGATCGCGGCTGCGGTCCCTACCGGCTGGCTCAGTTGTGTCCAACTCCCGCCCCCATTGGTGCTCTGATAAAGGTGCCCGCTGCCGGCTGCGTAAACGGTGGAAGGCGTATTCGGATCAACCGCAATCGAGTCTATGGTGCTGGAGGTAATCCCGCTACTGGCGGAACTCCAAGTGCTTCCGCCGCTCGCCAGTTTGTAGACTCCACCGCCCGCGGCGTTGACTGCGCTGGTGCCGGCGTAGAGATTGCCGCTCGGATCGAATGCCAAGGCGGTCACCTGATCGAAATTGCCTGCCAGGCTCGTGGGCGACCATGTAGATCCCGTGCCGCTGAGGGTGCCCCGCATTAACACCTCAGTCCCGCCATTCCGCGCCCCGGCAATCTGATTCGCCAAGGGGAAACCGATGCATTCGGTGGTGCCGGAGACGTAGGCGTTGCCTTGCTGATCCACGCCAATACCCGATCCGCGCTCCGGAAGGAAGTTCGTGCCCAATCCACCGATGTAGGTGCCGTAAACAAGACCGCCCGTCGGATTCAATTTGAGGGCAAACCCATCGGTCAATCCGCCGCCGTATCTTGATTGCGCGGCGGAGGAGATTTGCGGAAAGTTGGGATCGTTCGTCATCCCCGTGACGTAGGCATCGTTTTGCGTGTCCAGAGCGATTCCGAACCCTATGGTCTGCAGCGAGGGGCCAGAGTTGCCCAGGTAAACGGGGCCATAACCGACCACCGTGCCGCCGGTATCGACCTTTAGAACATATCCTTGGGCCGGCGAAGGGGCCAGCCGGGCGCCACTCGAACCGGTCACGTAAGCATTGCCGTTGGTGTCCACGGCGATGCCGTAGCCGATGCCAGCCGACAGGTATGTGGAATAAGAGAATGCCGTGCCGCCGGAGTTGAGCTCCGTCAGGAAGCCCGACGACGGCGTGCTGGAGAGCGGGTTGACCAGTGGGAATGGCGTGCCGCCGGATGCCGACGCGGTTCCTGTAATGTACGCGTTTCCGGAAGGATCCAACGCGATGCCGTTGCCCCCAAAATTACCGCTGCCACCCAGATATGTGGAGTAAACCAACGCGCTTCCGGCCGCGTTCACCTTGGCCACAAAAGCGTTGGTCGTAGGGTTGAGTACGGTCTGCGGCGCACCCGCCGTAGTCGGAAAGTCCGCGGAATTTGTGGAACCCGTCACGTAGGCATTACCCCCGGCGTCCACCGCGATGCCGCCGGCGATGTCGGTCAAGCTGCCGCCGAAAACTACGGAATAGAGGAGTCCGGAACCCGTGGAATTCATTTTGACCACGAAAACTTTCGCGCCACCGCCGCCCTGGTTGGCCGTCAGTATCGTCGGGTTACCGGTAAAAGTGCCGGCGCTGCCGCCGTTGAAGCCGGCGACGTAGACGTTGCCTTGCGGGTCCACTGCTACGGCGGGGTACGTCGCCGTGGAAGCGGCCGCCGAGAGGCCGAACAGGTCATCGCCGGGCGAACCCAGATAGGTGCCGAACGTAAGAACCGGATCGATGATCAAGGGTTTGCGGCTGTCATACCTGGCGACTTCAAATGTAACGCGGTTGTGCGACTGGATGACGTAGCGTCCTTCCACAACTTCGCGGCCGCCGGCGCCCGGTTGATAAACGATCGGCTTGTGCTGGCGGATCTCGCCGTTCGCCGCACTCAGCACCAGGCTGCCATCACGATCCAGGCGCAGGCTATCGACACCGTCAAACTGCAGTTGAACATTTTTGGGGTTGGCCCCAGGGGCAACCACGAAATCGTACTCCAACTGCCCCTGGTTTCCGTAGAAAGCCAGGTCGACGCCGGGGTAAAGCTGGCGATAATGCACGCGAGAAAAATTGGGGGCGCCCGTGACCCACTTGGCAGGGTTGTTTCCAACGAAGTAGCTGCTGATGGCACTCTGCCGTTCGGCGCCAGCCATTGCGGGCGACGACTGCGCGCCCGGAAAGCTCATGCGGATGGTGGACGGATGCCCAGCTTTGCCTACACGCTGAAGGTTCAAAAACACCTCGGAAGGGGCCAACAGAATCGAGTAATCGCTTCCGTGGGACACGAACTTCACGCGGGCATCAGCCTGCCCACGATTTTCTTCGAAACTCAGAGGCAGTTTGCCGTAGTTGACGAGTGCCTGCGCCTTAACCTCTTCGGGTACCCGACCGGTGCCAGCCCGATTCGCGGAAATCGACAACGTAGTCAGGGAAAAGAGAAGCACCACAGACAGGCTCGTACTATTTCGTAAGTTCATAATTTTGCCCAAAGATTGAAGTATATCGCTTACCGGCGGTATTTGGGGGCGCGGGCGGCAAAAAAGTGTACTGGTTCTCATGACTTGGCGCACACTGCTACAATCTGTGGTTCTTTGCAGAGTCTCCGGCATACTTCGTCTTACTGCCCTGTTTGTGAGCAACCGGCGATCCCGCGCCGCTCGATCCCTCCCGGCTGCGTATTACGCGCGTGCCCGCAATGCAAACTGGAATTTCTGGACCCGCAACCGGACGATGCCACGCTGGCCGGCATTTACGGAGACGATTACTTCCTTGGGGAACGGAGCACCGAAGCCACGGCGCGCCGATCGAAGATGAAAGCCGCCACGGGGGCTTTGTACATCGATGAACTGGCGAGGATGGTCCGGCCGGAAAACGCGGAGTTGCTCGAGGTCGGCTGTGGTCACGGCGAAACCCTGCTGGAGGCGAGCCGCCGCGGATTTCGGGTCACCGGCATCGAGATATCTCCGAACGCCGCGGCGATCGCCAATGCTCGCCTGGGAGAGCCAGCCGTGTTGGTGGGCACGCTTGAGACACTTTCGCTGGGGAGGCGACAATTCCGCGCCGTTCTGGCGGCAGATGTGATTGAGCATGTTCGCGACCCGGCAGGCTGGCTTTCACGCATCCACGATCTGCTGATTCCGGGCGGCGTTCTGTTATTGATCACACCCTCACTGGACAGTTGGACGCGGCGAATGATGGGCAACCGCTGGATCGAATACAAACTGGAGCACTTGTATTATTTCAGCGCGGCGTCGATGCGGTTGCTGCTGGAACGCGGCGGCTTCGAAGAAGTGCGCGTCGCGGCCAGCCGTAAGGTGCTGACGATCGACTACATCGCGCGCCACTTCGAGCGCTTCAGCCACCCGGTCCTAAGCCCGCTCATAAGCGGATTGCGCGCAGTAATTCCGGGGAAAATCGCCCATGGGCACCTATGGGTGCCCGCCAGTGGATTGAAGGCGATCTCCCGAAAGCCGGAGGGTGGCCATCCCCAATGACCTGCCCGGTTTGTGACGAGCTCAGTTTCGCGCCCCCGATGGGCACCCGCGGACGGACTGTTAGCCGTTGTCAGGGCTGCGGGTGTGTGGCTCTAAACGTGTCGCCCACGGAGAATCCTGAAACGAAGTTCGATGCCCTTCCGGACGACGCGTCCCTGTATATGGCGGCGCTTCGTGCCCGAGGTTTTCGGGAAGGCTCGCTGTTGCATTGTTCAACGGCATCCGCAAGTCTGGCGCCCGCGGCGTATGACGCAGCGCTCATGCTGAACGGGTTGCAAAGATCGCGCACGCCCGGCAACCTGCTGAGCAGAGTGCACGCGGCGCTACTGCCCGGCGCTCCCTTGCTGATCAGTGTGCCACGCGTCAGTCGCGTGGGATATCGGGCCAATGACAGGTGGCACTTCGACGAAAACACGGTCCAATTGCTGTTGCTGCGGTACGGCTTTCACGAAATCCTGGTGCGTAGGTTGGCCTCCTCTTTGCTGGTGACGGCCGTACGGGCCGAGTTGCGGGTTCGCCCGAAATGCTCGATTATTGTCGCCGTATTCAACGAAAGCGCGACTTTCCCTGTCCTGATGGATGCGCTCCTGAAGAAACAGATTGCCGGGCTCGATCGCGAGATCATCGTGATCGAGAGTAACTCGACGGATGGGACGCGCGAGCTGGCGAAACGGTATCAGTCTCACCCGGAGATCAAGCTGGTGCTTCAGGACCGGCCGCGCGGCAAGGGCAACGCAGTGCGAGAGGGATTCAAGCACGCGACCGGAGATATCGTGCTGATTCAGGACGCCGATCTGGAGTACGACCTGGACGATTACGAAGCCCTGCTGGAGCCGATTCTCTCGCACCGCGCCCTATTTGTGCTGGGTACCCGGCACGCCGGCGACTGGAAGATGCGGCAGTTCGCCAAGCAGAAAGTCCTGGCGACCGGGCTGAATCTGGGGCACGCCTTCTTTACGGGCCTGATCAACGTTCTTTTCCGCCAGAGGATGACTGATCCGTTCACGATGTTTAAGGTGTTCCATCGCGATTGCCTGTTTGGTCTGGAGTTCCAATGCAACCGCTTCGATTTCGATCACGAGTTGGTCATCCAGTTTGTGCGCAAAGGATACCGGCCGCTCGAAATCCCTGTAAACTACGTTTCGCGCTCCTTTCGTGAGGGCAAGAAGGTGCGCCTGTTCCGCGATCCGTTCACCTGGTTATGGGTGGACCTGAAACTGCGCTTGGCGCGCCGGACTCCCGGAGATCGATAGAGCGGTCTAGGCGTGACGGGTAGCCGCGCGTTCTTCCCCTTCGTGCTCGCGTCGCAGGTAATCGCCGCGCGAAAGATGGTGCTCAAGCCACACATGCAGCACGATGAAAAGGTAGCGGCTTCCCATTTCTTTGATCTTCAGCTTGGATATGCCCGACTTGCGATTGGTCCAAGAAATGGGCAGTACCCCGAAAGAATATCCGCGCACGATCGCCTTCAAGGGCATTTCGACGGTCAGATTGAAGTGCGCTGAAATCAGAGGCTGCATCCCGTCGATGGCCTCGCGGCGGTAGCATTTGAAGGCATTGGTGATGTCGTTGAATCGCAGCCGGAACAGTACGCGGATGAACCAGTTGGCCATTCGGTTCATGGCCAGTTTGTGAATCGGATAATCCACGATCCGGCTGCCCTGGACGAACCGCGAGCCAAAGGCGCAATCGAAACCCTCTTCGAGTTTCCGATAGTAACGGACCAGATCTTCGGGGCTGTCGGAACCATCCGCCATCATTATCGCGATGGCTTCGCCAGTGGCTTGCGCCAACCCGGCGCGCACGGCCATCCCAAAGCCGTGGCGGCCAGTGTTGCTCACCAACCTTACGCCGGGATAGCTTTCCAGCAGTTGCCTGACGCAGGCTGCAGTTCGATCGGTGCTGCCGTCATCCACTACGACGATTTCAAATGGAATTTGCGCACCGGCCAGGGCCATGGCGATGCCGGCCACCGTGTGTCCGATGGACCCCTCTTCGTCGCGCGCCGGAATGACTACCGATAGCCGCATTTGACGCTAGCTCCGTGCGCTCGCCAGCGCATCCGCGCCCCGCATGTGCCGTCCCACGATCTCATCCAGAATTCGCGGCAGGGTGTACTGCATTTTCCAGCCCGGGAAATGCGCATGTAACTTACTGAGGTCCGAAATGTAACAGATGTGATCGCCAACGCGGTTGGTGTCTTTGTAACTGTACCGTAATTTGAGCCCCATGCCGGCCAGCGCATCGACGGTCTCCAGGATGGAGAGACTGTTCGCCCGTCCGCCCCCCAGATTATAGACCTCGCCGCAGCGCGGGGAACGGAAGAACTCCATAAACAGATGAGCGACGTCGTAACTGTGGATCTGGTCGCGCACCTGCTTTCCTTTGTAGCCGTATATGGTGTATTCTTTGCCGGACGCCGCGCAGTAAACGATGTATCCCAGGTAGCCGTGCAATTCGACGGCGGCGTGCTGCGGCCCGGTGAGGCAGCCGCCCCGAAAGACACCTACGGGCATCTGAAAATAGCGCCCAAATTCCTGGCACATGACATCGGCGGCCACTTTCGAAGCGCCGAAGACGGAATGCAGGCATTGATCGATCGACATGCTTTCATCCACACCGTCGCGCCCGCCGGCGAAATCGTACCGTTTATCGAGTTCGATCAGCGGCAGGTAATTGGGCCGGTCCCCGTAAACCTTGTTCGTGCTGGTAAAGCAGAAGGGCGATTCCCGGCAAAAATCGCGCGCCGCTACCAGCAGGTTCATGGTGCCCAGGGCATTTACATCGAAGTCGTCGTAGGGAATCGCGGCCGCTTTGTCGTGGGAAGGCTGCGCGGCGGTGTGAATGACAAATTGCGGCCGTTCGCTTTCGAATACCTGCCGGACCGCCTGGCGGTCCCGGATATCGATTGGCAAGTGCCGGTAATGCGGCAGGGTTGTCACCAGTTCCTGTACAACCGGGTGAGTGGTGCCTTGCGCGCCAAAGAACTGCTGGCGCATATCGTTGTCGATCCCGATAACTTCCCAGCCTTCGGCTGAGAGTTGGCGGACACATTCCGAGCCAATTAGCCCGCCGGACCCAGTGATCAGAGCCTTCATAGCCAAGACCAATCCTACTATCACGCGCTCCCGCGCTGCAAACGGCGGCTCGTTACAAGCGTTTTATTCACCTAGCGCGGTTCTAGAGGCGTGCGGGCGAACACGTATTCGTTACAGCCCAGCGATCCGCCGCAGGTGGTCAAACGCGCCAGGGTGAAGCCCCGCCGCAGGTAAAAATCCAGGATGGCTTCCGGCTTGGCAACCTCGAAGGGATAACCGCCCACCCAATCGATCAAGTCCCGCCAGGGCGACATGCCGCGTTCCCTGCCCTCATTTCGCCATGTTTCAAAGGGCCGCCCGCGGAGAAGGTCCTTCAGCGTTCTGCGCCAGTACAAATGGACCAAAGCCGGAATGGCGACCACAAAACGCAGGCTGCCGGGCAAACGGTTATACATCCGCTTAATGGATCGCCAGCGCTCGCTGATCTTACCTTGATCGTTGTAAATTGCGATGAACAATTTCCCGCTGGGAGCCACCAGCCCGCCCGCATTGTCGAGCGCCTGCCACATGGCACCGGTATGATGCAGCACGCCCCATGAATACACTACGTCAAACAACCCGAGCCGATCGAGGTAGGCGTTGTCCAGCACCGACCCTTCTTCGATGTGCCAGCCAGTATCGTCCGGAAAGTACCGCTGCCGCAGCTCCCGCGCGCACGCTACAGATTGCGGATCGTAGTCGAAGCAATGTACGCGGGCGCCCAGCCGGCGGGCCGCGAGGCTGAAGATCCCGCTGCCGCACCCGATATCCAGGAAAGTCCTGCCTTGTAAATCCGGGACTTCGAGCATGCGGCGCAGGGACTCTTCGGCGCATACGATGCGCCCCTCGTCAAGGATGGAAAGGAAATGCCGCCAGTTTTCCCCGAACGCGAAGCGTTCGTGCGCGGCGATCTCTTCCTGCGACGTAACGGGCATCAACTCACTGTAACGCAGCTCTTACGCGATGTTGTCGACGGCCGCAAAAGGTAGTACGGCTTGGCCCGCACGTTTGCGCAGCAGCCACTTGCTATAGGGCGGTACGTCGTTCCTGGCGAGATCCTGCAGAATGAGATCAGTCACCTCACGATCGCGCACGTCGGGCATCATTTTGTCTAACCGGCCTTCGCGCCGCAGCCATTCGGATTTCTCCCTGGTGAGCGCCTGCCGGGAGGAGTCGCTGAGTTGCTCGAACAAATCCTGCGCGGTGGCCTGGCGGAACTGTTCGTATTCCAAGATCAAGGCACGCTCCTCGACTTCCTGGTTTTGCCGAAGTATGGACCGTTCACGCTGGCGGTAACGCTCTTTGGCTGCCGCTTCCTGATGTTCATCGAGAAAACGGCGCCGCGCAGCCGGGTCCTTCACAATCTTGACGACTAATCCGGCCGCATTTTTGAGGCTCTGGCCGCTGCGCTGCTTCTGTCTACATATATCGAGTGCCATCTCGCACCAGTCGAGTAAGTCCTGGCCCTCTCCCGTCGACGCTCCCATCTCGAGGGCGCGCGCTACATAACTGACGGCCACGTGCGGCAAAACGCCTTCCTGCTTCATGGCAAGCACAAGCTGCGCAGCGCGCTCGAGCGCATATAACTGCTCGGGCGTCTCGGCCGCCTCGGTCCATCCTGTTGCTTGTTTGTAACCGAAGCCGGCCTTTTCCAAGATGCTTTGACCGTGCGCCCGGCTCAATTCCGGGCATGTCGTACTTTGTAACATCAAACTCTTACGCTCAGGCACATAGGAGGGATGGCGGTGCATGGCAATCCGCCAGTCTTCTGCGGAAATTACGTTATAAGACCCAAGTACCTGGATCTTGATCAATTGATCGAACGCCGGTTCCAGCGTTTGCATGAGGCGTGAGAAATAGTGCGGCGGAGTCAGTATTCCCACGTGTTCCATAGCTAACTTGCGGGCATCCATGACAATCAAGTCTGTTTTCTCAAACGCGACCGCAAAGAAACGGTATAAGTGCTTGGCCGTAATTCCATCCAACTCCATGTAGCGTCCGGCATCCAAGACACGGAAGAAACCGTTGTTGATGGATTGGATCAGCTTGTCGGTCCAGGTGATGCTTCCCGTACAACGGCCAGTCTCACGGTCGAGTAAGAAACTGGCTTCCTGGAAGACGTTGCTCCATTTCACTTCTTCCTGCTGGTCGGTAGCGGTAAGGGCCCGGAAGCGTAATGGAATAAAGCGATCCATGGCTAACTTCAGGCGCTGGTAGAATTTCCCGTGCACCGAGTTGATGTTCAACATGCGCGCGATTTCACGCCCGCTAAACGTGACAGTCTTGGCGAAATTGTTGCGGAAAGTCAGCACGCCGAGCACAACAAAAATATCGAGGTCTTGTTCGGTAGGAAGGCCGAGTTCATTGTTGCCCTGAATTTGCCACACCACCTCCATCTCGCCGCCATTAGGGAGGACCTTCGTACCCTTGATCTCGATCTTCCCGATACGCTTGCCGACACGGCGCTCCAGTACGGCAAAAGGGATGGCGGCAAGATTCTCTTCCTCGACGGACAGATTCACCAAGGCGGGTTTAGGATTGTGTTTGGTCACGTAAGAGGCCTTTTGAACACGAAGGTCTTCCTATGTTTTTGTAACATTAGTCCGCTATTTTGTTCTAGCGATTTACGATGAAGCCCGCGAAGAGTTGGTGTTTTTATTGGCAAGCACACACCAAACCAACCAAAAGTGGTTTCCAGACCGCGGGCGCGTTGCCTTTGGTTAAGTTTATCCAAACCATAAACCATTCCATATAGGAGGCCGCCTAAAGTCAAACGGAGCGCATATGCAGTTATTTTTCAATAAGTTACAATGAGGTACTACCAAGCGAAACCCATGTGCTTGACCGTAAGGGCCATGTGTTTGATCGTAAGGGCCGTGTGCTCTAACGTAAAGAAGCTGTAAGCTGTTAAAAACAGGACAGATACTGCCATGGGTCTGGGCGTAACGGAGCAAGTGGCGTTTTTTCATTGACTTGAGGGTGAAGCCGGCAACGGGACGGACGCAGATTTACGGTGAAACACACGAATCGCACCGGTTTCTTACGCTCGGGCACATATGGTGATGTGCCAGCTTACGCCCAAGCACGTGAAAACCCGCCTCCGCTTATGGTGAAGCCCGTGACAAAACCCGGGTGCCGTGGGTTTAATCATAAGCAGTGCATCGCCGCAGCAGGCTGCGCGTCGAGTTGGCGGAACCACGTCTCAAGCATGAGCAGAGACCATAACCAATGCGAGTTGTCGCGTCTGCCGGAGTCGTGTTCGCGGAGCATCTGCTGGACAAATACCGGCGAGACAATGCCTCGGCCGGCGAAGGCGGCGCTGCTCAGATGATCCCAAAGGAAGGCTCGCAAAGCGCCTCGAAACCACAAAGAAAGCGGTACTCCGAAGCCCATTTTCCGGCGGTTCAACACTGCCTCCGGCAAGCGATCCTGGAGCGCACGCACCAGGATGTATTTCCCCTTTCCATTCCTGATTTTCCAGTCGTGCGGAATCGACGCCGCCAATTCTCCAAGCTCATGATCGAGCAGAGGACAACGCACCTCTAAAGAATTTGCCATGGACATGCGGTCGACTTTCACCAACATGTCGCCAGGCAGGTTCTGGGTGGTTTCAAAGAATAGCGCTTGTGAGAGGAGGTCGGCATCTCCGGGAAGCAGGAAGCCGGCCAGCGAATGCAGCAGGTAAGCGCCGTCAGCCGGGAGCATCCACTCTTTTTGAAGCAACTCCTGGCGGAGAAACCAAGGCGAGAAATTGCTTTCAAAATAGCGCTCCAGAGCAGTCGACCGGCTCAGCATGTGCAGGTAGTTCTTGCCGTAAGCCGAATATGGCAGGCGATCCGCCATCCACGAAACAACCGTCCGCAACGCCTTGGGCGCCCGATCCAGCTTGCGCAAACGGTTGAGGGCCTGGAAGCGATCGTAACCGGCAAATAATTCGTCGCCGCCATCACCGCTTAGAGCCACTTTGACATGCCCAACCGCGAATTCAGAAACGATGAACGTGGGAATAGCCGAAGAATCTCCGAATGGCTCGTCGAAGTGCCGGACCAGGCGGGAAACCAAATCCACGGCATCCGGCCGCACTACGATCTCGTGATGATCTGTGCGGTACTGGCGGGCGACTACCGCGGCGTATTCCAATTCATTGAAAGCGCTCTCTTCAAAACCGATTGAGAAAGTGCGCACCGGCTCGGGTGAGGAAAGGGCCATGGACGCCACCACGGCACTCGAATCGATACCACCACTCAGGAAAGCTCCTAACGGTACATCCGCAATCATCCGAATCCGAACGGATTCGTCGAACTTCTCGCGGAGCCGCGCGGAGCAGTCCGCCTCCGAAAAATCCGCCGGCGTCTCAGCAACCGGGGCTGGAAACCGCCAATAGCGGCCTTGCCGCACGCTTCCGTCTCTGTCATAGCTCAACCAACCGCCGGCGGGCAGCTTGCGGATGGCTTTAAAGCAACTCAACGGTTCGGGGATGTAAGTGAAGTGAAAAAAGAGGCGCAGAGCTTCCGCATCGATCTCGCAGGGCACATCCGCCGCCTGTAGGCATTTCAGCTCGCTTCCGAAGTACAGCCCCTCGGGCAAGATGGCGTAATAGAGCGGCTTCTTGCCAAAGCGATCGCGCGCCAGAAAAAGCCGCTGCCGCCGCGCATCCCAAATGGCATACGCGAACATGCCGCGCAAACGCCGCAAACCCTCGGCGCCCTCTTCTTCGTAGAGGTGAACGAGTGTTTCGGTATCGCTGTTTGTGGCGAACCGGTGGCCGCGCGCGAGCAGGTCACGGCGGAGCTCCCGATAGTTGTAGATCTCGCCATTGAATACCACCCAGACGGACTCGTCTTCGTTCGCCATGGGCTGATGACCGGTACTGAGATCGATGATACTCAGCCGCCGCATGCCGATACCGCAGCCGGCCTGCACATGATAGCCTTCATCGTCGGGTCCGCGATGGCGTATTTGATCGCACATCGCGCGCACGGCCGCCACGCTCGCCTGTCCCTCGCGCAAGTAAAATCCGGCAATGCCGCACATAGGTCTCGATACCTTGCCTTACTTTAGCATTTGAGGACATCTCCGCCCACTTAAGAGCGGGTTCTGGAGGATCCGCGGCGGCTTGGGAGGTCCGCCCAACCGGCATGCACAGGGGCGTGCGATACATTGAGAATGCATGCATAGTCCCGCACGTATTCTGCTGATGGTGCGTGAGCTGAACTTAGGCGGTAGCGAACGGCAGATGGCGGAGATCGCCAAAGCCCTGGACCGGTCGCGGTTTGAACCGCGCGTCGGCTGCTTCCGTCCGGCGGGCATACGCGCGGACGACCTGCGTGCGGCCGGAGTGCCGATCGTGCAGTTCCCCGTGCCCTCAATAGCGAGCGTAAAGGGAGCCGTGCGCATTGCCTCTTATATCCGGAAAGAAGACATACGGCTAGTGCACACCTTCGATACGCCCGCCAATGTCTATGCAGCGCCCGCGGCGCGCATGGCGGGTTCGGCCGTGGTACTTTCCAGCCAGCGGGTGGATAGGGCGTTGTGGGCCCCGTGGCAGCGGCATGCATTGCGTCTCACAGACCGGTTGGTCGATGGCATCGTGGTCAACTGCGAATTCCTGCGCGACCACTTGCGCCGCGAAGAGAAGGTGCCGGCCGGGATGATTCATCTCTGTTACAACGGCATCGACACCGGTATCTTCCATCCGGCGCCGGGCCATCGCCCGGATGCCTTGCGCGGCGCCGGGCAAGTCATCGGAGTGGTTTGCGGTCTGCGGCCCGAGAAGGGGCTCGACACCTTGCTGGACGCGTTTGCCGCGGTGCGCACCTTGGCGCCGGGCATGAAACTGGCCATCGTTGGCAGCGGGCCCTGTCTGGCGGAGTTGCAGGACCGCGCCAGGGCGCTGGACATTCTATCCGACTGTGTCTTCGAGCCCGCCACGCCGAGGGTTGCCGATTGGCTACGCGCGATGGATATATTCGTGCTCCCGTCACTTTCCGAGGCGCTTTCCAATTCGCTGATGGAAGCCATGGCGTGCGGCTGCTCGGTGGCCGCGTCGCGCGTGGGCGGCAACCGGGAGCTCGTCGCACACGGCAAAACCGGGATGCTCTTCGAGCCGCGCGATACGGCAGGGCTGGCTGAGATATTGCGTCTGCTGGCCGGCAACGCCGCACTGCGCAGGGCGTTGGCATGTAACGCCGCCGAGCTAATTAGCAGCCGATTCTCGCTGGCCATGGCGGCGCGGCGAATGGGTGAGATTTATTCCGGGTTTCTGGCTTGAGCTAATGAAGGGTCTACCACAACACCAGCGGCAGATCTCCCGGGCTGAAATTGAACCCGAACGACATGCGGTATTCGGTGTGCGTGAACCCGGCGTTAGTGGCAATATCGTAGTGCAGCGTGTCGAAGCGGAGCACGGCGTGGAGGCCCCTCCCCAAGTCCCGCGTGACACCCACTCCCGCCCCGTACGCGGTGTATGCGCCAATCGACTGCACGAGCGCAGTCATCCGGCCATAAGTCCCGTTAAGGCCGAAATTCCAATGGCGCACGCCGCTATAGCTGTAAGAAAAGTTACCGGAATTGTTGCGCGACGTGAGGTACACGCCATTACCGGGAACCACCTGATCCAGGTATGCCAGTGTAAACTGGGACCGGCGGAAGGTGTCCGACAGGCGCACTTGGATGTCGGGCACGTAGTTCATGCGGTAGGCGGCCTGAATCGTCTCTGTTTCGCCCAATAGAGCCGCGATGGCCGGATCGAGGGCAACCTCGGTCAGGCTGGTGCTCTCCACGCGCGCGCCGCCGATGCGCGCGGATAGCTGCACGTGCGGCGAGAATTGGGTGCTGTAATTGACGCCCACGGAGCTGATATTCGAATTGCCGAAGCCCTCGGTATAGTCGTAATAAGTGTAGCGAAAGTCCGCCCCCAAAGTGGAGTGCCGGCTGATCCGATACTCCAAATCACCGCGCGCTACGCCTCCCGTCATGCCGTAAAGGGCGCTGGATTCCCGCCGTACCAGAGAGCCTTCCCCACCGATATTGAACGACAACCGGGCGGACAGGCGGTAAGTCAGATCGGCGGACACGCCCGCGAAGATGACCCGGTTATCGTAGATACTGCTTTGCGGCAAATCCAGATAATTCGGATCCAGAGCGCCAAGGGGAGAGGAAAGAGTATAGTTATTGAAAGAGTAGAGTCCGGCTTGGTTTCGCAGCGTGAACGTGACGCGCTTGCTGGGCCGGTGTGTGAGAATGAGCGACAGGAACTGATCGGTGCCGTCCCAGTAGCTGGTAGAGTAGTCGCGAAAATCTCCCCGGTAATCCAGGCCCAGCGTAGTGTGCTTCCAGACGTGATAGGTGTACGCGCCGAGGTTCAGCTCCAATCCATACAGGTTCGTGGTGGGGACCCCGCCAGTCGAAGTGGCCGCAACCGGGACAATGCCCGTGTCATAAACTCCCGCCAGGCCGATGTAAGGCCGGAAGGCGATAGGCGCTACGGTCTGCGCGGCAGGCACTTCGCCCCGGCTTAGAATGGCCGGTCCGCTATATTCATCGTCGGATGTGGCCGGCGATGAGTCCGCTTGTGGCGCATCGGACTGCGCCAACAGGCCTAGCGCGCAGCCGAGAAACAGGGTCGTTCGAACAAATAGCAAAGGGCCTCCGGAGATTCGAATATTCAATCCGTAATTTTAGCAACCAGGGTTCAACATTCACTCTGACGCGCCGCGAGGAGCGGTGTCAAGCGAATCAAGGGTCATCAACGTTTGTTAGGGGACGCCGTAGACGGCGGACAACTGGGTACCGGTACAGACCGGAAATAATTGAAACCATGCGGCTTGACACGAAGCGCCGGGGTGCGCCAACATCAGGAGGAGAACCCGGAGGTCTCCCTGGTGCATTCCTTGCTCTGGTTAGGATTCAGGGCATTTATCATTTCCCTGGTTCTGACCCCGATTTGCCGGGACGTTTTCCGGTCCTACGGGGTAGTGGACCAACCCGATGGCACGCGGAAGGTGCATCGCTATCCTATCCCGCGGGTGGGCGGCGTAGCCATTGCCGTTGCCTATCTGGTGGCCTATGTATTGGTGCGTCCGGAAGAAGGGAGTCCGCTCGCGCAGCAACTCTCGCTGGTCTGGAGGCTGCTACCGGGGGCGGCAATGGCGTTTGGCATCGGACTGCTGGACGATCTGTTCAGTTTGCGCCCGTGGATCAAGCTCTCCGGACAACTTGCCGCGGCAGGCTTGGCATGCGTCGTGGGTGACGTGCGTATCCTGTCGATTGCCGGTGCGCCGACCGAAGCCTGGTGGAACATCCCGCTGACGATTCTCTGGCTGCTGGCCTGTATGAACGCCTTCAACCTGGTGGACGGTCTGGACGGTTTGGCCGCTGGGGTTGGGCTGTTCGCTACGTTGACGGTTTTCGCGGCGGCGATGATGCAGCACAACATGGTGTTGGCCGTGGCAACATTTCCGCTGGCCGGCGCCGTGCTGGCGTTTTTGTGCTACAACTTCAACCCCGCCACGATTTACCTCGGTGATTCCGGCGCTCTGCTCATCGGTTTTTTGCTGGGCTGCTACGCCGCCATATGGAGCAATAAATCCGCCACGCTGCTGGGCATGACGGCACCCTTGATGGCTCTCTCGATTCCGTTGCTGGATGTGGCGCTGGCTATCGTTCGCCGTTTTCTGCGTCGCCAGCCGATTTTTGCAGCGGACCGCGGCCATATTCACCATCGCTTGCTGGACCGCGGGTTCACGCCGCGCCGCGTCGTTTTGGTGTTGTACGGCCTCTGCGGCCTGGCGGCCGCCTTTTCGCTTCTGCAAGGTGTGCTGCACAGTTTTTCCGGCGCGCTACTCCTTCTGTTTGGTGTTTTCGTGTTGCTGGGGGTTCAGTATCTGGGCTATGCCGAGTTCGATTTAGCAGGCCGGCTATTATTTAGCGGCGAGTTCCAAAGATCGGTCAGCGCGCAACTGGATCTGCGGAAATTTCGCGCGGCCCTGGCGGCCGCGGGAACGCCGGCCCGGTGCTGGGAGGTAATCCGGGAAGCCTGCGGAAAGTTCGGATTCCAGCAGGCGCGGTTAAACCTGGGGAGCGAGATCTTCGAGTATTCTTCCGAGGATGGTGGAGCCCCCGGTTGGACGGTGCGCGTGCCGCTCGGCAAGGGGGATTACGCAGTGCTGGTGCGGCCGTTTGCATCGGACGCGCTGCCCATGGTGGTGGCGCCGTTTGTCGATTCAATCCGCGAGATACTGGTCGATAAATTCCCTGGAATTACGCCGCACGAGGCCACGGCCCCAGCAGCGGTATCTTTGGCTGAACCTTAGGCAGGTTTGCGGCGTCAACCATGCGCGCCCGATTCAACCTTCCCGAAACGGTATTTCCATCAAACTGTGCAGCACAATATATGCGTCCAGCGCCGGAGACATGTGTTTGATGTAATACAAGTCATACTCGAGCGACTCCCGCGCGTCGCGAAGGCGCGGGCCGTAGTCGCAGTTGAGCTGGCCCCAACCCAGGATGCCGGGTCGTACCATATGGCGCTGCCCATAGTAAGGCATTTGCTCCATCAATACCGGTATGAAATCCGGATCGTGAGGACGCGGTCCCACCAGCGTCATCTCACCGCGGATGACGTTCAACAATTGCGGCAAACCGTCGAGACGCAGGCGGCGTAACCAGGCGCCCACCCGTGTCGTCTGGCCATCGGCGCGCCTGCAGCGGAAGCGGAAAAGCGTAAAAGGCACCAGGTTCACTCCCCAGCGCAAGCGCTCATCGACGACCGGGCCTTTGGACGATAACTTGATTGCCGCGGCGATCGGCAGCGACAATACGGCCAGCAGCGCCAAGCCGGCCAGAGCCACGATATTCGAATAAATGGCCTGCATCGCGATGGCGCCGCGCCGCGCTCCCAACTCATCGGAGAAAATCAACTGGGACGGCATCAACTCGGCCAGGCACACGCGTTCGCAGGCGGCTTCGTACAACTCCGCAACATGCTGGATTTCGATGCCGCGGAACTGTAGATCCAGAAGTTCTCTAAACGGCATTCCGTGGCGCCGTTCGGCAACCGCCACTACAATGCGATCCGGATGCACTTCGGAAACTACGCGCGAGAGATCCACGGTCGATCCGAGGACTTGGGCGCCGTTCAGCGGGGTGCCGGCAGGGCGATCGTCGTCAATGTAGCCAGCCAGCGCCAGCCCCAACTCGGGATGCGCCGCGAGACTGCTGCCCGCCTCCAAAGCGGCCGCATTAGTCCCATAGAAAAGCACTCGTTTAGCGCCCAGGCTCTTCCACAGCACCGCGCTGTAAAACATGCGCCAGGCCAGCAGGACTGCGAGCGTAAATGCGCTGCCGAGCATCATGATGGTAGGCGCCAGTACCAATTCCGGGGTGCGCAGATAACTCAGCAGCGATTCCAGCAGAAACGTCACGCCCAGCGTGAGGCAGAGCTGCTGGACGAGCAGAATCTTGGAACGTACTCCCACTTGCGCATACAGCTTGTTGAGCTGCAGCCCGACCAGCACGCCGGCCACAACCAGCGCGATTTGCAGCAGCCCGTTGTCGTACAGCAGAAACACGGACGGATCCGCGCCGCTCAACCAATAAGCGGCCAGAATATAGCAGGAAAAGATGAGAATCGTCTCCGGAACGAGGAGGCTGAGAATGCGCGTGGAGAAAAGGCTTTTGAAAAAAGAGAACATTGCCCTTTACGCATAGTACACTGGGCAGCGAAGACCATGCGTGAACTGAACTGGAAGCCAGGGCAATCCGCGGAGCTGAGCATGTTGGGGGAAGGGCCGCCGGGCACGCGCGGGGGACAGACAGTGCGTCTACTCGAGCTGTCCGGCAAACGCGTGCGCCTGTCCGCGGGATCAGGTGCGGTATTGACGGTAAAAGCGGGCGCCGCGGTGCGCCTGGAGTGGGACGGGCAACTGTTATTGGGCCAGGTGCTCAACGGCGAGCCGGGCGGCTTTTGGATGGAAATCCATCATATGCTGCTGGATACCGCCGGGGTTAGCTGGCGGAGAAATGGCTGGCAATCCGGATAATTCTACAAAATGCCCGCCAAAGCACAGTGGCTGCTTCACGTACCAGAGATCCTGGCGGAACTGTCGGCTTTGGATGTGCCGGTAGTGGACCGTGCCGTCTGCGAACGCTTGTTTCGTTTGCGGAGAAGGCGCGCCATCGACCTGATACGTGGTTTCGGCGGGTATCAGGCCGGCCGCACGTTCCTGGTGGACCGGCCCAAGCTGGTCGCGCAATTGGAACAGATCCGCGATAGTCCGGATTTCAAGATGGAGTGGCACCGGAAGGAGCGATTGGCGGAGCGGCTGGAAGCCATGCGCCGGCTGCAAGCCGGTACCCGCGTGGCCATCGCAGTGGAACCGGCGACGCTCTACCAGCGATTGCCGGATCTGCCGGCGGGCGTGGGATTGAGCCCCGGCGCGCTGCACATCCAGTTTGGATCGTCCGAAGAGCTGCTCAGCAAGCTTTTCGCCTTGGCCCAAGCCATCGCGAACGATTACGAGGCGTTTGAGAAGCGTGTGGGTCGGCCGGCCACGTCCGCGGCGGAACTCCAGGCCCGCCCCTCAAAAGCGGACTGTTAGACTCAGATCGTGGAATCCAAGCGTATCCCGCTCAAGCTGGCGTACCTGTTAAGTCAGTATCCCGCCGTCAATCACGTTTTCATGCTACGGGAGGTATGTCTTCTGCGCCAGTTGGGATTGGATATCCAAGTTGCTTCGATCCGCGATCCGGATAGAGACGAGGGTTTGATGACGGCCGCCGAGCGGGAGGAAGTCCGGTCGACGTATTACGTAAAAAGCTCCGGCTTATTGCGGGTGGCGCTGGCGCACGCCCAAACGCTGTTCGCTCGCCCGGGCCGCTATTTTAGCGGTTTGGCGTGCGCGCTACGAAGCAGTCCACGGGCGATTTACGGTTTTTTTTATTTCACCGAAGCCGTAACGGTCGGGTATTGGATGCGGCGAAATGGGTTATCCCATTTGCATACGCACTATGCGGCAACGGTCGGTTTTCTGGTCGGCAGGATCTTCCCCGTGACGTTATCGATTACCTTCCACGGTCCGGCGGAGTTCGAAGATCCGGCGGGATCCCGGCTTGCGGAGAAGGTGCAGGCGGCGCTGTTCTGTTGCGCCATCAGCCAGTACGGTGTCGCCCAATTGATGTACGCGTGCAGCCACTCAGAGTGGCCCAAGCTGGAACTGACCGCGTTGGGTGTAGACCCCACCGGGTTCGCGCCGCGGCCGTTCCGGGCGACGGCTTTGCCCTTTGAGATCATCTGCGTGGGGCGGTTGGCGCCCGTTAAAGGCCAGCACCTGTTGATCGCGGCGATGGCGGCGCTGGTGGAAGAAGGCCGCGACGTCCGGCTGCGGTTTGCGGGCGACGGGCCCGACCGGATGGCGTTACGCGAGGACGTGGAGCGGCGCGGTCTCTCGGACCGGGTTAAGTTCGAGGGCAATGTGAATCAGGATAAGCTGCGCGATTTGTATCGGGAATCCGATGCCCTGGTGCTAGCGAGTTTTGCCGAAGGTTTGCCGGTGGTGCTGATGGAAGCCATGGCCATGGAGATTCCCTGTGTGGCCCCGTGGGTGAACGGGATTCCGGAGATCGTCACGCATGAAACAGATGGCCTGCTGGCACCGCCGGGCGAGGCAGACGCGCTAGCCAGAGCCATCGGCCGGCTAATGGACGATATGGAATTGCGGCGGGCCCTGGGAAAAAAGGCGCGGCTGAAAATTCTGGAGAAGTTCGACCTGCGGCGCAATACCGAACATTTGGCCGATGTGTTCCGGCGACGTTTAAGCGCATAGGAATATCGCCGCCGTTATCCCAGCGCCCAGCGCACCTGCGCCTCCGCCTGCTGTATCCAATGGAAGATATCCCCGAGCGTGGCAAGGGCGTCACGCCGCGGCCGCCAACCGTTTACCGCTGTCAGGCGCCGGTGATCGGTTAGATAAATCCGCACGTCGGCGGGACGCGTTTCGGCCACCGGGGCGATCTGCAGCCGGTTGCCCGTGATCTCCTCGCACAACCGCGTGGTTTCCTGTAGCGACAGGCTGAAGGGCAACCCGCCGCCCACATTGAAGAGCCGTCCGTGATAAGTGTCGATATTGGCGATCTGTTCCAACAACAGATCGCAGAAATCATCGACGTGCAAGAAGTCGCGCACCTGCCGGCCGCTGCCGTCGAATCCGATATAAGAAAGTTTTCGGTGGAAATAATGCGCGGCCATCCAAAGCGCGATCACGCCCTGGTCGGACTTGGCCATCTGCCAGGGGCCGGTAAGCAGGCCGCAGCGGTCGATCAGGTAGCGGATGCCATAGGCATCGGCATATTCGGCGACCATTAATTCGCCGGCCAGCTTCGTCATGCCGTAAAGCGACCGCGGCCCATCCAGCGGGAAATCCTCACTCACGCCCAGACCCGATGCGCCGTTGAGGCTCTGTTCCGCGGAAAGGTGGAAGCGTTCCGGCCCTTCTTCGTAGGCCAGTTCGTTCAAGCGCCGGTAAGGATAGACACGGCTGGTGGAGATGAAAACAAAATCGGCATGGACGCGCCGGGCCAGCTCCAGGCAGTGATAGCAGCCGGTCAAATTCGTATCGATCAGGTACTCCGGCGATCCGCCATAGCCCGCTTGTGCGGAAGGTTCCGCGGAGCACTCCACGATCAGATCCGGAGGCGCGGGCAGGCCGGTCAGATCGGCCAGCGACCGGATATCGCCGTGTGCAAAAGCCACATCCGCATCGCGCAGCCGGCTCAGATTGAGTTCCGATCCGCGGCGGCGCAGGTTGTCGAAAGCGGTCACCTGCATCTGCGGATGGCTTCTTTTGAGTGCCAGCGCGACGCTCGATCCCACGAAACCGGCGCCGCCGGTAACCAGGACACGCTGATGGATTGGCATGTGCAGTGAAACCAATGTAGCGCGAGCCATTTCGAAACCGCTACATTGGTCGCTTGCCCACCCTGCTGAAATCCGCAGCCGCAGCCGCCTTTCATCACGCGGGCGGCCTGGCGGCGGTGCGATGGTTCAATCGCCAGAGTCTCCGGATCCTGATGTACCATCGCTTCGCCGATCGCGCCGCGCTGGCCCGCCAGTGCGCTTATATTCGCCGGTACTACCATCCGGTTTCGATGGCGGCCGTCGCCGAATGGCTGCATGCCGGGCGCAGCTTACCTTCCTATGCCGTGGCAGTCACGGTGGACGATGGCTACGAGGACTTCCAGGAAGCGGGCTATCCAGTCTTTGCCGAGTATGGAATTCCGGTGACGGTGTACCTGGTGAGCGATTTTCTGGACGGCAAGTCGTGGCTTTGGTTCGACCGCGTGGTGTACGCCTTCCGGCAAGCGAAAGTGTCCGAGCCGTCCATAGAAATGCCCGATCGAAGCCAATTGCGTTTCAAGCTGGGATCCGCGGAATCCCGCCGCGCCGCCGGCCAGCAGCTAGCCGATCTGGCCGTGGCGCTGAGCCCGGAGGAACGCCGCGAACTGGTTTCCGCACTGCCGGGCTTGCTGAAAGCGCAAATGCCGGAGCAGGCGCCGCCCGAATATAGGCCGTTATCGTGGGACGCGGTTCGTGCGCTCGCCGCATCGGGCGTCGAGTTCGGCGCGCACACCAGGACGCATCCGATCCTGTCGGCGCTGACCGACCCGGAAGAGTTGCGGGAAGAGATCGCCGGTTCGAAAGCACGCATCGAATCCGAACTGGATCGGCCCGTGCCGCATTTTTGCTACCCCAATGGCAAAATGCGGGACATCGGTGCGGCGGCAGCGGCGGCAGTGCGGAGAGCCGGCATGCAGACGGCGGTGACGGCGGAGCGGGGCTTAAATCGGATACACCAGGACGCTTTCTGGTTACGCCGCATCGGCGCCGACCCCAGTCACCCGGAGATGTATTTCGCGCGGAGTGTTGCCGGCCTTTAGCTTCCGCTTTCCGTCCAATAATATCCGTCGTTCTCCAAGGAACTCAAGGCGAGGTCGTGCCGGCCTCCCAGAGCCCGGCCCGGATCCAGAACAAACACGGGTTCCGTGTGGTTGCGGCGGTACCCCGCCTGTTCGAGCGCGCCTGTCTGCAGTGGCAAGGTAGCCGCTATTGAAACCTGGGTGATTCGTGGGTCGGTTTGCGCGGTGGCTGACGCCGTACCGTAGGCCGCCGCCCATTCCTGCCCATCCGCCGACCGTATCCAAAGATCCGCGATGCGGTACTGGTGGCGGCCCACGCGGCTTAACAGGAAATATCCAGCCGGAGTGTGGTCCCGCTCCAGTATGTAAGCATCCATTTGGGCCGCCGGGCAAGCCATAAAGTATTTCAGGGACGCGGAAGTGCGGGCGCAGACCACCTGCCGCGTAATCGACGGATCTGGAAACGCCTCCGCTGGAACATCGGCGAAACTATTTACGCGACGCGCAGCCAGGGAGGGCAGAGTGCCTCCCAAGGTCCGCCCCAACTGACGGTAGTCCCGTGCCAGGCGCAGCGGCGATTTCCAGTCCTTTTGTCCGGCTATCCGGAGATGACGCCACGGCCGCAGCACGCGCGTGTAATGGTGAATTTCCGCCGACGCCTGAAACCCGATCCGGGGCAGCACCTGACGCGCGTCGGCAGTGCCGCCTATATTGAGCATCGTGCCGGTCAGGCTCTGGATGTGCCGGTAAAGCAGGATCCCGGCGCCCGGCACGGTTTTACTGGCGGCCCAATCGATCACGTTGCAACTGGCGACCGTTTCCGATCCGGTCAGAAACCGGCATGGAACCAGGCACCCGAAAGCCGCAATTTCGCCCTTGTAGCGTAGCGCGTACCCGCGGCTGCCTTCCCAGAATGGGTGCGGGGCGAAGCACTTCCACCGCAGCACATCCGGCTGGAACATGCGGTGACTCTCGCTCACGCCGAAGACGGTCCGCAGGAAGCGCATCACTTCGTCAAGCCCGGACTCGGCTACCGGCGAGATCAGCGCCCAACCCCTTTGGAGGCCAGCACCGCCTTGAGCTTGGCGACGCTGGTGCTCTCGACTGTTTCCTCGATCGTGAATTTCACGCCGAACTCTTCCTCGCAGCCCATCATGAGCTTGACGTGCGCGAGGCTGTCCCACGCGGGCATGGTCTCCGGCGAAAGCGAATCGGCGAGGGTCAGCTTGTCATTCTCGAAAGCTTCCCGAAATATCTGTTGAAGGCGTTGATCGATCAGAGCCACGGTTCTTTCACTTTAAACGGTTACACTCAGGCGCTGCGTGAGGTCCGTGGACTCGATCATCGCCGGAAAAGGGAACACGCGCGCCGTTTCCCACAGGAAAAAGCGGCGCTCACCCTCCTGGCCGGCGGGCACGCAACCCAGGCGAATGTACAGATCGGACACCTGGCTGTTCTTGGCGGTGGGAATATACTCGCCGGTGATGTGGGTGTAGCGGTTTTCGGCCGCATACCGCACCAGCGCCCCGAACATCGTTTCTTCCAGGCGCCTTCCCAGGACACGGCAGCTCATCAGCCAGGTGTCTATGCGGAGACCGCTGCCCTCGGGAATCGCGATCAACACGCCGGTCAATCCGCTATCGCCAAAACGGTCGCCGGCGCGCATGGCCTGCGTGTAAGCGCCCGCGGCCAGCAAAGCGCGGATCTCGGCGTCGCCGCGCCGCCGTGTGGTGAGATTGAACTGATTGGTCTTGTTGATCAGTTGCACGATGCGCGGCAAATTCAATTCGTCGAACGAAGCCAATTGAACCTTGATCTCGAGCTGCGCCAGGTAATCGTCCACGCTGGCGGCGGTGGATGCGAGCGTCTTGCGCTCCAGGTTTTTACGAATCGAGGCCGTGCGATCGCGATCCTCCCGGGTGATGGCGAGCGTTTCAAACAGCCCGAGCCGGCATACCGCGGCAACATATTGCGCCGGATCGGCGGGCAGATCGACCACCTCGATTTCGGGCAGGTTCTGCCGCACACGAGACCGCTCCACCGGATTGTCGTCCACAAATACCATGGCGTCCAGCCCGATATTCATGGCGGCGGCTATCGCGCGCAGGTTCTCGTCCTTAGACTTCCAGTTGGCCATGAACACGGCGATATCCCGTTCGCGCAGCACCATCTCGGGATGCTGGCGGAAAGGGAGCACCGCGTCCTCGGGATTGTTCTTGGAGCAAACCGCCAGCAGCACCCCGGTGCGAGCCAGCGATTGCAGATAGCGCTGAAAGCCGACGAATGCCTCGCCTGCCGGGCCGCCTCCCAGTTGGATGCCCGCCAGCCCGTCTTCGCCAATCACGCCGCCCCAAAGCACGCCATCCAGATCCAGTGCCAGGCACTTGGACGTAAGGCCCAGAATGGCGCGGAGCAATGCCGTGAGCTGATGGCCCAGCGCCGGCATGGCTTCCGCCGATGGATACTGCTTGGCGGTGTACCACAACACCGGATCGTTCCAACGGTCCTTGCCGAAGCGGGCTGCAATCTGGTCCACATCGAGAATCGCCACACCTTGGGTCCTTCCCGCGGCTTCCCAAAGCGCCAGGTTGATGGCGCGCAGCAAGCGCCCGCGTCCGCCGGGCAGAGCTGCGCTCAGATGGCCCAGCGCCTCGAATGGCGGCGACTCGTAGTTGAACTGGAGGACGGTGGCGCCCAAGCGCTCCCGCGCTTCCCGCCATAAGGATTCGAGTTGGGCACAGCGTGCGCGGACGACATCGGCGGGCGAATCTTCCTCGTCGCGCAAGCCCAGCGAACGCCAGTCCGTGCCAATGACGATCACATCCGGCCGAAAACGGGCCAAGCCGGAATCCGGATCGCGGATCTCCTGTTCATGCTGGTTGAAAGGACCGATGTAAATGTCGGCATCGATACCGGCGCCGAAACACTGCGCGCGCAGGATCGGCGCCAAAAGGTCGATTGTCGTGGTGCTCAGGAGGGCGATCCGGGAGCGCCTCCGAAAAGGCGGTTCCGCCGCTTTGCGCGCTTGCGCCAGCAAACGGGCGGCATTGCGCAGGGTGCGCGGCGATGCGCTCGATTTGCAGGCTTCCGCCAGCGGATACCAGACGCGATCGTAGTGCCCCGCGGCGAACAGATTGCGGGCCGAAGCCAGCATGACCATGGCGCGCTCCTCGCCGGCGGCCTTCTCGCGCAGGAAGCGCATCGCTCCAGCCGCTTCTGCAAAACGGCCGGACGCTTCCAGCAACGCGGCGCGTAACCAGCAGCCGGTGTCGGAGTGCACCGATTCCAGCCGGGCAGCCAATTCGAGCGCCGCTGCCGGATCGCCGGACGCCATGGCTGCGGCCTGGTGTTCCAACCGGGTCAAGCCGGCGATCGAATTCAGTGCCGCATGCGCAGTAACCAGGTCCACCAGTTCAGCAGCCTGGGCGTCGGAGTAAGGCGGATCTCCCAGCAGGAGCAGACCGAGTTCGAGAGAAGCTATATTCATCGGCTAGGTTCAGTATATAGAATCCGCCTTCAGGGCTGGTCCGTCAGGTTTACCCGGCCGTCGCCATCGCCGCGGTTGAAGTGAATAAGAGGTATCGCCTCGTCCAGTGGTTCCAGCAACTTGCGTAGTCCTTTGGACAAAGCCAGCAGGTAATTCGAAGGACCTTGCCAGAATCCCGCGGCTTTCAGCGCCGAGATCCAATCGCGATGCATTTGGTTGGAGATCAGGAGGTCGGCGTGACGCGTTCGGGCCGCTTCCACCGCGCTATCGACCAGCGACGGGATCGCCGCCGGGGGAGCCACGCCATCGACCAGCGCAGCCACGCGCATGTCCCCGAAATACGACCGGTCGCGGGGCTGGCAATCGAGCATCTGTACCCATCCCGCGGGCGCACCGCCCTCGGTCAGTTTCACGCCGTAATAGCACGGCGCCAGGCGAGGATAGAGGAAGCGCAAACAATCCGCGTTGCGGACGGCGCTGAACGAATACCGGGGTGCGCTTTCCGCCCAGACGCGGTCCGTCCACGCAGAAAATTCATAGAGGGGATGCGACTGATACCGCGGGTCGAAGCGGCTGCGCGTGCGCGCGCGCTGTATTCCTTTCAGCGCCGCGGCGCCTAAGCCCGAAAATGCGAGGAAATCGGCTGACAGGCGGCGTTGGGTGGTGGCGCGCAATGGCCCGGCATTTTGCAGAAAGCGCTTGCTATTCAAGACCAGAAAATAGAAGGGGGTTTCCAGGATTGCCCATCCCAGTGCGCGCAGCATGCGCGGCAAAGGCCGGTCCACGCTGCCCATGCCCATAGCAAACAGCAGCGGCTGTTCTCTAAGGGCATGTGCCAACATCGCGGCGCCCACGGCAGCGTAACGCTTATCGGCGATACCTTCCGACAATGGTGCGTTATAGTGTCCCACGCCATAGATTTGGCCCCGAATATAGAAAGGCTGCGTGCGGATGAAGTAGCCTCCACGCACGTCCCCGGCATCGTCCACCACTACGAAATGACGGAATTCGATGCCGGGTGCAGGAGTATTCGGATTCGGCGCCGGAGCGGTCTCAGGCAATGGGAAAAGCAGTGCTCCCGCCGTCTGCATGCGTGCGTTGAAGGCGCGTACGGCAGGCTCGTGCGCGGCTTCGTAAAAAACCACACGCAGACCCATCTACAGAGCGCCGCGCGGCGGTTCCGCGCATGGGGGGAGTTGGCCGAGACAGATATCGGGTAAGTGCGGCAATCACCCAGTGTAACGCTCCTGTTTCGGGATCATGGGACGACTACCGAGGTCAGCGGACCGGCAGCCAACACCGCATTATTCGCGGCCCGGTACTCGACCCGGTAGTAAAGAATCCGCTGTGAGATGGCCGGTATGGTGATGGTGCAGCCGGAGCCGCAGGACGCGCCCGCCGGATTCTCCGAAGCAAAATAGAAAGGCTGGTTGCCCGGCGTTACCGTGCCGGCGGTCGCGATGCATGTGTCGTTTCGCGTGGTGCAGTCGATGCGTTGCGGCGCTCCATATTCCTGATAACCGAATTCGACGATCGCATTATTTACGCTCAAGCCCGCGGGCGGCTTCAGGGTAAGCGACATCGGCACAAAAGTTCCGCGAACCACGGAGTCCGGAGCCGGGTATGGGAGCATTTTGGCCATCCACATATCGCTGCGCTGATAGTTCAGCCAGTCGGTGCGCAAAAGCAGCCAGGAGTTGTCCGGCAGCAGACGGTTGCTTTCAAAGCCGTAGACCATGCGCAAGCGCGACGTGGCCGTCACCAGGCTGCGCGTGTAGGCTCCGGCGAGGTCTGTGCGATCCATGGTGAACTGCCGCACGGCGTTGGCATTTTCCGCGATGTTGCCCACGCAAATGTCGTTGCCCACGCCCAGCGGATTGCCGCCGTGGATGCCGCTACCCGAACAATAGTTCCAGATCACGCCGGGGCAGTTTACGTAAACCTGGCCCACGCTGCTGCCCGCGTAACATTCCCCGTTGGCCCGGGCGAAGCAGGCCGTATAGGAGCCGGATGTGCCTGTAGCGATACTGGAGCCAGGCCCGCTGATGTCGATCAGGGGATGAGAGCCGCAACTGTTCCCTTGCGCCAGCAGTTTACGATTGATCCCCACGATGCTGCCGGATCCGAAGAAGTCGTCCGGATCGGCCACCAGGCTGGGTGTGGCCTGGTAAAGCTGTCCGGTCACCAGAGTGAAAGTCGGGTCGCCGCCTCCGCCTTGAACCGGCAGGTTATCGAATGCCCGGATCGATTCGTAAGCGGGGGCCTCCGCGCCCGCCGCGTTTGGGTGGCAACCGGCGTCAAAACCCCAGGCGTGTCCATAGACGCCGGCGAAAGGCGGATTCGTACTCGTATAATTCACGCCAGCCGCCTGGAAGGGCGTCACATTGGCAAAGGGCAGGCTAAAGATGCCAGGCGCCGATCCCAGCGCGGTCTGGTAGTCGGTGGGCCAACCCCAAATGGGCTGTGCCCACTCGGGGACGTTGGTGGCTACAGCCTCACCGCCGTCGCGCCATTCGCCGTGTCCGCTGGTATTGTTGGTGTCCTGGATAAGGCAGTTACCATGCGGGTCCGGCGCGCCGCCGCAACCGCCAAGCGGGTTCCAATACGCGGCCAGGGAGCCGTTCTCCGTGGTGCCCTTTGCCGGGACGCTCGATTGGATGCTGATCCACCACAGGGTCACCGGGCCGCTGGGAATGGCTGGCTCGGCGCCGTAACTGTTCCGCTGAAATACCCATGCGCCGGCAACGCCGTCATAGTTCTTCATCGCTAGCGTCATCAATTCGTTCTGTTGAACGAACCACTGGCAGTTCGTGACGGTGCTCGCCGCCACACAGGCAGTGTCCCCAACTTGCGTGGTGCGCAATTCCCCCGGGGCGCCGGTGAACTGGAACTGCGGAGTTGAAAAATAAGGCTCGTATCCCGTTACTCCTCCGCTGGTATGGCTGTTGATATCGATCAGGATGCACTGGTTGCCGCCCGGCAGGCCATAGATGGAACAGCTTGAGCTCGAGGCCGGAACACTCGAGATGTTGGACGTATTAATCGGCTGGAACGGGTTCCCTTGCACCTGGACCCAGCCGGTTTCGCCGGTTTCCGCGAGGGCATGCAAGCTACGCCCTGTGTATCCGGTCTGCGTGGCGGCTACAGGACCGTTCGGCGTGTCGAAGGTATTGATGGCGCCCACGATCCGCGGACCATTCGCTTGCCCGGCGTGGGCTGGATTTCCATCTCCCGGCGAGAATGCAAAGGCCCATGCAGGGCTGTCCTCGCCAATCGAATAGCAGGTGAAGAAGAAAACACCGGTGGACATCCCGTAGGGGATGCAATTCCAGCCATCTGGCCCGCTGCTGTACTGGCTGGCAATGAACGTCGGATCGAAGGTAGCCATCTGATCGGCCACGCTCTCGGACGCGCTCACCTGCGGAGTCAGGTTCGTAAACGTCAGGCCGTTGCTGTACGTAACGGAATATGCCGTGGTGCCCGTGACGCTGGCATTCTGAATTTGCGAGCCATTACCGTAAGGAACGGACGGCTGCGAAATCGATGGCGGCGTAAAGACGCCTTGAATCACCAACGGACCGCCGCCGTTAGGGTCCAGCGCGACAGTATAGAAAGTGAGATTGGCCTGCGTCTGGTCGATATTGGCTGTCTCGCCGGCGGGAATAATACCCACCGTTTGCCAGGGATTCGCGACGTAGTTTCCGCTGCTGTTCCTGGAGGGTGCCACCATGTATCCGTAGTAAGCGGTGGATGCCGTGGCCGGATTGATCCAGTAGAGTCCGCCAAACAGACAGAACCAGCCATTATTGACTTGCTTGTCGAAACAAGGTGTACCCGCCCCGTTATCCGGGTAGGTGGGAGCCGTGCTTTCAATCGCGGCCATGCTGGCGGCGGTGAGCGTAACGGTGCTACCGTCGGTGGGCGCCTGGTCGCGCCAAACCATAACGGCAAAGTTATTGGCGCACCAATAGACGTTTCCTGAGGGCGGCGTGCCGGATACCGTCAGGTGGTTGCCGTCCACGAAACCGGCAATCGCGTATTCGGTGGAGGTGGTGCTGTTCGGAGGTGTGGTGCAGGCGTCGTTATTCGCCGATAGCCGGATATGGCCGTTGCCTCCCGTAACCCAATAGAGACTGAAGTTGTCCCCGGAAACCCAGGTTAAGGTTGCCCCGGACACGGTTCCAGTGCCGGAATGCGGGGACGATTCCTGCACGTTGAAGCGTGGGTTGGTATCGAGCAGCCACGGAAGTACGCCGAATTGCGAGGTGCTGGCCTGTCCAACGGACTGCTGGCTGCCGCTCTGGCCCATGGTCATCTGCGCGGTGGAAGTGGCACATGAAGCGCCATCATTCAGGGAAAGGCACACATCCAGTACCCGGAAGTTGGTGGTGGCGGAGTTCACGTATCCGGTAAGCGTGACGCTGAGTTGATCGAGCGACCAGCCTTGCGCGTAGCTGGAGGAACCATACCCGGCGTTCCAGGCAGCGTTTCCTGTCAGGGGAGGGCGCAGAACCAGTGGCGCGGTGGTGTTGGCAGCGGTCGTATTGCCTGAGCCGGCAACCACGCTGCATGGCGAAATCCAGGGACCGGCGATGTCGCAAGGAATGGTCTGTCCCTGGTTGAAAGCGGAGCCAAACGGCATCACGCTCCAGTAGCCGAAGTTATTTCCCCGCAGTCCCAGACGCTGCAGGAGGACGCCCGTTAGAGGGTCGATAAAGGATTCGGCCGGCAAGCCGCCGACGGCCTCGGGCCAGGGTTGATCTCCGGGATGTGCGGCATCGGATAGCCAGGGGTCGCCGTATGCGATTCCCAATGGAATGTTGCCGGTGGTAAACGTAAAGTCCGCGGTGTCGCCGGTGGAGGGGCAGGTAATCATGCCGAAATACGGCGTATAAGCCTGGAGAGCGCGCGAAAAATGGCGTATGCCGGAATGAGTCCCGGCCGTCGCATACTGCGCCGTGCGCTGGCCGAGCAGAACTGTCCGGGCAAGGCCGCTCGTAACCGTACTGGGCCGGATCAAATCGGAATTGGAATTGGCGAACGTACCCGGATCCACGTCCAGGGCCAGCGGCGTAAGACCAACGTTCTGGCTTAACTGGATCGTACACGCATTGCCGTCGGGTGCCGTGTATGCGATCAAGGCCTGCGTGGCGGTGGTGCCCAGCACGCGGAAGTTCCCGATCGCAGCCATGCACGAACAGGCGGAAGCGGCAAACAGAATTGCCTGCTTCATCGGACCAGCCCCTGTATCTTCATCGCCCACCAGTCCACAGAAAGCCCCTCCGCTCCGCCTCCGGTAGTCATGTCGATGAACTGGGGAGTCAGTGTGGCCGCGGGCGCGGCCGCTACGCTTCCCGTATAAGCGCCATTAATTTGAAATTGGATGGTCCCTGGTGTGGCGGAATAGATGCGTACGTGATACCAGGTATTTGGAGCCGGGGCCAGACCGCTGTTGAAGCATGTCTTCGTCCCGTTGACGATCGTTTCGTATACCCAGTTGGTAGTGCTCTCATTCGCCGGGCACCCGCCGCCGGCCGGATCGTACCGCACAGCAATCTCGTTCCCGTTTGCGGGATGATACGCAGCTTGATTGTCGCTGAAACCAATTAAGTACCTGGCGCTCGCCACGCTGTTTGCGTCGGTTTGGAAGATGGCCTGCGCCTCCCAATAGGACCAGGCCCCTCCCGTTCCCAGATTCGCGAAAGCGTAGACCGCGCCGTCAGGCGAATCGGACAATGTGAGAGAGCAGCCATCGCCTGCATTAGCCCCGCTATTCAGAAGGAAAATTCCGGGGTGATTAGCCACGCCTTGGGACATGTAATTCCCGCAGGTTGTGCCTAGCGTCACTACATCCCAGTGCAGCGTGCCGATCGTTCCGTTACTATCCTTGCCCGGCAGGAATTCGTCCACCGCGTTCATCACGGAAGAATCGAGCGGAGTGAAATCGACAGTCCCCGACGCGTTCGTCAGGTTGTTGCGAAACGTATAACTTCCGCCTCCGGCGCCCGCGCAGGACCACCCACCGTTCACATACATGGCCATCGCACCGGACCCGCCCGCCGCGCACGCGGTGGTCCCGGTGCAATTCGAACAGTAAAGAATACTTCCGTTCGCAGCGCTGCCGAGATTGGCGAATATGGCGCTGCCTACCTGCGCCGAGTTGCTCAACGTAAGGTTTGTGGCCGCCAGATTGCCGGCCTGGCTGGCATCGTTAATCACCGCCATCACGGCATTGCTTTGCGGAAACTGCGGCGACCATCCAGCGACGTGCACCGTTTGCGCCGGCAGCGAAGTGTAGCGGTTGGACGAACTGCCACCAAAATCGACAAATACGAAATCCGCCTGACTGGGCGCGCCGTGGAACATGGCGCCCGGCGCTGGATTCGCGGAATTGGCCGAGATCACGCTGGGCCCCACCTCGTTCGCGAAATCGATCTGATAGCCGGTGTTGTTAAACATCTGCAGAGTGAAATTTCCCGAGCCCCCATTTAGCCGCACTCCCGCCGTGGTCGTATTTACCACGTCGCCCGAAATGATCTGGCTGGGAGCCCGCACTTCCAAACCGGTGGGGCCGGAAAATTCCGCGGCCGACAGATTGTGACTGCCGGCGCCGCTGTCGATCAGCATCCCCCATCCCGTTGCCGTGGTCGCCATGACCTGGCTGCCATCCAGCGAACTATTACTATAAACACCGCCCAGCGCGTTCAGAAAAGTATTGATGTTCGAAAGGTGACCGTTGCCGTTGTAAGTGCTGGAGGTTTGCACCTGCATTCCCCAGCCGCCATTCTGGTAGAGCACCATTTCGACGAAATCGGAATCGTGAGGGCCGCGAAACGTCCAGCCATTTCCGTTATTGAATGCCGATCGGATACCCGTGAAGTAACCTTCCAGATCCAGGAAAGGTGTGGCAAACGTGGAATCCAGACCCCACTCGGTATAAATCCCATCGGAGTATGCATTCCGTACGGATACGTCCGTCATTTCCAGGCCATGGCCATATAGCCGGATGCCGTAGCTGGCGCCGGTTTGGTTGGCCTTGTTGCCGTCGATCGTGCAGCCCCGAATCTCTCCGCGAAATAAACCATATAAGCTATTCTGGCCGGTCAGCCCGGCGAAATTCGTCTGCGAAATGACATCGGTATTGGCGGCGTTCTTCAGCATCAGGGTGGTCACGCCCGAGCCCGCGCACTCGATCTTGCCCGTGCCCGTTTGGTCGGTGAGAGAATCCGTAAAGCGGATGCCGCCGACGGTGTGGGTCCCTACCCCGAAGAAAATCTTCTGGCCCTTGAGCAGAGTGATCGCGCCGTTCACGACGTAGGTGCCGTTATCCGCCCGCACCTCGCCGGCACCGGATGCCAGCGCCGCCGCAAACGCGGCCGTATCGTCGGTAACCCCATCGCCTTTTGCGCCGAAATCCTTCACGTGAACCACGTCCTGTAGCTTGGAAGTCACCGTGCGCACAACGGCGCCGGCGCCCAATTGAAGGAACGAACTCGTCCCCGTCGATTGCTGTACCCATGTGTTAGCGGATGCGCACAGGTACTTGTTCTGCCCGGGGGCCGCATCGGTGGCAAAGAACTCGGCACCTTGTATGCAGGACGCCGGCAACTGTGCGGTGGTCCCGCGCTTGGCTGGCAGTGTGTACGTCGCGCCGGACGCGTCCCAAGGGCCGATCTGGGTACGCCCCCCATTCACAACCGTCTGTCCGGTAAAAGAGGCCGCACTCCCTAACAGGAGCATCGAGAGATTGAAGGCTGAATGCCTAATGCCGATCGCGGAAAGCTTCATTAGTAATTCCTCACAATTGTGGCTTTGTAACTGGCGCTGGGTGGAGTCACGCCAAATCCAGACAGGTTGCAAAGCCGAACCGTTACCGTGTTCGTGCCGCCGACCAGCATGATGCCCACCACACCTGAAGGTAGAGCCGGCCAGCCGGGCGCCACAGCGTCGCCGGGATTGGCGCCGGCCACGGTGATGGTCTGGTCCGCGGCGCACGTGCCGGTGGTCATGCTGGGAAAATTCAATGTTGCCGAATTCATCAAGTAAGTCGGGATCACACCGTTGTCTACCGCGAGCGTACTCTGTCCGGGAGCCTCGGTGACGACGATGCCCTGGCCGCCGGCCAGTGTCTTGGTGCTCTCGAAAGCGCGTTGATCACGTCCGCCGGTGCTATCCCATGTCCCATTCGTTGCCGTCCAGGTGTAAATCGGCAAAACGTTCGGCGGAAATGATGCGATACCGGCCTGCTGGGTGCAACCCGCGGAGCAGGCTACGGTCAGATTACTTCCAACGATCAGAGTGCCGGAACTGTTTACGTAGACGTAGGCTGTTCCGGTGCCACTCCCACCGATCGTCGCCGTCGCGCTATTCGTGATGCTGTAGACCTGGTAGCCGAAGCGCACATTGCATGGAGCTGTGGGCGCGCAGCCGGACCCGATCGTCAGCACGGTGGAGGAGGTCCGGACGGCGGCAAGATCTCCGAGTTGGTACGCCATACCGGCCCCGCCTCCGCTGCCGGAAACGTTCGCCGCCTGCCACGCTCCCGCGGAGGAACTCCATACCAGGGTCTGGCCGTTGCTGGGATACGTGCTGGAGACGGGTTGCCCTTGAATGGCTTTCACGGTGGCCGCGGTCAGCGTGCCGCCCAAATCACCGCCGGCGCCGGGCAGTTGGCTGGAGGCCAGCGAACCCGAGATCTGCCCGAATCCGTAGTCGCCGGTCTGTGCCGTAACGGTGCCGGTTCTGCCGAAGACGCTGGTTACCGCGCCGCTGCCCGATACAGTGCCAGGTTGCCATGCCGAAGCGCTCGAATTCCATACGAGCGCCTGGCCGTTGGCTGGAGCCGTGTTCGACACCGCCCGGCTTTGGATACCGGTCACCGTGACGGCCGTCAGATTTCCGCTCAAATCGCCGCCCGCCGCGGGAAACTGGCTGGAACCGAGCGCACCGGATATCTGCCCAAAGTTGTAATCGCCGGTCTGCGCCGTTACCGCGCCAGTTCTGCCGAACACGCTGCTCACGGCGCCGCTGCCGGAGACCGTGCCCGGTTGCCATGCGGAGGCCCCGGCATTCCATAGCAGAGCCTGGCCATTGGCCGGCGTGGTGCCGGCTACGGCGCGGTTCTGGATTCCGGTCACCGTGGCGGTGGTCAACGTGCCGTTCAGGTCGCCTCCGGCACCTGGAAGCTGGCTTGAGCCGACGCTGCCGGATATTTGTCCAAAGGCATAATCGCCGGTCTGCGCCAGCACGGCGCCTGCTCTGCCAAATACGCTGCTTACCGCGCCGCCACTTCCGCCTGCACCTACGGCTGCGGTGCCTGCGCCGTTGACCACGCAATAGCCCGTCTGCGCCGTGCTGAAGTTGACGGTGACATTGTAGGTCGCCGGGCTGATCTGGATCTTGTCCGGCTCCACGCGCTGCGGTGGCGAGGAGTTGTCATAGCAATCCACCACCAGATTTGCCGTTCCGAACTGATGCACGGTACCCGGAATGGTAATGCTGACGAGTGCCGAGAACGCATAGGCAGCGTTGCCGGCCTGTGCCGGCGCCGGCGCCCACTGATTCGTAGCCGCGTTCCACTGCAACACTTGGGCGTTGGAGGGGGCCGCGCCGCTCACGTTCCGGCCTTGCAGCCGATTTACCGTCAGTCCGGCCGGAGCGCCCGATACGTCTCCACCCAGTGCGAGCCATTGAATGGCGGTTCCGGTGCTTGAGAGCACCTGGTTGGCGGTGCTCGAAGTCACCGACAGGCTGTTGCCTTCCGCGGTCCACGTATTAGCCGGATTGCACGCATATACGTTGGCCCCCGGCGGCGCCGTCGTGAGGAAGAAGAACTGTCCTACCGCACAACTGGAGGGCATCGCGCTTCCCGTTTGCATCGGTTTTGTGGAACCGGCCGCGGAAAAATCGACGCTTTTGCTCTGCGTGCGCAAGTCGACTAATGTTTGCCCCTCTCCCGTGGCAAGAAATACAGCCAAGAGGCAGAGGCCCGTTGTTACTCTGCATTTATCCATGTTTTATCAGTAAGGCCTCTGCGTAGGCTGGAAGCCGAACCGCGGCTCGACAGGACGAGGCCACTCCTGATACGATCCAAGCACATCGCCGCAAAGAATCGCCGGCTTAATCAGCGCAAGTCATAGAAAATGCAGGTATTTCAGAGTTGATTGGACTCGTGATCGCGCATAATCCGCTGCCACCGACGGGTATGAAATAGGTTGGCACCGCGCGAAGCACGGTCTTGTGTGAGAATTCATTTAGGGGAGATGCAAATCGCCCGATCGCTCTTATGTGTGGTATCGCAGGATTCGTAACGCGTAGCCCCGGCTCCTCGCCGGATGCGCAGCTCATGCGCATGACGGACGCCATTCGTCATCGCGGGCCCGACGCTGCCGGCTATTATCGCGACCATTTCGCCTCCCTGGGCCACCGCCGCCTCAGCATCATAGATGTCGCCGGAGGCCACCAGCCCATGTCCAACGAAGACGGCGCACTCCAGATTGTATATAACGGCGAGATCTTCAATCACGCCGATCTGCGCCCTACCCTCGAACAAGCCGGCCATCGATACCAAACCCGTTGCGATACTGAAACGATACTCCATGCCTACGAGCACTACGGCCCGGATTGCGTGACGCGCTTCCGGGGCATGTTTGCGTTCGCCATCTGGGACAAAAACACGCGTACGCTGTTTTGCGCACGCGACCGATTGGGCAAAAAGCCCTTCTACTATTATTGGGATGGCCGCCTGTTCGCCTTTGCCTCCGAGATCAAGGCGCTGCTCGCGCATCCAGCTATTTCGCCTCGCTTTGAAGAATCGCTGCTCTCCGAATATCTGAACTTCGGCTACTGCTCGGGCGAGCAGACGCTCTTCTCGGGCATCCGCAAACTTATGCCCGGCTACTGGCTGCGGCTGACGTCTGAAAAACTCGAAATCCGGCAGTATTGGGAGATTCCTTATGCCCCGTTCCAGGAAGATAAGAGCGCCGGGTGCGACGACCAATCCTGGATTACCGAGTGCCGGAATCGTCTGGAAGAAGCTGTCCGCACGCGTCTGATGAGTGACGTGCCTCTCGGTATGTTTCTCTCCGGTGGCGTCGATTCCAGCGCCATCGCGGCTCTCATGAAGCCCATGTCCACTGGGCCGGTCAAAACCTTCGCCGTCGGCTACCGTGAAGAGAGTTTCAGCGAACTCGCCTACGCCCGGCAGGTGGCCGACAAAATCGGAACCGAGCACCATGAGGTCGTCATTGGCAAAGACGATTTCTTCGATGCGTTGCCCCAACTGATCTGGCATGAAGATGAGCCCATCAGCTGGCCCTCCAGCGTGTCCCTCTACTTCGTGTCCCGACTGGCCGCCGAGCAGGTCAAGGTCGTCCTCACCGGCGAAGGCAGCGACGAATTATTCGGTGGCTACGCTCGCTATCGCACAAATATCCTCAACCGGCGGTTGCTGAAGGCCTATGGCACGCTTCCGCGCTTGGTACGCGATGCGCTGCGCTCCACCATCGATAACTCACGCCTGCTTTCCGGCAACATCCGCAGGAAGCTGCAGCATTCCGTTTTGGGACGCGGTGAAGACCTTGAATCGCTATACCTCGATAACTTCTATTCCGCTTTCTCGCGCGCCGAGCAGCAACGACTGCTGACGGTGCCATTCGATGGGACTTACGATTCCTACCTGCACTACTGGAAGTCCCAGCCAAATGCCGGCCTGCTTCCCCGTATGCTGTATGCGGATCAGAAGACCTATCTGGTCGAGCTGCTGATGAAGCAGGACCAGATGAGCATGGCCTGCTCCATCGAGAGCCGCGTACCTTTTTTGGACCATGAGTTGGTCGAATTCGCCGCCACCGTTCCCGATCGCCTCAAGCTGCGTGGAGGCGTGGGCAAGTACATTTTGAAGCGAGCCGTCGAAGATATTCTCCCGCGCGATATCGTCTATCGCAAGAAGATGGGCTTCCCCACGCCACTTCGCCAATGGCTGATGGAACCCAGCGCCGACGCCCTGATCGCCGAACTCCGCGATCGCGATGGCCTGCTGGCCCCTTACATCGATTTCACGTACCTGAACGATCTCCTTTCCCGCCACAAAAACGGCCTCGAAGACGCCACCGACCGCATCTGGCGCCTTCTGAACCTGCAGCTCTGGGGAAAGATATTCATAACCAGCAAGACGGGCGTGCTTGCCTGTCAGCCGTCATGAATCTTACCCGTCTGCTGCAAATGAGCCCTGCCGAAATCGGGACCCGCGTCGAACAGGGCTTCTCCAGACGCTGGAGTAACCCACCAACCTGCCGGCTCATCCCGTCTTCCTCGACGCCAGCCTTTCCCGAACCCCCGCCATACTCAGTGGAGCAAGCTGAGAAAATCTGCAAACACCGCTTCGATTTACTAGGCTACAAAGACCTCGATTACGGTACTCCCATCGACTGGCACTTCGACCCCGTACACAACAAGCGGGCCCCGCGCAAACCCTGGCATGAAATCCCGTTCCTGGATTTCGATCGTTTTGGCGATCACAAAGTGATCTGGGAGCTGAACCGCCACCAGCACCTGGTCACGCTGGCGCAAGCCGGTTTCCGCGGCGAGCTGATCGCGCAATGGACGCAGTGGCAACGCGAAAACCCGTACCCTATCGGCATCAACTGGGCAAGCACGCTGGAAGTCGCATTCCGCGCGCTCTCCTGGCTCTGGGTGCGACACGTAATCGGAGACTTTCACCCCGATCTACTGGCCGCCCTTCACCTCCACGGCTGGTACATTGAGCGCTTTCTGTCCACGTACTTCTCCCCGAACACCCATTTGCTAGGCGAAGGCGTAGCGCTCTTCGCCATCGGCACGACATGTCCGCAAATTGCGGATGCGGCGCGCTGGCAGGCCCGCGGCTGGAGAATCGTGCTGCAACAGGCTGAGGCTCAAGTTCGTCCCGATGGATTCCATTTTGAGCAATCCGTCTACTACCACATCTACGCTCTTGATTTCTTCCAGTTCGCGCGCGTGCTGGCGGCCAAGAACGGGATTGCGATCCCGGAATCTTTCGACCGTACCATCGCCAGAATGAGTGACGCACTCGCAGCCATATCGCAGGCCGGGCGGCCGCCCAATTTTGGAGATGACGACGGAGGCCACGTGATTGGGGGGCAGGCCTTAGCCGCCTCCGGACCGCAATCCGGCAGCCTGGCCCTTCCGTCCGCCGGCATTTACAGCATGACATCGCAGAACTCTCAACTATTCATCGATGCCGGCCCCCAAGGGGCCCTCACCGGGGGGCACGGTCATGCCGACGCCCTCAGCATCCAGCTAATCGTCAACGGGCGCCCGACACTTATCGATCCGGGAACATTCTGCTATGTCTGCCCGGAACGGGATCGCTTTCGCGGTACGGCCGCCCACAACACACTTCAAGTGGACGGCCGCGATCAATCCCAGCCGAATGGGCCCTTCGCCTGGACTGGCATGCCGGAAACCACCGTCGATCACTGGCACACTGGTCCAAGTGTCGATTTATTCGCCGGGCATCACAACGGGTATTATCCAGTCATCCATCAGCGCTGGGTTTTCAATTTGAAATCCAAGTTCTGGTTAATCCGCGATGTGGTGAGGGGCCCCCTGCGCCACCAACTCGACATCCACTGGCACTTCCTTGATGAGCACGACCTAACCATCCTGCCTGCCGCCGGACACAATTGGTCCAGCTCAGTCGAGTCCTGGGAATGGTCCCCCGTTTACGGCAAAAAGGAGCCCGCCAAGGTCTTGCGCTTCAGCACGGAAACCTCCCTACCCGCCGAATTCGCGGTGCTGCTCCTGCCCTCCGCGCCCGGAACGTTCACTCAGAGCGCGCCAGGCATCTACCAGTACAAAGAACCCCAGGGGTCGCACGAATTCATCTTCGGTGACCGGTTCATTTATCGCGCCACCGGCCCCGCCGGCGCCGCGGAGTTCACGTTATGAAAGTGCTGTGGGTCAAAGCCGGAGGCCTGCTTCCCCCCGATATGGGTGGCAAAATCCGCAGCTACAACATTCTAAAGCAACTCGCCAGCCGCCATGAGATTACCCTTTTTACCTTTTACCCGGAACATCCGGATGACCGGCACCTTGTGGGCGACAGCTTTTTCGCCAAGATCATTGCCGTGCCCTTGCCGCTTCCGCCGCGCCGGAGCCTAGGCGAATATCTCCGCTCGGCCCGCATGATGGCCGCCGGCCGCCCAGTGACGATCGACAAGTTCTTGAGTCCCACAGTGAGCCGCCGGTACGCCGAGCTGCTCGCATCCGCTACGTTTGATGTAGTGGTGTGCGATTTCCTGGTGCCGGGCTCGCTCATGCACTGGAAAGCGACGCCACCCACCATTCTGTTCACGCACAACGTGGAGGCACAGGTGTGGGAGCGCCACTACAAGGTCACTTCCAATCCGGTCATGAAAGCCGCATGTTTTCTGGAATCCCGCGCGCTGGCTAGCGCCGAGCGCCGCTATGTCCAACTGGCGGATCACGTTTTGACTGTTTCGGAAAACGATCGCGCTGCTTTCTTGCAATACGTGCAACCCAGCCGCATATCCGTGATTCCTACGGGCGTCGATACGGAATACTTCCAACCCTTCCCAGACCCCGAACAGCCCGATACTATGGTCTTCACCGGCACGATGGACTGGATGCCGAACGAAGATGGCGTGGCGTACTTTGTCGATAAGATATTTCCGCTGATCCGGCAGGAACTCCCGGACGCGGCGTTTTGGGCGGTCGGCCGGCGCCCTCCGCGGCGCATCCAAGCCCTGGCCTCGGCTAATGTGGTCGTAACCGGTGCGGTGGACGACATCCGTCCCTATCTTGGCAAAGCCGCGGTGTGCGTGGTGCCGCTACGGAGCGGCAGTGGAACCCGCATCAAGATCTTCGAAGCCATGGCCATGGGCAAAGCCGTGGTCTCGACCCGTATGGGCGCCGAAGGCCTGCCCGTCCGCGATGGCGAGAACATCGTGCTGGCTGACGATCCTGCCGATTTCGCCCGCGAAGTCGCGCAACTCTTGCGCACTCCGGACCGCCGTGCGAAACTCGGCCAGGCCGCGCGCCAGCTCGTAGAGGAGAATTATGGGTGGCCCTCGGTAGCCGCTCACTTCGACCAAATCATGCATTCCGTCATAAGACAAGCGGCCCATGCGTAAGATCCTCGTGGTCTTCGGCACCCGTCCCGAAGCTATCAAGCTTTGTCCGGTGCTCTTGAACCTGCGGCAAAGCGACCGGTTCGAGGTGCGCGTCTGCGTGACCGCACAGCATCGCGCAATGTTGGATCAAGTGCTGGCAGCCTTTGAAGTAAAACCCGATTACGACCTGAACCTGATGCAACCGGGGCAGACGCTCGCCCAAATTACAGCGCGCATTCTGGCAGCCTTCGAACCGGTAATCCACCGCGAGCAACCCGACATGGTGCTCGTGCAGGGAGATACCACCACCACGCTCGCGGGCACCCTGGCGGCCTTCTACCAACATGTGCCGGTAGGCCATGTGGAGGCCGGACTGCGAACCGGCGATCTCTTGCAGCCGTTTCCGGAGGAGATGAACCGCGTCGTGACCACCCGCTTAGCCGCCCTGCACTTCGCGCCCACGGAAACCGCGCAGAGCAACCTGCTGGCCGAAGGCATCGACGCGACACGCATCTCCGTCACCGGCAATTCGGGGATCGACGCGGTGCTCTACGTGCGCGATGCCTTGGCCGCCGGCCGGCTCGCCGGCGGTTGCTGGCCTCAATTGGATGCGAGCAAGAAACTGATTGTAGTCACTGCTCACCGCCGCGAAAGTTTCGGCGAGGGGTTTGCGCATATTTGCGAAGCCCTTGCGCGGCTTGCCAGACGGGATGACATCCAACTGGTCTACCCGGTGCATCGCAATCCGAATGTCATGGACCCGGTTTACCGGCAGTTGGATGGTCTGGCAAATGTATTTCTCGTGGAACCGCTGGACTACGTCCCGTTTGTGGACTTGATGCGGCGCGCATACCTGCTGATCACCGATTCAGGCGGTATCCAGGAAGAAGGGCCTTCGCTTGGAAAGCCCATTTTGGTGATGCGGGAAAAGACCGAGCGTCCAGAAGCGGTGGCTGCCGGCACAGTCAGATTGGTCGGCACGGATGTGGACCGGATCCTGCATGAGGCTACACGCCTGCTGGATAGCCCATTGGAATACAACAGCATGGCGCGAATCCACAATCCGTACGGCGATGGCCGCGCCAGCGACCGCATTCGCCAGGCCATAGCGGCTTATTTCACTTAGTTAGAGTCCCAGTTTTGCAGCCGCATTGTCGCGAAACAGAGACCCTTCGCGGATGTATCGCCTGACGGTGGCCAGCGACCGGTGCCCCGTCTGCTTCATAATGGCGGACTCGCTCGCGCCATTCGTGGCTGCCTGCGTGGCCAGGCCCGCGCGTAAGCTGTGCCCGGCGTACTCCGCGCTTTCCAGCCCGGCCCTTGCGGCGGCACGTTTTACGAGATAGCCCACGGAATCCGCATGCAGCGCCCGGCCGCCGACCGCGCCGCCTCGGCCGATGGCGCGGAATACAGGGCCAGCCGTGATGCCCCCCTGGTCCCGCCAGGCATCCAGCGTGCGCACCGGACAAGTTTGCGGATCGGACCCGAACGGCAGCGCCACCTTCCTTCCCTGCCCTTCCTGATCGGTTTTCGATTTGCCGAGCCGCACGATGAGCCCGTCCGGTGTGGTTTCCAGGTCCTCGACCCGCAGCGCGGCCAGTTCCGATCTTCGAAAACCCCCAGCGAAGCCAACCAGCAGCAATGCCCGATCGCGCAACCCCTGAAGATCCGGCGGGAGCTCCGCTATGACACGCCGGAGATCGGAAGTCAGGAAAGGCTTCTTTCCCTGTTGTGACGTTCCTTTCCGGCGTTTGATTCCCTTCCAGACCTCGCTCACGATGGCATTCTGCATGGTCGCGGGCGAAGGCAGGCCAGCCGCCTGATGGGCCCTGTTGATGGTGGTGAGCCGCCGGGCAAGGGTGGAGGCCTTAAGTTTTGCTGCGCGGCCAGTGAGGTAAAGGGCGACCGTTTCCGGTGCAGCCGGCAAAGGCGCCAAATGATGGGTCTCGCACCACTCCCGGAAGTCCTTCCAGTCTGCCTGGTAGGCTCGTAGCGTGTTATCGGCCTTAGCGGAGGCCGCAAATTCGCGAGCTTGCTGGCTGAGAGTGGCCAGGCTTCCTTGGCCGGGCACGGTTTGGAGCGCGGTAAGCTCAGGCAAGACAAAATTCTACCATACTTCTGATAACGTTCTATTATCAGGAGTAAATAACCCAGCATTTTTCGTAGATGCGCACAATCGCCGCCGCATGTTAGCCTGATTTGGTGCCTGATAAGCCTACATGGTTCGGGCGGTTAGACCAAGTCATTGAAGAGCTTGCCGGCCTGCGTTGGCCCTGGGTGGATCGCGAGACTCTCCAGTCGCTCTTACGCGTGGGTCCGAGAAGAGCGCAGCAAATCTTGCGGCCTTGCGTTACCCGCCAAATCGGAGCCAATGGTGTGGCCGACCGGGAGGAATTGATCGCGCATTTGAAACGGCTGGCCGCGGGCGAGGAAGTGCATTACGAACGGCGCCGGCGCCAAAGATTAGCTCGAGCCCTGGACGGCCTGCGGCAATCGGCTCTAATGCAGCCGAAAGTTTTGGTCGAAGCCCCCACAACTATGCTCAATCAGGAATTTGCCGGTTTGCCGGAGGGTGTCTCGGTGTCGCCAGGAGCGATTTCGATTACTTTCTCTTCGCCCAACGAGGCACTGCAGAGACTACTGGCCCTTGCCATGGCGATAGGCAACGATTTTAGCGAATTCGAGCGAATGGCCGGTGCCGAATCGACTGGTGCAATCATTACGACCACAGGGGTCATATAGAGTGCTGTGGCCCAAAGGAAAGTCTTTCGCTTTCACCATCTTTGACGATCCGGATTCGCAAACCCTGGAGGCTGGCCGCGAAGTGTACGCCCTCCTGACCGACCTGGGCTTCCGTACCACCAAAGGAATCTGGCCGATCCGCGGATCGGGAACGCCTTCCGACCACGGTGGCACGTGCGCCGAGCCCGCCTACCGTTCCTGGGTGCAATCCCTCCAAGGGAGGGGATTTGAGATCGGACTGCATAACGCGACGCTCCATACATCCCGCCGCGACCAAACGCAGTTGGGTCTGGAGACGTTCGCGGAGTACTTCGGCGGCTACCCGGTCACCTTGGCCCAGCACTACTATTGCGATGAGAACCTCTACTGGGGGGACCATCGCGTCAGCGGCGTGTATCGCATGCTTTACAGCGCTCTGACACGAGGCCAAAACCGAAATCGGTTTCACGGGCATATTCCCGGACACCCGGAGTTTTGGGGAGATTTATGCCTCGAACATATCCGATATGTACGTAATTTCACATTCGCCGAAACCAACACCCTGCGGGCTTGTCCCTATATGCCATACCACGATCCGGACCGGCCCTATGTGAACTATTGGTATGCTTCCGCCGAGGGCGCTACAGTCGAGCCTTTTGTGGATCGAATCGACGAGGCTAGCGTGGACCGTTTGGAGGCCGACGGAGGAGCATGCATCATGTACACGCATTTCGGCTTGGGCTTCTGGGATGGGCGGATACATCCGCAGTTCGCCGAGTCGATGGCTCGCCTGGCGCGGCGAAATGGCTGGTTTGTGCCGGTTTCTGAATTGCTGGACTATCTGCTGGCCCAGCGCGGCGGCCGGTCCGTGCTGCGGGCCGTCGAGAGACGCGAACTGGAAAGGCGCTGGCTATTGCACAAGGTGCGCTTCGGGAACGCCTGATTTGGGTCTTCGTCCGCGCCAGAACGCGAAGGCCACCAGGCAGACGAACCCGCCTCCGGATATTGCGGTGCCGGCTGCGAACGAAGCCGGCTCATAAGCGAAACGCACCCGATGCCTGCCAGGCTGCAGCAGGATGCCGCGAAACAAATAATTTGTAGTGATCCAATGCGATTGGCGCCCATCGAGGTATACCTTCCAGCCCGGATAATCGCAGTCGTTAAGCACCAACAATGCGGGCCGCTCCGCGACGGCGTCGATGTTCACCTCCTGCGAGGCGTAGGACAGTATTCTGGCGGCGCGCACCCGCTCGTTCGGCTGGGTATTGAGTTTCTGAATAGCGGCCGAATCCGCCGTGTCCAGACTCGGTAACGAAACCACCGCGGTGCGAAATATGTCCAGCGACGGAGACGCTAGTCTGGCAAGTGCCGATTGGTCGTCCTGCGCGACTTCCGCGTTGAAAAACAGAGCTGCGCGTGGAAGGTAATCCGGGTATTCGTAGATCTTGATTTCGTGGTCGTAGACCTGCCGGAATACCGGTTGTGCTACAAGATCTCCGCTAAAATGCGGATCGCCCCAGCCCGCCCAAGCGGCGCACGTATCCCCTTTTGGACCGGCGGTCGTCGTGAACAGGAGTTCAACCGTCTGTCCCTCGTACTCGCGCAGATCGACCGACCCTGGAATCCAGCGGCGCTCCGCCGGATTGTGTTTGGGGTCGATATAACGGTCGAACAATTGCCCAATCCGCCCGCTGCCGTCCCGGATTTCCAGACGGAACTCTACGCCGTCTCCGCATATGGGCATGGATCCGTCATATACGGCGGGCTGCATCGCAACGTCAAAAGAAAACTCGCGGTTGGCGGGTGTGATCGTGGTCCTGTAGGGGAGCCGCTCGTAAGGCGGATGCTCAAACAGGACCGCTTTGGTATCTCCCGAAATGGTGAACGCCCTGATTTCGATGAGGTTTTCCCGCCCGGGTAACAACCGTCCGGTGTTTTGCAGGATGACATCCCGGATGAGCGGCGAACCGGTCACAAGGGGCCGCATGGACAGAATGTATCTTACCGAGGAAAGCTGCAAGAGCCGTCTTTTCAGGGGCGTGTCAAAAGTGTGTTCATTGCCCCCCGTGAAGCGTTCCACGAGATCCCCGTTTGGCGCGTGCGGCACTTCATCGCGCAGGAACGATCGTACAAACGGGAAGTATTTCCTGTAATACATTGCATCCAGGCCGCGAATATCGGCGATCTGGAAACTGCCGGCCCAGTTCGGATACAAGATGCCATCTCGTCCAAAAACGCGTTCGTTGGCCGGCGTATTCGATTTGAGAAAGCCAATGTAGGGAGCGCCGCGATAGGGGTTCGCATCGTCTGTCGCGGAACGTGTCAGCAAATAATAAACGGGGAAGATGTAGTTGCCCGTCAGTTCGCAAGTCAGGAGCAGCAATAGCGATCCAGCCAACCAGTTTGTGCTGCGAGGTCCCCTTTCCGGCATGTAAGATCCCAGCATGAGCAATGTGGCGGCGAATAAGACGGCAACCGCGCCTCCCAAGCTTAGATAGAACTCATGAGGCGCTGCCTTGGCTGCCAGCACGGCGGGCAATGAGATGGCGGCGATCCCGGCTAACGCCAGAAAGGCGATCGACAAGGAAAGCAGAAGACGCCGGCGGCTTACCTCCCGCGCCAATACCCGAGCCAGGCCAAACGCGCAAAGCACCGAGACCGAGAACGCTAGAATGGGCTCTTCATATTTCTGAAACCGGACAAGTTCAAAGAACGGCAGGTATCCGACCCAGTTGATGAGCGGCGCCCCATATCTTTTCAGAAGGACAACGGCAGTCGAACCGAGGAAGAAGAGGATGATGCGCTGCTCGCCTGAAAAGCGACGTTTGAAGTTGCCCGCCAAACTGAACGCCGCGATCAGTGCGAACAGCGCGGCAAGGATGCCGAAGAAATCACGTAGTGCGGTGTAGCCACCGAGGCCAGACGCGATCGTCTTCCAAGCGGTTCCGAATAGCATGGGGACTACATACGTGAATACCGAAAGCCCAAAACGGTCATGATCGAGGCCGCCAATATGGCCCAGGTTCCTGACTTGGTGCTGGTCAAATGAAACGTGCAGGAATTCCAGGAATGGCCCCAACAGAAATCCAGCCAGAGCCACGCCGAGCACATTTACGAAGACGAAGTAGGTTGCGTGCCGGCGGGCCGCGATTCGGAGCGCGGGGTCGCTCAAAAGGCGGAAGAAGAAGTAGGCGCAGGCGAATGTGAGCAGAAGCAGCGTGCTTTCCGGCATACCGCCGGCAATGGAGAGGAAAATCACGACGACCGTTAAAAGGACATTGCGGATACTTTGTTGCCGTAGCAGCCGTTCAATGCCGAGGAAAAGCGCAGGCATGAGAACGTCGACGCTCAGGTGCGGCATGTTGAAGAACAAAAGATGGTAGCCCGACAGCATGCAGACCATGCCGCCCGCCAGCGCGGGCGCAAGAGGCAGAAAAAGGCGCAGGTACAGATACGCGCACAACCCCGCGATCAGAAAGCGGCACAAGATGAAGAAGTTGAAGGCTCTGGGTCCAGGATGCAGCGCGAACAAAAGGTAGAGCGGGCTAAAGGGCTGCGACTGCATGTTCGCGGCGAGCGGCGCGCCATAGGCCTGGTAAGGATTCCAAAGGGGCAGGTTTCTTTCGGCAATATACTGATGGCGCACCAACGGGGCACCCGCCTCGGTCATCCAGGAGGACGCGCCCATATCATTGCCTCTGTAGATGGAGGGACCTTGGCTCCCGCCGTAGAAGGCGCCATCGGGCATGATGCTGGTCACGCCTCCCCGGGAACCCGCCAACAGTGTCTTGTCGCCCCAGATGAACGGAAAGAAGCACAAATGCAACGCCAGGACGAGTAAGAGTGCGGCGCAGAAGGTCTGGTGCCTGGCGAGCCTGACGCCTATCTCCACGCGGCCGGCTCCGAAAGATCCTGCAGTTCCAGTCCGGCGTCCTCCAGGGTACGCCGGAGGTGGGGACTGTAGAAAGGATCGCCGCGCTCCAGCCAGGCGGCCCACCGCCGTTCGAAAAGATAGCGTTCTTCGAGCCTGACGCCGGCTTGGCGCGTCTGGCACTCAGCGTGGCGCAATAAGGCCGCCGGTTCTACGATCACTTCGTAACCGGCCTGGCGCGCGCGCAGACACAGATCCACGTCGTTATAATTTACAGGAAATGATTCGTCGAAGCCGCCCAGTTCTTCAAAAACATTCTTGCGGATCGCCAGACAGGCGCCGGTCACAGCGCTTACGTTTCGTGTGAACGGCAGCCAGTTCCAGTACGGGGAACCGAATGTGTTGCGATGTAAATGGCCGGCGCCCTCCATGATCCCGATGACAATGCCGGCGTGCTGAATGGCGCCCGAGGGGTATATCAGCCTGGCGCCGACAGGCCCCACGCGTTGCCGGTTGGCATGCGCCAACATGGCGGTCAGCCATTCATTTTCGAGCGGCTCCACATCGTCGTTCATAAAGACCAATACGCTACCGGTAGCATGCCTGGCGCCCAGGTTATTCATGGCGGCGAAGTTGAACGGGCCGGTATACGGCACGCGCACGCAGGCGCAAGTATTGAGAAGCCGATCCATCGCCGCAATGTCGCCTGCGCGATGCTGCACAATCACAAACTCCCTTTGGGAATGAGCGGTATGCTTCTCGACCGCCTCCAGACAGCGTTTCAAAAGCTTAGCGTTGCGCGAGCAGATGATCAGGCTGGCCTTTGCGTTGGCTGGGACCGGCCATCGGACGCGATAAGTGTTGGGGGAAGCACCAGCCGTTACCACCGCCTGCGCATCGAAGCGCGCCGCTGCTTCCGAGAGGGCCTTCAGGCCGGCAACTTGCGTATAGGGCTTGGCGGCGGCATGCTGGGCCGTTGAATCCGGGTGTTGCCGCCAGTGATAGAGGACCTGTGGAATGTGCCGGATCGCTGTCGTCCGCGCGGCCAGGCGAAGAGCGAGATCATAGTCCTGGCTGCCGTCATATCCGGCGCGAAACCAGCCCAATTCCCGCAGCGTCATGGTCCGCACCACCAGCAGGTGACCCAGGTACATACCGCACCGCAGCAGATCCGGCGAGAAGGCGGGTTTGAAGATCGGCTGTACCCGGCGTCCGTGACTGTCCAGGTAGTCCTCGTCGCTATACAACAGGTCGGGCTGCGAATCCTGGACCGCCTGGACCACACAATCGAGCGCGTGCGGAGCCAGGACATCGTCCTGGTCCAGAAATCCGGTGTATTCGCCGCGGGCTAATTCGCCGGCCCGGTTCAAAGTGCCAGAAATACCCAAATGCTGGCCGGAACGCACAAAACAGACGCGCGGTTCAGCCGCCATCAGAGCCGTAAAATACTCGGCTACGCGACCACCTTCGGAGGCATCATCGCACGCGCATAGCTGCCAGCAACCGTAGGTTTGGTTAAGGACCGAAGCAACCGCGGCCTCCAGCCACTCGGCCCGCGGATTGTGGACCGGCAAAATCAGGCTGATGAGCGGTTCTCTGGCGACTCGCCGCTCGACCGGTGTCCGTTCGCTTTCCACCCAGAGCCGGTAACGATCCGCCGTATAATGCGGATGCACCAACTTCAGATAGAGTGGGTGCAAAGGGGAATGCAGGAGCAATTGGCCCAGGCGCCCTTTCCAGTCCCCTAAGAACCGGCCGGGCCATTGTAGAGCGCGCAGGAATCGGCTATTTTCGATATCCAGCAGGCGCCGTTCTAGCTCGGCGTAATGCCGGACCGCTTGCTTCTCGCCTTCGTCTACCTGCGAAAGGGCCTCTTCCAAAAGAGCTGCAAGCGTCAGCAGCTCGTGCCTGGACGGCGGAGAATCCGTTTGGCGCAGCAACTCCTGCATTTCCGCAATTGCCCGACGCAGCGGTGTGGTGGATCCAGCCAGGCTTTCCTCACATTACGCGGGTGTGGTCTGCCGTCCCGCATATGCTTCCAGTACATCGCACACGGCGCCAGTCAGAATCAACTCGCCATGGTCGAGCCAAATGGCGCGATCGCATAACTGCCCGATGAGTGTGGTATGCGACACACAGAGCAAAGTCTTCCCCGCGTTTCGGAATTCGTGCAATTTTTCGATGCATTTGGCCTGAAATGCGGCATCGCCGACCGCCAGGACTTCGTCGACAAGCAAAATCTCGGGGTCCCGGTTGATCGCCACCGAAAACGCCAACCGCATCATCATGCCGGTGGAATAGGTCCGCAAGGGCTCATCGATGAAGTCGCGGATCCCCGAGAATTCCACGATGCGCTCGAACGCCTCCGTGGTCTGCCTGCGCGACAGCCCCAGCAATGCGGCATTCAACCGGACATTCTCCCGCCCAGTGAGATCGGGATGAAAGCCCGATCCCAGTTCCAATAAAGCAGCCACTTGGCCGCCCACCGTGACGGAGCCTTCATCCGGCCGCGAGATACCCGCCACCAGACCCAGCAGCGTGCTTTTGCCCGCTCCATTGCTGCCGATCACAGCCAGGCTCTCACCACGCTCCACGGAGAAAGAAACGTGCTTTAGCGCGAAAAACGGCATTTCCTTCTGCCGCGTGAAGAACCGCGTCAGATGATTGCGCAGCAGCAGCTGCCCGGCATGCCGCGTAAATTTCTTGGAGACGTTGTGAAATTCAATGACGCTCATGATTCTCACAGATGATCGGAGAAGCGGGGCTTCAGACTCCGAAAGACCACCAGGCCCGACGCCAGCATGAAGAGCGAGATCCCAGTGAGCTTGAGCATCAGAACCCCGCCCGGCCGCGTGCCGTCGATGAGAATATCGCGCATGGCCATCACCAACGCAGCGATGGGGTTGAGCTGATAAATGGGCCTGTAGTTCATGGGGATGATGGCAAAAGAATAAACCACGGGCACCAGCCAGAACAGGACGGTGTTGGCCGACTCCACAAAATAGCGCATATCCCTGATATACACGTTAAGCGCGGATGTGATGAAAGACAGGCCGCATACAAAGATCACTTCCAATCCCCAGATCAAAGGTAGCCATACCCAATGCCGGTTGGGTGTCTTTCCGAACAGAAATACCAACGCCATTAATAAGCCGATCTGAATGATCAGATGCACGCAGTTGGAGAGTACCGCGGCCAACGGGATGATTTCGCGGGGCGCCGGCACGCGCTTAATGAGGCCGGAATTGTCAACTAGCGAGGTAGTGCCCGCTACCCAAGCGGCGCTGAAGAAATTGAAGGGGACCAAGCCGCACATTACGAACAGAGCAAAACTCGGATTGGGGCTTTTGAGTATCCTGGTAAAAACGAACGTCAGCACCCCCATCATTACCAGGGGATTCAAAAGCGACCAGAGCACACCCAATGACATATTCCGGTAACGAATCTTGAAGTCCTTTGCAATCAGGTTGAACAAAAGGAAGAAGGGATCGCCACGCCACATGATTGGGGCCGCATTGGAAACCCCCGAGTATAGCATATGCACGCGACACCGCCGTGCGATCGAGGAGATTTGCGATCGAGGAGATTTGAGCTAGACTGAATCGTTCAGTTCGCGTGTGGCATATGCGATCTGCCACCGGATACAACCTTGACGTGTTGACGCCCCTCACCCACTTCCTAAATCTGCCGGCTCGCCTAGCGTTGCCGTCCGAATCCGCCGGAGCGCGGAATCCCTCATGACCGCTGACGGACGCCTGGTGGAAATAGCGTTCGATCTTTACGAGCGCTATGTTCTGTTGGAGCAGATCAGTAAGCTTTTTCGGCCCGCGGAATCCGCCTATAACGTGCTGGACGTGGGTGGACATACTGCCGCGTTCTGGCCAGGATTCTCATCGCTCGCAGGAGTTTTGATCCCCAATTCCAGGGTGGCGGTCGTGGATGTGCTCCCCACCTCCGAGTTGCAGAATTATGTCCGAGCCAGCGGAGTGCGCCTTCCATTTCGCGACGGCGCGTTCGATCTGGTCTGTTCGCTCGACACGCTGGAACATATTTCCGGCGAGCAGCGGCCAGCCTTCGTGTCGGAAATGCTTCGGGTCAGCCGCGATGGCCTCTATCTAGCTTTTCCGTTCGACTCGCCAAGTAACCGTTGGGCGGAGTCTCTGGTTGTTGAATACGCCAAAATTGTATTAAAAGACCCCATTCCAGCGTTGTTGGAGCATCGGGAGTTCGGCCTGCCCGACCGGGAAGCCGTAACGCGCCTGTTCTCGGGCAACTCGTATCCGTGGATAAGCTTCGGGCAAGGTAACACGGATGTCTGGCTGCTGATGATGTTGACCTACCACAGCCTGCGGGTGCCTGGAACGGATTTCGTACAGGAGCTGAATCGCCGTTTTAATCAAGTGTATGCCGCCCAGGACTGGGGTGAACCCAACTATCGAACCGGGTTCGTGCTGTCGAAGCGCCACAGCCTGGCGGATCTGGAAGCGGTTCGCGGATCTTTCGTCCTCCCCGGGGAAAAGGCCGATCTGCAGAGCGTGCTGGCATTTTGTCAGCTGTTCTTGACGATCGCCCAGAATGCGCGCGTCACGGTGGACAAGGACCGGCATATTCGCAACATCGAACAAGAGTTGATAAACGGGCGAACCCTACACCATGCGCACCTTTCCAACATCGAAAACGAATTGGCGGATGTGCGGGCTTATCGGGAGAAATGGGGCGACGTATCCGCTCTGCTGCGGCAGTTGGAGAGGCATATCCTGGAAGTTCCTCCGTCGATTGCACCGGAAGATTCGCTGACGGACTGGCCGCAGCAGCGAATGGCACGGTTGTTGGAGGCGGCCGGCAAGGCGCGTACCAGCGAGATTGGTAGCAAGTTGTCTCAGATCGCGGGACAGATGGACCATTTGGCCGCACGTGCCGCCCAGTCGGATCAGATGGCCGCCCACGCCGTACGGTTAGACCAGATGGCCGCTGAGGCCGAACGGTCGGACCACTTGGTGGCACAGCAGTTGGAAGTAATTCGGAAGCGGATAGAAGGTCTCCAGAGCAGCCTGGACTTCCAGACGCGTTTGGATGGCAGGCTGCGGGATCTGGAGATCGGCCTGGTCACCAATAAGCGCGCGATTCAAGCCATCTACGACAGCCGGATCTGGAAGGCATTCTGTAGTTTGGGCGGGCTGCTTCTGCGCCTGACCGGCCGGAGCCCCGATCCGAACCGTGCGGCGTCGTGGCCTAGCCAGGAATCGGCGGTGGCAACGGATTCCGCCAATCCTCCGCATGCGGAATCGACTGGGGAGTTCATGGCGCTCATGTGCGACTTTCCGGGCGATCGCCAAGTCCTGCCGGGAAGGGATGTAGTGGAGATTCGCGGTTGGGCGCTCGCCAACTCTGGAATCGATCGCATTCTGATACGGATTAACGACGATCCTCCGGTCCCGGCATCTTACGGCACTCCGAGGCCGGATGTTGCTCGCAGCTACCCGGACATTGCCAGCGCCGATCAATCGGGTTACCGTTGTTTCTGGGATACATGCGGCTTGCCGGAGGGTCCATGCACAGTGCGCGTGACCGCTACCGCACGGAGTGGGCAGACGCGGGAAGTGGCCTGCAATATCCTCATCGATTGGCAGACGCCGCCCGGGTACGGCTTATGGATTGCCCGCAATGAACCCACGGTAGAAGATCTGGGCCAGATGCGATCCGAGGCGGGCAGCTTCGCCGTATGCCCCCGCATCAGCATCGCCGTCCCGGTGTATAAGCCTCCCATCCCAGTCCTTATCCGATGCCTCGAATCCGTCATTGACCAGACGTATCCAAACTGGGAGTTATGTCTGGCCGACGACGGTTCGGACGACCCGACGCTGGCGGCCGTCCTACAGCAATACGTGCAACGCGATGCGCGCATTCGTCTCACTGTCTTGAAAGAGAACCTCGGTATATCCGGAGCTACGAATGCGGCGTTGCGCTTATGTACCGGAGAATTCGTGGCCTTTCTGGATCACGATGACGAAATCGCTCCGTTCGCATTGTCCGAAATCGTCCGGAGCATTAATGAAACGCCGGATACCGACCTGTTTTACTCCGATGAGGACAAGATCGATGAGCAGGGACGCCGCTACGACGCATTTTTCAAGCCGGATTGGTCTCCGGAACTATTTCACTCCTGCAACTATGTATGCCACTTTGTGGTGGTGAGGCACTCTCTTGCGGAGAGTCTCGGCGGGCTGGACGAGAGCTACAACGGCGCTCAGGATTACGAATTCCTGCTGCGTATCAGCGAGCGGACACAGAAAATCAGAAGGATACCTAAGATCCTGTATCACTGGCGGGCAGTCTCCGGCTCCGCCGCTAAAGCGCCGGACGAGAAGCCCGAGGCCAGCACGGATGGAAAGCGGGCACTGGCGGCCTATGTCGATAGAAACGCGCCCGGCGCACTCGTGGAGGAAACCGCAGCGTGCCGTTACCGGGTTCGTTACCCTATTGCGGGAGAGCCACGCGTCAGTATTCTGATTCCGACCGGTGGTCACAAGAACGTCTTCCGGGCGCTGGAAGAAGTCCTGGAGAAGACGGCGTACAAGAATTACGACATTGTAGTGATCGATAACTCGCGCACACAGCGGGTGGAGGAGTATTCGTCCCGCCTGGCCGCGCGCAAGGCGCCCGTCCGGCATTTCGATTGGCGCGGCAAGCCCTTCAACTTCTCCCAGATGAACAATGCCGCTGCGCGTATCACGGCGTCGCCCTTCATTCTTTTTCTGAATGACGACACGGCGATCATCACAGCCGAGTGGCTGACCGCGATGCTGGAGCATGCCCAGCACCCTGAGATCGGAGCAGTCGGCGCGCAGTTGTGGTATCCCAATAATTCGATTCAACACGCTGGTGTGGTGATGGGCCTATATGGCAATTGCAGCCATGCGTTTAAAGGCGTGCCGGGCGAGTTGCCGCATTACTACTTTGACTTCCCCAACCTGGTCCGCAACTGCAGCGCAGTGACCGGGGCGTGCCTGCTGGTCGCGCGCGAGAAGTTCTTTGAAGCCGGGGCATTTGATGAGGTCAATTTGGCAGTTGCGTTTCAAGACGTGGACCTCTGCCTAAAACTCCTGGAACTTGGATATCGCAACGTGTATACACCCTATGCCAGGCTCTATCACTATGAGTCGGCCACCAAGACTGAAAAGGACAAGATTCCAGACCCTGCCGAGGATGGGTACATGAAAAGAAAATGGGCCCGGTATATTGCGAACGATCCTTACTATAATCCGAACTTGGCCCGGCGGAAAGAGGATTTTAGTCTGGCGTTAGATTGAGTCGCGGCGGGCATGCCTCTGATTGGCTGTGTAGACACGATCGCGGACGTGGGCATCTCCGGCTGGGCCGCCGATGACGCCGATCCCGGCAGAGCGGTGCAAGTCGAGATGGTCGTCAACTCGCGAGTGGTGGCCACCGTTCCTTGCGAAGTGTTCCGGGAAGATCTGCTGGCGGCCGGTATTGCCGATGGGTGTAAAGGTTTCCATTTCGATCCGAGCGCGTATTTGAGGCCAGGCCTCAACAAACTGGAGGTGCGCTATGCCGGCTCCGATCTCGTGGTTCCCAGGGGTACCGGCCGTTGGATCAAACGGCGCGAAGGCGCGCTATCGCCTTGGGAAGCCGCGTTTCTCGCGGCGCTCGAAGCGTACCACGAATTCAAACCGGACGATGAGGTTTGTGGGATGGGAGAGGCCACAGGCGGCTTGGAGCGCGCGCTTCTTGAAGCGGAGATCCGATTCCGAAAGTTCACCCGCCTGGAAGTGTTGCAAGACCCGGCTGGGGCCGGCCCGGCGGAGAAAGCGGACGTGGTGGTTTCTTGGGCTTGGCCCAGTCCGGCGCCGGATTGCATCAGCGCCTTGAAGCAAGTTGTACAGCATCGTATGAATATGTCCGGCTTGCTGGCCATTGGTTTCATCGAAACCGCGGGGATTTCCGGACAAATTCGCCAGGCGTTCGAAGAGTGCGGCGCGATGCGAGTGAGACTCGAATCGATAACGCCTGCACCCGATGGCGAGCGGAGAGTTTTCGCCATCGCGCAAGCCGGACGAACCGAAACCAAGAATCCGGACCCGGCGCCTATCATTGCCCATATTCATGTCCCAAAGTGCGCGGGGACCTCGTTCCGGGCGCTGCTGGAGAGACATTTCGGACCGCGGCACCTGGGACTGTACGTAAACGATACGTACTTCGTATATGGCGAGGAGGTTCTCCGGAGCCACTTGCTGCAGGATCCCAGAATATGGGGGCTGAGCTCGCACCACGTGCGGGTGTTCCCACGATGGTTGGCGGGGCGGGAAATGCTGTACGTCACGTTCTTGCGCGATCCGATCCAGCAGTTCATCTCGTACATGACGCACATCAGGAAGCATTATTCGAAGATCACTTCGCAAAGCCTGCTCGAAGCCGTGCCGCCAAACGCCCCGCAACTCACATTACGGGAATTTGCGAGGTGGCTGCTGACTCAAAAGCGGGACATCCCGTTCCGTGAGAACCACAATGTGAATTTCTTCTCGCGCCATAGCGCTCCCGCAGCCGAGGACGTTTTGCAGGCGGCCAAGGCGGCGCTGAGCGAGTTTTTCTTCGTGGGCATCACGGAGCGGATGGAAGAGAGTATCGTCAAGCTGCGGACCCTGGCGCGGAATGCCGGTCTGGAATTTCCCGCGAGTCCCGCACCGGTGGAGAACACGTCGGCCGATTACCGCGACGATCTCAATTGGATTCATCCAGATGACGAAGTTGGATCGTTGCTTTTGCGATCGGTAGAGAAGGACCGCCGACTCTACGATTGGGCCAGAGGCCGCTTGTAGCGCTAATCCGCTACTTCTTCTCCGCCCGGAATTTGGCCCACGCCAACTGCGATTTGCCCACTTCAAACAGCATCTTCAACGCAGTTACCTTTTCCGGTGGCACTAACTCGCCGGCCAGAAATTGCCGTAGGGCTTCGGAGCGGCGGAGTTTGCCCGACGAGGTTCGTGGCAGTGTTCCCGGTTCCAGCAATTCCACGTCCCGCGGCTTAAGGGAGAGCCCGGTGAGGATGCAGTGGCCGATCTCCGCAATTACCTCTTCCTCGGGCCGCTTGCTGCGCGGGTCTTTCTCCGCCAGGATGATGAGCTGTTCTCCTTCGCCTTCGACCATGGTGCTCACGGCTACGGTACAGCCCTTGCGCACGCCTTCCACATCCAGCAAAAGTTCTTCCATTTCCTGAGGAGCGTAGTTGCGGCCGCGGATGATGATCAGGTCCTTGGCCCGTCCAGCAATGTAGAGTTCGCCTTCATGAAAGAAGCCCAGATCGCCCGTGTCCAGCCAGTCGCCATGAATCATGTTAGCGGTCAACTCCGGACTGTCCCAGTAACCCTTTGTAATCGATGGCCCCTTAACCCAAATGCGCCCTACACACCCGTCCGGCACACGCTTTTCCTGGTCGTCGACAATGGCCACTTCCACGCTGGGCAGTGCCCGGCCGACCGAGACGATGCGGCGCCCAGGTCCCAGGTGCGCCGTGCCGCCATTCCACAAGCCTTCGCGGCTGAATTCGGTGAAGCGCGGGAGATCGTCGAGATCGGTAAAAGTCACACCCAATCCGGCTTCAGCCAGGCCGTAGACCGGGGTCATGGCAGCCGGTTTGAAGCCCCAACGGGCAAAGCGTTCCGTGAAGCGTTGTACGCCGTCGGATTCGATAGGCTCGGCCCCGTTCAGGGCCGCCCGCCAGCGCGACAGATCCACCCCTTCCATTTCCTGGTCTTTGATCTTCGTGGCGCACAAGCTGTAAGCAAAATGCGGCGCGGGGGAAATGGCAGACTTGTAGCGCGATAAGGTGCGCAGCCAGATGGCCGGCCGCGCCAGGAAAGTATCGGGCCCCATGTAGGTCACCGTGCCCGGATAATACATCCCGAGGTACAAGCAACCCACCAGGCCCATATCGTGGTACAGCGGCAACCAGCAGACGCAGCCATTATCGATTTCGTCTTCGCCGCGGTATACCAGGCACTTTTGCATCATGGTCAGATTGGCGAGCAGATTGGTGTGTGTCACCATTACGGCTTTAGGCTCGACCGTGGTTCCCGAAGAGAATTGCAGGAACGCGGGTTGGTCCGGATCTACGTCCACGGGTTGCCAACGTCCGCCGCCGCTCTGTAAATCTTTGGCGTCCAAAACCTCGCGGAGGGATTCTACGCCCACTACCCCCGGGCCTAGCAATTTCCGGATACGGCCTTCGGTGATGAGATACTTGGCCCCGATCTTCGTCAACATCTTCCGCAAACGGGCGAAGTATTCATCGAGCTTTCCCAACCGGAACGGTGGATAGAGAGCGGCCGGAATGCCGCCGGCAAGCTGCACGCCCAGCAGGGAATCGAAGAACTCAATCGACGTGGAAAGGATCAAGGCTACGCGGTCGCCGCGCTGGAGTCCACGCGCCTGCAAAGCGGCTGCGGCCTTCTGGGCGCGGCGCAGCACATCCTGGTACGGATAAAAAGTAGCTTCCTCCGACGGCGCCACGAAACGCGCGCCCCAGCGGGTGCAATTCTCCAGGTTCAGCAGAATCTCTGGCAGGGTGGCGCCTTTCAGCGTCAGAGCACTCATGCCTGCGGCTCCTGCTCGCACACCCGGCCGGCGATCATCTTAACCAGGTCCTGCACGGTTTCCAGCTGCTGCCACTGTTCCAGTCCGAAAGCGCAGCCGAAGTCCTGTTCGATGGTGGTCACGAGCACTACTTGTGCCAGAGAATCCAATTGCAAAGCGTCCATCAGCGGGACGCTGGGACCAATCGCCTCGATCTGTTCCGGCGTCAGGTTAAGCTGTTCGCGGGCGATTTTCTTCAGATGCTCCAGAATCGTTTCTTCATTCCATTTGACTAGCGTCTGTTCGGGCATTGTGGCCTCTTTTCCATTTATGCTTTATAGCTGCCGGCGGGCAGGGTCTGTTCGGAACGCGGAATGACCAGCGGATCTTCCTGCCGGTACATCTGCCGGATCGATTCGGCGAATTTCCGCTCCAGGATCGCGCGCCGCACTTTCAGGGTGGGTGTCACCAGTTCGATGTCCAGTAGAGCTTCCTCGTTGAGGAAGCAGAATCGCTTGACTCTCTCGAAGGGCGAGAACTCGGCTTGCAGGCTTTCCAACTCCTTGCGGAACAGCGCCACCACCGGGGGGGCCAGCAGCAATTCATCATAGCTGCCGAAAGCCAACCCGTGCTCGGCGGCGATGCGCGCCACGTTCTCGGGATGGGTCACCAGCAGAGCGCTCACGAAGTTGCGGCCGTCCCCCACGATCAGCGCCTGCTGGATATAAACGCTGCGCTGCAAAGCGTGCTCCAATGGCGCACACGGCACATTCTTGCCGTTGGATAGAACCAGGATCTCTTTGCGCCGGCCGGTGATGGTCAGGCAGCCATCGGCATCCATGCGGCCGAGATCGCCGGTATGCAGCCAGCCATCTTCATCGAATACCTGGCGAGTCGCGGCGGCGTCTTTGTAATAGCCGAGCATCACGTTTGGCCCGCGCGTGAGGACTTCGCCGTCCTCGCTGATGAGCATCTCCACGCCATCGAGCGCACGGCCGACGGAGCCAATCTTTTCCCGGTGATATTCGTTAAGGGTGATTACTGGCGAGGTCTCCGTCATGCCGTAGCCTTGCAATACCTCGAAACCGGCCGCCCGGAAAAACAACTCCAAATCGGGGTTGAGCCAGGCGCCGCCCGAAATGAAGTACTTGAGGCCGCACAGTTGGCGATGGACTTTCGGAAAAACCAGCACGTCGGCAAGTGGAGCGAACGCAGCGGAGAGCGGCGCGGATTCGCCCAGGAGAGTTTTCCGCGCGCGCGCCACCGCGGCATTGATTAGTTTCCCCGCAATCACGCGCCGGTGCGGCGCCAGCAGCGCAATTTGCGCTTCCACGGCTTCCTTGATCTTTTCCAGAATCCGCGGCACCACGCCGACGATGTCAGGGCGGTGTATGGGCAGCAATTCCTTGAAGTCGTGCGGGTCGCCGTAGGCAATACGCACGCCCTCGTGGAAGTAACCATAGCTGAGGGTACGCTCCAGGACATGCGGCAGCGGCAATACCGAGAGGGCCTGGTGCGCGGTGTTCGATGGGACGCGTGCCAGGCTGCCCTGAAGGTCGGCCACGATATTCCCGTGCGAGAGCATCACACCCTTCGGCGTGCCGGTGGTGCCGGATGTGTAGACGATGGTAGCCAGTTCCTGCGGGCTCGCCGCCAAAGCCTCGGCGCGAATACGGCTCACGGCCGGTTCGTCAAAAGCGGGTGTCTCCGCGACGATCCGCGGCAAGGAACTGTGGACGCCGGGCGTCTCTTCCATGGCCACGATGGTCTTCATCTCCGCCAGTTCCGCCAGCAGCGGCTCCAGGATTTCCCACTGTCCTGTACCCGCGATGATCGCGGCCCGGCAGCCGCTGTGGCGCAACTGGTAAGCGATCTGGGCCGGTGACAGCGTGTTGTAAATCGGCACTACCACCAGACGCGAAAGCAGTGTGGCGAAGTCGGCGATATGCCACTCTGGCCGGTTCTCCGAAAACAGGGCCACGCGATCGCCGGGCGCCAGGCTGGATTTCAACAGGAACTGCCGCAAAGCGAAGACCGATCGTGAAAATCGCTCCGTGGACCAGACCATCAACTCGCCGCGATTTTGAAAAGTCAGCAGCCGATCGAAGTGGTAATGGTCCAGATGGTAGAAGAAAAGATGGTTCAGCGTGACGACGCCGTCGTTCGGGTGCATGCGGCTTCCATGGGGTTCGGCAGATTACGCTAGGTGTCTCTGAAGCTAACACAAGAGCCGCAGTAGAATCAAGCGAATGCAGTCAAAAATGGCTATGGTTGGTACCAGGAAAGAGTCGCTTGCCGGTGACTTCGGTACTGCCGGAATATCCCTCGCCGAGGATAGCCCGGTAAGGCTGCCAGCCACACGGCAAACATCAGGAGCGTTCCTAGGAGCAACCCGCCCGCCGCGAACAGCGCATCCGGTCTCCAGTGGATCAGGATTCCCAAGCTGGACCCAAGCGCCGTCAGCAGCCACAGAATCCAGACAACTTGCCGTTGGTCAAGGCCCAGCGATGCGAGGCGATGGGAACTGTGATCGCGGCCTCCTTGTGAGATAGGTTGCCCGGCGAGTTTGCGGAGCACCGAAACCAGCACCGTATCGAAAATCGGATAGGCAAACGTCAACGCCGGGTAGCAGAACGCTGTCAGCAGGAGTCCTTTATGCGGCGTCGGCCCTGCCAGAGTCAAGGCACCCAATGCGAACCCGGCCGGCAGACTCCCGCAATCGCCCATAAAGATGCGCGCCGGATGGTAGTTGAATAGCAGAAAGCCGGCGAAGGCCGCAGCTAACATGGCCCACAAGTCCGCGTCTTTCCGGTATCCCTCGGCAGTGAGCAGCCACCAGCGGAACAGGCAGATGACGATAATGACTCCGCCGCACAGCCCGTCCATATTGTCGATCAGGTTGAAGGCATTGGTGATGAGCAGGATCCAGAATATACTCAGCAGCACATTGAGCCCATGCCACGGAGTTAACGGGAAAACCACACCACCCAGTACCACAAAGCCGGCCGCCGCAACCTGTATGGCCAGCTTGCATGCCGGCCGGAAGGGCCAGCGGTCGTCGAGAAACCCGAAGATCCACAGTACGGCCACGGCCAGCGCGATGCGCGGATAACTGCCTGGGCATGCCAGCCAGTAGGCCGCCGTAAAGCTCAGAAAAATCGCCAATCCCCCACTCGAAGGCGTTGGAACGGTGTGCCAGCGGTCCGCGCGCGGCGCCGCTGTTAGCCCCAGCCACGAGTCTGCGCCGATCTGCAGGCGGGTTAGAAGAGCCGCCAGAAGACCCGTGAATAGAATCAGCATCGTTATACCGCCAAAGCCACCGCCAACGACCGTCGAGGTGTCCGGCGGACCCATTCATAATCCACGACTCTTCGTACGATCGTGTCGAGTGGGGTGGTAGGGCGATAGTGCACCAGACGTTCCAGTTTCTCGAGGCAGGGCACCCGCCGCGGCATATCTTCGAACCCGTGGCCATAGGCTTGATCGTAAGGCACGTGTTCCACACGCGATGGCGATCCGGTAATCTCTCTGACCAGCGCGGCCAGCTCGTTGATGGTTACTTCCTGATCATTGCCGATGTTGACAATCTCTCCGATCGCCTCGGGCGCCTGCGCGAGGCGTATCAGTGCCTCCGTCACGTCGGCAATGTAGGAGAAGCAGCGGCTCTGCTCTCCTGTCTCATGAACGGTCAGGGTTTCGCCTCGTAACGCTTGGCGGACGAATGTGGGCAGCACCATGCCGTAGCGGCCCGTCTGACGAGGCCCCACGGTATTGAAGAAACGCACGACCGTTACAGGCAGATGCCGTTCGCGGGCATATGCAAACGCCAGCCATTCATCCAAGGCTTTCGAGGCGGCGTAACTCCACCGGCCGATATCTGTCGGACCGAGCACCAGGTCGTCTTCTTCCCGGAACGGCAGATGGGTGCTCTTACCGTAGACCTCCGAGGTGGATGCCAGTATGACCGGTTTGCCTTTTTTAGCCGCGCAACGTAACACCACTTCCGTGCCATGCACATTCGTTTCGATGGTGCGCACCGGGTTGTCGACGATGAGCTTAACGCCCACCGCCGCGGCCAGGTGGAAAACCATGTCGGCACAGTCCACCATCTCGGCCACGACCGGTTCATTGAAGACCGTATCAATATAGTAGGAAAAGGCCGGCTTGCTCTTCAGATGCGCCACATTTTCAAAGGCGCCGGTTGAAAGATCGTCGAGAATGGCGGCATTCCATCCTTCCGCAAGGCAGCGCTCCGCCAGATGCGATCCTATAAATCCGGCCCCGCCGGTAATCAACACGTTCATGAATTCCTCCCAGGAATTGCTTGTGCTAAGTTCTTCTTCCCCAGCAGCTCGCGGTACAGGGCATCGATGTTTTTCACCAGCGTTTCTTGGCGGTACCGTTGCGCCGCGAATGCGCGTGCGGCCACACCCATGCACGATAAGAGCGCCCGGTCTTTGGCCAGCATCGCCAGCGCACCGGCGAGCGCGCCGGGATCGGATTCCGCCAGCACAGCGTTGGCATACCACCGCGCTCCACCCGAATGATCGGGGGTTCCCGATACCATGTCCACGACGCCACCCACGGCAGTTGAGACGAACGGCCGGGCCGCTGCCATCCCCTGTATGAGAGCTACCGGCGTGCCTTCGTTCCGGGAAGTCTGCAGCAAGACGTCGCAGCGGGCCACCGCCGGCAGGATCTCAAGCTGCCAACCCAGCCACTCCACGCGGCCGCGGGACCGATCGATAAGATCTTCAAGCACAGAGCGATCGGGGCCGTCGCCCGCGATCGCAAAGCGGATGTCCGGGCTCTGCAGCAATACGATTTCGATGGTGGCGGCCAGCAGCGCGATATTCTTCACCGGGACCATGCGCCCGAACCAGCCTACCGTCAACGGACCCTTCGCGGTTGGTGGGCGCAGCGCAAAGTATTCATCCAAATCCAGGCCGAGCGGCACCACGCGAAACTTATCCGGCGGCGCGATGTGGAACTTCGCGCTCAACTCCTGGGCCTGTTGGGGCGAAACTACGCAGAGAGTATCGGTGCAGCGCGCCAGCAGTCGTTCGATGCGCCGGAACAGACTGGTCTGAAGTTTCGAGAAATAACCGCTTAGGCTATTGCCGTGAAAGGTGTGGACGATGACGGGCACTCCACTGAGCACGGCCGCCAGACGTCCGAGGCAACCTGCCATGGCGGCATGTGTATGTACGATCTCGGGTTTTTCATGCCGCAGCAGCCGCCACAACCGCCACAGCGCCTTCACGTTGCGCCATGGCCGCACCGAGCGCGATAACTCAGGCACCCACCACACGGAGTCGGCGAAAAGAAGCGGGCAGCGCATGTCTCCCTCTTCCGGCTCGCAGCTTCCGGACACGAGCATGGTGCGATACTCAAGCGCAGCGAGTTCCCGGGTCAGCAACAACGCCTGAATAGCTGGGCCGCCGACATTCAGCCGGGTGATGATGCGGACAACTTTAGGACCTCCCGGTCCAGGCGCGAAATTACGAACCGGAACTTTCCGTTCGCCGAGCGTGGAATGCGTTGGGTACATTCAAACTCCAGATGGATATCCCGCCCCACACAAGCGCGGAGATTGCTTTCCAGCACATGCAGATCTTCGTGGGTGAACTGCGGCGCGGGTACGAAGCGGACGCGCAGAACATCGAGCGATTCCTGTTCGAACTGGCTTTCGACGATGTTGTGAACACCCTTCAATACGGGGTCCAGCCGTCCCAGGAAACCGCGCTCACGGGTATAGACGAAATCGTCTAACCGGCCGCCGATCTCTTGGATGACGGGCATGCCGCGGCCGCAGGGACATTCCTCCGAGGCGACGCGTGCGGTATCGCCGACACGGTATCTAATGAGTGGCATCGCGTAATTTATCAGCCCCGTGAGCACTATTTCGCCCATTTCACCAGGTGCGGCCGGCGAGCCGTCCGGACGCAGGATTTCCGTTATGCCTGCCAGCGGATGCGCATGCATGCGGCCGGCTGGGCATTCGTACCAGAAGCTCTGCATCTCCGTCTGTCCGTACTGATCGAAGACGCGAGTCCGAAATGTCTCTTCGATCGCACGCCGCTGGGCGTCGAGCAGGGTCTCCGCGGAGGTGAGGACGGCTTTGAGCGGCGCCGGACGTCGACCCGCCAGCCGATAGTATTCCGCCAGCACATGCATGGACGACGGATAGCCGCAGAGGTACACGGGCTGAAAATGTTCGAGTGCCGCAGCGTAGTGCGGTAGGTTCTTCGGCAACAGGTGCACGCTCGAAAGCAAAAGGGCGCGGTTTGCCAGATCGCGCCGCCAGAAGACCTTCGTGGATGGCGCCTGGTCAGGCGGCACGATCATCTTCCCGGTGAACTGGCCGCGCCGGTCATCTTTGCTTACACCCGCGGTATGCCGGTATAGCTCGACGAAGGCCCACATGCGCTGCAGGGCAGGGCGATCATAGTAAATTGTGAGGGGCTTGCCGGTGGTGCCGCTGGTATGCCAGGGAATGAGCGCCCGTCGCGGAACGGTGGCGGCAATGAAGTCCGTGGGCTGTTCGCGGATCTGATCTTTAGTGGTGAACGCCGCCGTGCCGTGCTGCCGATAATGCGGTACGTGACTGCACGCAAACTGGAGCAGGCCGTTGAGGCGGGCAGTCTGCAATTCCCGCAATTGATTCGCGGGAAGATGCTCGGTGTCAATGAGCGAGCGCAGATATTCCTGGAATATCCCGCCATAGCGCCAACGGTAATATCTGGCGCCTTGGGCCGTGGCGCATACGTGCTGCAACGAGACAGGCAGCGCGGAGTAGACTTGCTGCAACATTCCAGTGGATGCTTTTGAAATGAGTAAGTAGGAATTAAGAGGGTATTTATCTCTTAAATATTAAGGAAACTTTCTGCCTGTTCAATGAGCGACTAAAGGCGTGTCACGCCAAGACACAGAATGCACAAAGCAACGCGCTTGAGCCTAGTCATTTTGAGCCGCTTCAATTTCGCCCGCCCATCCGACGGGTGCTTCAAATTGTCCGGCGGCATTATGCACGATGGGTGTCTCGCCTTGGAACCGCGTGAAGGCGCGGGCTTCGACGTCGCACAGGTGGCTCAGCAGCCGTATTCTGTGCCAGTCGAAACCCATCAGAGTGGCGCAGGTGACATCTACAATGCCGGGGTCTTCGCCCCATACCAACAGGCCGCACTGCTTGGGGCGCGGTTTCAGAGGGCCGCAGTCTTCGCCAGCCACGATGGCGTCCACCAGCGTCAGGATCGTTCGGGGGTGCGAACGCAGGACGCCTCCGACGCCGTAATTGCATGCGATGTCCACGAGGTCGTGTATGGTGCGCCACAATGTATCGTTGCCATGCCATCCGCCGCCATGAATGAGGGGTGAGGCGGCCATCCGGGCTCCGGCGCGCGCCAGTTTCCACATCCATAATGGAGCGCGCGTTTGGAGTAGGTCCCGCACTGGACTCGCGGCGTGGCTAAGCCAATTCTTGTCCGGGTATTCGTCGCCTCCGGCGCTTGGGGAGCCGGCGCGAAAGTGCGGCAGAAAGTCCTTCGAGCCAACGATGCCCACGAAATTCTTGAGGGCGCCGGTCATACCGGTTTTCATGTGGGTCTTGAGCTTGGGGACATTTATGATTACATCGGCGCTGAGTACAGTATTGCTGACCGGGTAGCAGCGCGGGGACGCGCCTTGACGCGGGTTGTAGTCTGTCACACCGAAGCACGCATTTACGCCGAAGCACACGAGTCGGCTGCGGGCCCCCAAATTGATGAGCGAGTAGCCGTTCGGATCGCCCGTGAGCGGATGTACGGCACGCACGTAACTGCTGGCATCGTCGATTTCGGCCCATTGTTGCCGCAGATCGAGGAAGGCGACCGGTGCTCCCGCATAATCCCTCTCCAGCCCGGCTAGCCCGCTCTGGCGGCGGAAGCGGACGAAATCCGAGCCTTGCAGGGGAGCATCCGCTACGAAAACGCGGCCGCGGCCGGCGAGCGCCACCAGGGTGGCATCGATGAGCGCGCGCAGAAGCGATGCATGCGTGAAGAGAACGCTGCGGCCCTCGGTATCGCCAAATTCATGTTTGACCCAGTTGGGTTTAACGACTACGGTCATGCCGGGCTGTATCCACCGGCCTAGCGGATTGGCGGGGTCGAAGCCGAGAAAGCGGAAGAGGCTATGCACGCTGTCGGCCACGTCGGCATAGGCGGGCGTGGGCCAGACCACGGCAGGTGTGGCAATCGCATTCATGACACCGAGTCCCACACCTGCCGCCATTCGCGCAATTCTTCCGCGCTGAGCGCCGGGTGCCGGATGCGCAGCCAGGCAGTATCCACACGAGTTGCGACGGCGGCGACATCGCGGCAACTCTTGAGGACTTCGACCGCAGCTACGCGTAGAATTCCGGCGGTATTCAGATAGCTGCCCGCGCAACGGCACCACATCCGACGGGAGCGCAAGCATTTGTGCAAATCGATGGACGCCTGGCGGTAACCCAATACAATCTCGGGCAGGTTGGCAAAACGGCTATGTGCGCAGGCGCGAAACAGCAGGTCGTGATCTTCGCAGCGGATCGCATCGGCGCGATAACGGTAGTGGCGGAACCACGACGTTTTTCCCATGAAGGTCGGATGGATCAGCTTGAACGAATAGAGCGGCCAGCGGGCGATCTCGCGGTGTGCGACGGGATCGGCCCGCTTGCCTACCGGCGTGCCCGCGTCGGCGAAAAGCACGGCCCAGCCGCCGGCCAAGTCTATTTCGGGGCGGTCTTTGAGGAAATGAACCTGGTTTTCGAGACGACGCGGGTACGCAATGTCGTCGGCATCCATGCGCGCGATGTACGCACCATGGGCGCGGTCGATGCACTCGTTCAAACGCGCTCCCAATTGGAGCCGCTGGCGGTCGCCCCACACCGTAATTCTGGGATCGTGAAATGCGCGGGCCTTGTCGAAACTGGCATCCGTTGAACCGTCGTCGCACAGCAGTAGTTCCCAATTCGTATAGGTCTGCAACAGAATCGACGCGATGGATGCGCCTATGGTCTGCCCGGCATTATAAAAGGGCATGGCTATGCTAACCAGCGGTGTGGTCATAAGGTAGCGTAGACCTCCTGGCAGCGCTGGACGATGCGTGGCCAGTCGTAGCGCGACGCATTCTGGCGGGCGCCGGCGCCCAGCGCGTGCAATAGGTCGGGGTTATCCAGGAGCGACTCCAGGGAGGCGGCTAAGGCCGCGGCATCGCCAATTCGGAAACGCACGCCCGCGGTTTCCGGCACGGTTTCGCGCAGGCCTCCGTGATCGCTCGCCACCACCGGCTTGCCGCAGGCCTGCGCTTCCACCGCCGCCATACCGAACATCTCCAGTTCACGTGTGGGCATGGCGAAGATGTCGCAGGCATTGTAGATTCCGGGCATTTCGGCGTCGTCCAGGGGGGACAGGTAGATGCCGCCGGCTTCCTGGACCTGCTTGGCAAGGGGGCCGATGCGGGTCTGGCCAAAACGTTCGCAGGGACCGGCCACGACCAGCGCGGCCGGCCGTTTCAACATACGGTAGGCGGCGATCAGGAGGTCAGTACCTTTTTGCGCGCAGAGGCGGCCGGCATATAGGATTACCGGGCGGGTGTCGATGCCGAGACGGGCGCGCCACGCGGCGCGCAGGGCCGCGTCCGGATGGAAGCGCGCCCAATCCACGCCGTTGGGAATCAGGGCGAATTTGTCGTCGGGCAAATGCCAATATGCTTGATAGACCTCACGGCAGTAATTCGAGACCGGCGCGATGCGGCCGCAGGCCGTCAAACATCGGCGCCAGAGAGCTTTACTAGCAGGACGCAGGATTGCGAAGCGCCGCCAGGGCTCGAACTGGTAATCGCAGCTCAGCACGGTTGGGCCTAGTCCGGCGGTCTTTGCCAGCCAGGCGATTTCCGCTCGGTTGTGTACGTGTATGATGCGCGGTGTACGGCGGACAACGTCTTGTACGAAGCGCACAGCAAACTCGGGTCGCGATCCGCTCAAGTAGCGGATCGAGACGCCGCGGTATTCGCGCCACCCAGTTTTGGAGCCGCCGGAATACACAATGACGCGTGCACCGGCGCGCGCCTGCGCCACCGCCAGTTCCAGCATGCGGCGCTCAACCGCGCCTCCGAGGACCGCGGGCAGTGGCAGATGGGAAGGCCCCACGTGAACGATCACCAACGGGACCTCCAGGACAACCGGGCCACGCCAATCGCGCAAAGCCAGGGCATGAACGCCAGAAACGTCAGCGGAAACCATGACGTAGAAGCGGTGGCTAGCTGGTGTACCGCGCGAAACAGGCAGAGGCCGTAGCCTAGCGCCACCATCGGATGGCGGTTATGATGGCAGCGTCCATCAAGAAATGCCGCGCCGAATCCCACAATCAGAAATCCCGCCAGGACGCCGAAGTAGCCGAAGTTGGCGTACAGTTCACCGACCAGGGAGGCTTCCTGGGAAACGAGGCCCTGGTCAAACGCGCCGTAGATCAACTCGCCTAGTTCTTCACGCACGCCGCGGGAGCGCTCAAATCCCGCGGAGACCGGTAGTATCTGCAAGGGCGCCATCAGGAATGTTTCACCGAAGTAATAGGGGAGCGTTTCGCGGTTGGCAATTAAGGCCGCGGTGGTGTCGAATCGGCCAACCGAGTTATCCACCATGTCGAAGACCTTGTCGCCGTCGCCGAGGGCCCGGATGTCGATGGCGCCTGCCGCCGCATACCACCCGATGTTCTTGGTAGTCTCCATCCAGAGCGATACGAGCAGCACCAGTGGCAGAGCGGCAGCCATGTATCGCGCCCGCAGCGTAAATATACCGCGCACTTTGCACAGGTGCAGGACCAACAACATGGTGCCCGCCCACATTAGTCGCCGGCCGCAACCCAAATGGATCGCCGCGATCAGAAAGAGGCCGGCCATGGTGAGGGCACGGGCGTAACGCCGTTTCGACGCGGAGAGGCACCAAAGCCCCACGGCGGTGGTGGGCAGCATGAACAGCAATGCGGTGTAGCGGCCCATGCCCTCGCGCGGGGACAGTCCGACATGGTCGAAGATAAGCTGTTGGCGGCTCTCGGTGTCGAGCAGCAGCACGATGACACTCAATCCCCCCGCGGCGGTAAACAGAAAGTACACAGCGCGCTGCACCTGGCGACGGTGAACCGCGTGGCGGCGGGAGCGGATCGCGGCGATCAGCGCGACTACGGCGCCGCGTGCGCGACGGCTGACGCGCGAGCGGGCGAAGCCCGCATGCGCACCGCATGCGAATGCAAGAAATGCGAGAGCGCCGACCAGATAGGTGCGCGCATATGCCTCGTCCATCGAGCCGGGCAAGGGTGCTTTGCTGCGTTCGAGCACAGAGAGGGCGGTGCCGTAGAAGCAGTAATCGAAGATGAACCAGGCTTCCACCAGCCCGGTCAGGCTCAGCCAGTAATTCTGCCGGCGCATTCCCCGGCTGTACATGCCAAAGGCCAGTAGAAGAGTGATGAAGAACAGGTATGCGCCGACCCCGGCCGGCGATCCGTGGGCGAAGTGTGCCGCGGCTGAAACCAAAGTCATGGTGACGATCAGGGTAGGCCTCACGGTGTTCCGAGCCCCCAGTCCGCGGTCCCTAAAGCGGTGGCCAAGACCGCCTTGACGCCCGTCTGAGTGACTAGCAGTGCGCAGGCAACACCGACTGCGCCGTAAGCCGGCGCGAGCCAGACGGCGGTCGCGCCGAAGAGGAGCGTGATCAGCGCGTCCGAAGCCGTACACCATTCCGGACGTCCCGCACCGTAAAGCAGGAATTGCACGGGATTGGCTATTAGGAGCGCGACCTGGGCTGTGGCCAGTAGTTGGAAGACACGCACAGCACCGGGCATGGCCGCCGGAAAGAGGTGCGCGGCGAACCGTCCTCCAAGCCAGATGGGGACGAGCAACGCCGCGCCCAATAAGGCCGCGCCCGGCACATAGCTTTGCAGAAAGCTGCGGCGGCGCTCTCCGGTGGTGGCGGCCACGGCTTCGGGCAGGAGCACCGTGCTGGTGGTGTTAATCAGCAGGGCGACCGCGCCAGTCAACGACATCCCCAAGCTGTAGGTCCCGAGTGCCGCGGCTGGCCCCCAACGCGAGAGGGCGATTGAAGGAATGTAGTTGTAAAAAGAGCCGATCACGGTGGAGAGGGTGATCCAGTTTGCAAATACGGCGATAGACTTCCAGGCGGGCCTTACACCGGGCTGGCGTGTCGCCGCGAGCACGGCTGTCAGCAGTCTCATATTACTGGCGACGATCCAAAGGCGGCTGAGCACATCGCCGACGAAGAGGCTGGCGATCCCCGGCCATCTAAAACGGAGCACGAGCAACACCGGTAGAATCTGCAGTACGCTGGCGGTGGCGCTCAGGTGCGCCATACGACCAAAGTCCAGACGGGATTGCAATAAGACCAGGCTGAACGACGATATCGAGGCGAACGCTGCGCTGCCACACCCGAGGCGGAGTGCGGTGGAGTATTCCGGATGTCGTAGGAGCCGGGCGCTCAGGAACGGCGCGAGCAGGAACACGGCTACGACCACCACGACAGTCAGCGTGAGGCGCAGCAGCAGAAAGCGCGAAACTGTGCGCAGCCAATCGGGACCGGCGACACCCGCGGCGAATTTCAGGCACGAGATGTTGATGCCCAATTCGCAAAGATTGCCCGCCACCAGGCTGCTGCTGGCGTAGATGGCGCATTCATCGAAGCGCGCCGGCGCGACGAGGTGGGCTACCAGCAGGAGTGCGGCGAAGCGGCTCGCCGAAAGGCTGGCCTGGCCGCCCAGCACAAGTCCTATATTGCGGGCTGTGGCGAGGAGACGTGGGGCTCGGAGGCCACCCCAGCCTGGATCAGCATCGCACAGGGCGTTTCCGGCGGGTCCTTCCGGAGCGCTTTTATAAAGTAGTGTTGCCATCGGCGATTCAGTCTGCAACGAAGGGGAGCGGGCATGGCCCGCATCCCGACACGGTACGCCCGGCCAAGGGTCAGCGGACCGGTTCCCATACAGAGCGGGCCGTCTACGCGATCCCAGATCTGGCACATGCGGGCGGATAGATAAGGCGTTGTGCGGACGGTGGAGAAGCCGGCAGTAGAAAGCGATGCGACCCAGGTGTCTTCGGCCAACAGATGGCGGTGCTGCAACTGTTCGGCACGCAGGATCGTATACCAGGAACTGCGCAGCAGGAGGTGGCGGTTCATCTCGGCCAGCGGAACAGTGGCGATCAATACGCCGCCTGGACGCAGGACGCGGCGGCATTCCGCCAGCACTCTCGGCAGGTCCGGAATATGCTCAATTACGCAGTTGGCGAAGACCGTAGCGAAGACTCCATCGGCAAATTTGAGACGGCGCGCATCCATGCATCCGAGGCGGCGGTAGACGCGGTTGCCTTGTGCGCACAATTCCAATTCGCGAGGGTTGAGGTCTACGCCCCAGTCGACGTGGGGCATTAGCAGTGAGGCAAAGCGTCCATTACCGCAGCCGATTTCGAGCACCGGCGGCGTGAACGTGCACTGCCGCAAAGCTTTCAATTCCGCCGCGCGCCAAGCCGCAAGTGACGGAATGTCGTAGATCGTTTGTGCCAGTCGCAGCAGGTCGGCGTCGGAAGAATTAAGCAGCTCGTTCATCGATATCCAGCAGTTCCTCGTAAAGGCGCACATGGCGTTCGATCATGCGACGCACGCTGAATTGGGCGCGGGCCTTTTGGCGGGCGGCCTGGCCTAGCCTGAGCCGCCAGTTCGGGTCCGCCAGCAGTCCACAAATGGCTCCCGCCAAGGCGGTGCTGTCACGCGGCCGGACGATCACGCCGGTTGCGGTGTCCAATTGCTCGCGGATGCCGCCCACATCCGTAGCTACTACGGCCGCGCCACAGCACATGGCCTCCAACACGACCGTCGATAGGCACTCACCTAAGCTGGGCGATACGACGACCGAAGCGGTGGAATAAAGGCGGGCAAGACCGGCGGCTGTCTGTGAGCCGGCGAACTCCAGACAGTCGCTCAAGCCGAGCCGAGCCGCCTGTGCCCGGTACCGATCCAGCAGGGCGCCGGTCTGGTAAACGACCCGCAGTTTGATGCGGGAAAAAGCGTCGCGCACGGCTGGCATTGCGGCCAGCAGATAATCGAGGCCCTTGAATTCCTGGAGTTGGCCCACGAACAATAGACTCAGAGCGTGCTCGCCGTACTCTTTGGATGGATGCGCCGGGGTGACGTGGTCGAACACCGCGGTATCGACGCCGTTTGGGATCACCGCGATGCGGCGCGGCGGAAGACGCCGGCGGTGCGTGAGGAAATCATGTTCGGCGTCGGAAAGCGCAATCACGGCGTCGGCCTTGCGCAGTACGAAACCGTCGGTGAGACGACGCTTCCAGCCAACCGGTAGTCCGTTCATGGCAAACGGATCATGGGTGGTGATCACGAAAGGCGGCCGGGAGGTGGCCGCTGCCAGCCGTAACGCGGCGCGACCGAAGTGGTGGACATGTATGAGATCGAAAGGTCCGGGTGGCGGTGGCGCGGAGTGTCCGGAAAGGGTTACGTCCCAGCCGTCCTGGCGTAAGCCATCGGCAAGAACCGTTTCGGGCGAAATGGAATGCCGGGCCCGATAATCACCCGGCTTATCGAAGATGCCTCCTACAATGCAAATGCGCATGTTCGGAACTGGCAGTTCCCTTCCCTGAATTCGTTTTAGTAAAGATAAGTGGTGATTTCAGGAAGGAATCCCAATATTTTTCAGGACTTTATTGGGCAGGACCTTCTAATGCGTATGTGCACAGATGGGCATAATGCTAGCGCCGGTCGCGGGATCGACGAAATCGACGCCTCGGCTCCGCACCACCCATTCGAGTCCGGCTTCGCGACGCCGTAGCAGGATGTTTTGATCCGAATAAACGCGGTACGTGGTTCCAATGGACTCGGGCGTGTTGTAAGGCGACAAGATCTCCAATGCTAGCTTGCGGATCAGGCGTTGGGTATTGATTTTACAGTTCTTAGGGGTCATACGGCAAAGCTGCGACATACCGCGCCAGCCGATCACGATGGTGCGGGAGTCGCCGGATTCGGGTTGAGCGGCCTTCCAAAGCGCTTGATAAAGGACTTCTTCGCCGAGGGAGTGGCCGTCGTGAGTGGCGTGGCATCTACGGATGCGCAAGCGCTGGGTTTCCGTGACAGCAGGGATTAAAACGACATCAGGGGTCGATCTTGATTCCCGGGGAATCCTGGGAGATGCCGCAGCAGATGGGTTCGAAACAGTCCCAGGGTCTGCAGCAGGCTTAGGGCCGGCGGAGTGTGAATCAACATCAGGTACTGAAACGACTACAGGGGCTGGTGCGATCGCTGAAGCTGGTAGGGGTGACGGGTCTAATGCGACTACAGGGATCGATTCATCCTCTGGAATGCTGCCGGCTGTAGCGCCTGGATCAACCCCAGGGGCTGGAGCAGGTCCAGTCGTCGACGCACCTTGCAGGTGAGGGAGGGGAACAGGACCATTCAAAAAGGACAAGTAGCCGCCCATGCCTGGCTGGCTGACGATCTCGTCCCAACCCAGCGGCTCCATGGCGGGCCTACGCTTGGACCGTTTGGACGTTTTCGGATTCTCTTTGGCCGGTTCGCTCATCGAGCAGCTCCAGTAGCTGGATTCCCGCTAACTCATAGTCTTCCATGGCTTTACACTTAGGGTCATAATCCACCAAGAACTGTCGGGCGCGGCCGCACTTGGCGACTGTGACGTCCGTTCGGATGGCGGGGAGCAGCGGAATCTTGAACTTCACCGAAAGGTCTTCCAATGACTTCATCATCACGGCCGTATGTTGGAATCGTCTGTCCACCATCACGGGCAAGAGCGCCGCCGGCCGAACGTTGACGCGAAAGAGTTCGTTCATCATGCGGGCGGTCTCCAGGCAGGCACCGGCGCCCTGCAAGCTAAGGGTATCCATGCTGACCGGAATCAGAACGCGTTGGGCATAGACCATGGCGCAAGTCTGCATGAGAGTGATCGACGGGGCCACATCGATGATGACAATGTCGTAGGGTTCGTCGACTTTGGAGAAGAGCAGGGAAAAGGACATTTCCCGTGCCGGCACGCCCATAAGAGAGGCTTCGGCCTGAATCGTCTCGCGGCTGCTGCAGAGGACATCGATATTGGGTGTGGCATGTACCAGACAACTTTCGAACAGGTGGTTGTAAACCACGAAGTGGTGAAGAAACTTGTCGGACTTAAGCCCTAACGACATGCCTACCGAGCCTTGCGGATCGGTGTCGATCAGGAGTACCTTGCGCCCCCGGTCGGCCCAAAGGCGTGCCAGCGTCGTGGCGGTTGTGGTCTTGGCCACCCCGCCTCGTTGGTTCGAAATCACGAGCCTAATCACTGTTGTTCTCCGCGATGGTTTGACGTATCCGCTCCACGTCCTGCGCTGTCCAGCGCCGGTAACGGTTTACCTGATTACGCTCCGGCTCCTGGATTTTTTGGGTGCGCAACCAGTTCATGAGCGTGCGCTTGGTGATGCCCAGGACATCGGCTACTTCTTGAGACTTTAGGTACGGCTCGCTACGCGCTTTCATGGGATCGTTATATTATTGATGCTACTGAGGGCCTGGCTGCAATGTCAACGTCAAAGTGATGAAAGTAATGAAAGCACGCCCCAGGGCCTAAATCGACTCCAGGGGTTGGTACAGCGACGCCGCGAAATTGGCGAATGGGGGCCTCGCGGTCGGCTATGACCGATTCCGCAGGGCAGGGAAGCGAACCGGCTTCAAAAGCGGGTTGGCAGGCCTCGGAGCTCAGAAAACTCTTAGACCAAGGTGCGGGAGCGGACGAATTGACTTGGAGCATTTCCCGCCGGAATAATTGTAAATCGGGTTCGACGGCAGTAAAGTATTGATACAAAGGGACGATTGAACAGAGTGAAGGTTGTTTCATGAGCGGAGCCTTGGAAGCCGCGCTGGAGTGTTTCGCCGGGCGCAGGACGGCGCAGGGTGACCTGATGCGTCACCGGTTTGCGGTCTTGCCGTCGCGCCAGGAGCCCCGCTACCTGCTTCCCTTGGGGGACAGCCGCACCACGCTGGAGGGTCTTCAGGTCTATACGCCTTACGCATTCGGCGCCCGTTTGCGTAAGGGCCTATTGGTGCAAATCGTGAAGACAGGCTGGAGCGGTTGGGCGATGCACTCCCTGCACGTCGGAGAACCGGTGGGGCTGAAGGCTCTGGTCACCAACGTGACGGGAGAGCGCAACCCGGCCTTCGCCATGTGTCTCGGTTCGCCCGGCAAGTATCGTAAGCTTACCATCCAAGTGATGCGGGCCGGTGGCGAGACGCTAGGCTATATCAAACTGGGCCTGACCAAGCCTGCGGGAGACCGCGTTCGGCGCGAAGCCATTGTGCTGGAAGACCTTAACGCATTGCGGCCCTACACGCCGAAGGTGCTTTACGCCGGCGAATGGCAGAACAAATACATGTTGTTCCAGTCACCGCTGGAAGGCAAGGCCGGACCGGCAGATCTGTCGGGCATGCATGTGGATTTCCTCGAAAAACTGGCGGGCATCCGGCGCGTGGATAAGCCCGGCGTCCAGGTCGTCGAAGAAGTTGGCGCGCGCTGGAACGAAGTCACCTGGCGCTGCGACTGGCGATGGCAGCATTTGGGTACGGCTACTCTCGGCGAGGCTCGCCGTGAGTTGGAAAATATCCGGGTTCCGTGCGGCTTTTGGCATGGGGATTTCGTTCCATGGAACACGCGCGTGCGAGATGGCCGTCTCTCGGTCTTCGATTGGGAGTCCTGCGAAGACGGAACACCCCTGGGATGGGATACCTTCCACTTCAGCGTACAGGTAGCCAGTCTGCTGAAGAAGGGCTGGAGAACCAAATTCGATCTGAACGCGACGCCCGGCGCGCGCGGCTTGTTTCTGCTATATCTGCTGGCGAGTCTGGGGCGGTCGCTCGATGAACGGGCGGAGGCGAATCCGGATCTCGAATATCGGAGGCAGGCGCTGATCAGCGAACTGGGCGGGCACTGAAGCTGCTTTACGCCCGGCCCAGAACCGTCTCGAAGAATTCTATAGAACGCAGGGCAGACGATTCCCAACGAAAGCGCTCCGCCTGGACTTTACCCTCCGCCGCGAGTTGCTCACGCATGGCTGGCGATGTGAGCAGGCGATTTAAGGCGGCGCGCAATTCCGCGGAGCTCTGGGGATCGATCAAGACAGCCGCGCCGCCGGTCACCTCGGGTAAAGACGAAACGCCGGACGTAATCACGGGTACGCCTGCCGCCATGGCTTGTGCCACCGGGAAGCCGAAACCTTCATATAGCGACGGATAAACGAAGACCGTTGCGCCGGCTGTGATGCCCGGCAGATCGGGCTCAGGCACATAAGCCAGGTAGCGCACGCCAGGAGTGGGCGCGCGCAGCCGGGCTAAAGTTCCGGCCGATTGCCAGCCTTCCGGACCGGCCACCACGAGGTCGAATTGTTCGAGTAGCGAGGCGGGCAGAGCTAGCCAGGCGTCGAGCAGACGATCCAGGTTTTTGCGGGGCTCAACGGTACCTACATATAGGGCGTAGGGCCGACGGAGTCCATATTTGGAGCGCGCAGTGGCGCTCGCTGCGCTGGTGATGCCGAAAAACGCCCTGGCCACGCCTGGATAAATTACCTGGATCGTCTCTGGTTTAAGTTTCAGCACCCGGATGGCATCGCGTCGGGTGTTCTCGGAAACAGCGATCAGGCCGGCGGCCGCTTTCCAGATACGCCCGGCGAATCGTTTTTCGGCGGCCACGTTTGCAGACTGGTGGAATTCCGGCAGGAGCCAGCACGTCATATCATGCAAAGTCGCGGTCAAACAGAGGTGGCGCGGCGGGTGGAGCAGTTTGGTCGCATGGAAAATACCATCACGAGGCGCCATCAGGTCCGCGGCATAATTCGGCCATAAATTGAGGGCAAAGAGCAGTGCCTGACGCGCCAGGGTACCCGGCGGGTCTGCGGCAGAACCTTCATGGTCTAGATCTGGGAGCCGGTCTAGAAAAGGAAAAAGCCGGACTTGTTCGTCGCCCAGCAGTTGGCGCAGTTGAACAATCCAGTGGAAAAGATAATTCTTGACGCCAGCGCTGCGAACCAGCAAGGGGATGGCGTCAATGAAAATGCGCATGCGGGCCTGCGAGATGGATCAAGCTGCTATTCTCGCATGCGTTGCCGGAGAGCGAAGCTCGCGTTCCAAGGCTGAGGCCTGTGCCAACATAGTAGCGTGGGCGTGAATCTGTGACCAGAATGGCCGTGATCCTGTTTGTGGCGGGGGCCGGATTTGCGTTCTATATGGTAGCCGGATACCCCTTGCTGTTGGCATTACTGGCTCGGTGGCGCCCCAAGCCAGTCCATAAACACTTTACAGATGCAACCGTGACGATCCTGCTGGCCGTGTACAACGGCGAGAAATGGATGCGCGCAAAATTGGAATCGATTCTGCAACTCGATTATCCCAGGGCACGTTTGCAGACGGTAATCATCTCGGACGGTTCCACGGACGAGACGGACAGCATTGTTCAGGAATTTCGGGCGGAGGGCGTCGAGCTACTGCGTGTGCCACATGGCGGCAAGGCGGCGGCGCTGAATGCGGGTATGGCCCGGGCCACTGGCGACATTCTATTTTTCACCGATGTGCGGCAACAATTGGAGCCGGACGCGCTACGCCGGCTAGTGGAATGTCTGGGCGATCCGGCAGTGGGAGGCGCTTCGGGCCATATCGTCTTCGTAAAGAGCGACGGGGGCGGGGAAGCCGATGTGGGACTTTATTGGAGGTATGAGAAATGGCTGCGGGACAAACTGACCGCGGTGGATTCCCTGCTGGTAGCGACCGGGTGTGTCTACACGTTGCGGCGCAAGTTAGCGCGGCCGCTTCGCCCCGACGCCTTGATTGACGATGCCTACCTGCCGTTGGCGGCCATTTTTGGAGGCTACCGGTTTGTCTTTGAGAGGCGGGCTGTCGCATACGATTACCCTACCGAGCTGGATGTAGAATTTCAGCGCAAGGTGCGCACGCTTGCGGGGCTGTTTCAGTTGATAGCCAGTTATCCTCGGCTGCTGAATGTCTTCGCACCGGTGGGATTTCATTTTTTCTCGTACAAGCTGGGGCGATTGCTTCTGCCGTACGCATTTCTGCTGATGGCGGCGAGCGGGTTCTGGCTTCCGCGTCCGTGGGCGCAAGCGGCTGTGGGCGCGCAATTGGTGCTCTATGGATTGGCCGCTGTGGACCATTGGATACCAGCCGGTCTTGGACTGAAACGCCTGTCCGCTGTGTGCCGTACGTTCGTGGTCCTGATCGCTGCGGCGTTTTGCGCGGGGTCGATTCTGTTTGTGCCCGCGGGCAGCCTGTGGAAGCAGACCCGCGTGAAAGCGGGAAACGAAAACAGCGCGGCGCTGGAGGAAGACTGATCCCGATGTTGGCGCGCGCGTAACGGTCTTTATGCAGACAGCCGCCATCCGGATTTCAAGACTTTGGTTAACCTTCCTGCTTGACGAACCGCAGCGAAGCTGAATTCATGCAATAGCGCAAGCCCGTGGGCTGCGGCCCATCGGGGAAGACATGCCCCAGGTGGGCGTCGCACTTGCTGCAGAGGGCTTCGGTGCGCATCATCCCAAAGCTGGTGTCGGTTTCCTCGGTAATGTTCTCTTTAGCTACCGGCGCCCAGAAACTTGGCCAGCCGGTACCGGATTCAAACTTGGTGTCAGAGCTGAACAGGGCGTTTCCGCAGCAAACACAGCGGTAGAGGCCCTTATCGTGCAGATTGTAGTACTTGCCCATGAACGCCGGTTCCGTGCCTTTCTTGCGGGTGACTCCAAACTGCTCTGGGGTGAGTTGGCGCTTCCATTCGTCGTCGCTTTTGACGATTTTCTCAGTCGTCACAATTCCGATTCTCTTCCCTGAGTCCGAGAAGTCAACCAGACGGACTGAGCCGGGCTCCCTCCGCCTCACATCACCGGACGCGGCGGCGGCGCTGCGAACCTCGTTGGTACACGCGGTGCCAGCCAAAAACGCTGTCGAGGCCAACAGGAAACCCCGGCGGCCGACTGAATTTGTGTTAGATTCCATTGCGAAAGCTCCGCATTGGCATAAGCCGCCGGCCCAGAGGTTTATTCCTGGGCCGCCCCCAGGGTGCTGGCGCGGTACCCGGTACGGTACAGCAGGTCCTTTTCAGAAGCGCCTGCGCTCACTTAGAATTCAAGTAGGCGGACAGAACGTCGCCGGTTTTCCTAAGTTTTGAGCCAGGCGGTAAGGGGGCGGGCGGAGTCCAAACGGGCTTCGCCCCTTACCGTTTTATGGGCCTTTTCTAATCCGTCGCCATTCACCGAACCAGGACCTTGTCACGAATTCCCAGTGTATACCGGAAGTTGCCGCGTCCAGCATGTAAGAATCTCCTGCCGGCTCCATTTCATGCTCGGTCACTTAGCACGAAGTGCTTTGTTTTCATGACATCATGCGGGGCGCCTGTTTGGAACTCCGATTGCTACAGTTCGTGCTCTTTCGCACGCATGAGCCTATTTTGCCCCACTCTGCCACGGGGCTATGATGGCAGACCTTCGGCGAAAATTGCGCGACATAATTGCCGTTGCGGCGCTAGAGGTCGCAACTGTATTTATACAGTAACATATCTTTGAAAACTGATGTTAAGCTTTAGGGCATTAAGATCTGTTGTGCTGAATGGTGGCACGGTAAACACGGTGGTTTGCGGTGTAAAAGTGCGGGTGTCGGCGGCTCAGAGGGCTTGGAAAGCTCACTTCAGGAAAGGGTTAATGGTTAACTAATTAACCGCGGCTATCCATCGAGATGATTGATTCACCCCTACCGGCAATGTTCTTGTATGAACAGAAGCCGCGAGACGTGCCGCAATTCAGACTGGCATCCGCGGAGAATTTTCTGGCTGTCGTGCCGGGAGAAATGCAAATGTTTCGTGCCGTGGGTCTAGAAGAGAGTTCCGCTGGAATCAGATGGACGGCGCTCGGCAGTCGGTCGAAACAAGCGCACTCGAGGGGCGTTCAAGCCCCGGAACCCCACATGACGCGGAAATGGAAATTTATGCAACCCAGATCTTATTCTTTCACGCTGATTCTCTACCTCCTCGCCGTTGTAGCGCTGGTGTTCCCAATTCATGTCAGCGCTCAGGCGCCCCCTGTCCCGTCGGCATTTCAGCCGATTTACACCGAGATGAACAACTATTTGGTGAACTTTAATGCGACGCTTCCGCCCGGAAACACTCCGGCGTTGCCCACGTTGATGACGGGCTCGCTGAAGTTTTCCAACGCCAACACGGGAGCAGCACTGGTGATCGGGATGACCGGTTCGCAGTTGCCAGCCGGTGTACAATTGCAGCTCAACGCTTTAAAGGCTATGGGCGTACAGGCGATTATGGTTGAAGTGGGATTCCCGATGCTCTACGAGCCGTTCCTGACCAGCGTGGGCCAGACGCAAAGCACCTTCGTCGCCTACTATCAGGCGGTGGCCGCTGCCGTGCGGGCGGCCGGTTTGAAATTGGTCGTCGAAAACGATACGCTGCTGACGAACAATGTCTCGGCCGGCTGGGATGTCGCCCCATTCTATGCCACCTTAAACTGGACGCAGTACCAGCAGGCCCGCGCCCAGACAGCCGTGACCATCGCGCAGAGCATGCAGCCCGATTATCTGGTGGTGGTGGAAGAGCCCGACACAGAGGCCGCCAACAGCGGCCAATCGAACGTGAACACGCCCAGTGGAGATACGGCCATGCTGAGCCAGATCTTGACGAGTCTACAACAGGCGGCCGTTCCTAACATGCAGGTTGGCGCGGGGGTGGGGAGTTGGCTGAACAACTCCCTCGAATTCATCCAGAGCTTCGTAGCGTTACCTGTAGATTTCATTGATTTCCACATTTACCCGATCAACGACAGCTTTTTGCCCAACGCCCTGCAGATCGTGAGTACCGCGGCGGCGGCCGGAAAACCGGTGGCCATGACGGAATGCTGGCTCTCGAAAGAGTTGGACACAGAGGTGGGCGAGATTCCGAATAGCGTCGTGCAAGGCCGGAACCCGTTCAGTTTCTGGGCGCCCTTAGACGCGTTGTTCATTCAGACGATGCAAAACCTGGCCAACAATTCCCAGATGCTCTTCCTGGACCCATTCAACGCGGAATACTTCTTCTCGTACCTGCCGTACGACGACTCCACCGAGAACCAGCCGACTAGCTGGCTTATAAGCACGGAAAATCAAAACGTATCCGCCGCTAACCAGACAGCCCAATACACCAGTACCGGGATGAGCTACTACAATTCGATTGTCGTGCCTGCCGACACGATTCCTCCATCCGCTCCAGGCAATCTGAGTGGTGGATCGGGCAACCCGACCATTGTCGGTCTGACATGGACGGCTGCGACCGACAATGTAGGCGTGGCCGGCTACTACATCTACCGCGATGGTCAACTGGTCGTCAATCCTACCAGCCCTAACCCTACCGCCCTCACATACTTTCAGGACACGGGCCTGACAGAGGCGACGACTTACACATACATGGTCCAAGCGTTTGACTTGGCCGGAAACACGACGAATTCCGCGTCTATCAACGTCACGACCAGTGACACGACGCCTCCGACGACCCCGGGGAACGTATCAGTAAAGATCGGCGCATGCACCAAAGCGACTGTGACGTGGTCGGCTTCGACCGACAACACCGGCGTGGCATACTATGTCGTGTACATGGGCATATCGCCGAATGCTCTCAGCCAAGTCGCCATGATTAAATCCCCGACGCTGACTTACAGTAATTACACACTGAGCCCGGCAACGACGTACTACGTCTCGGTGGCAGCGCAGGATAAATCGGGGAACATTTCGTATCCGTCGACGCCAGTCGCTTTCACCACACCGGCGCTACCCGTTGCGCCCGGCAGCGTACTGCCGACGCCTGCCGCGACCACCAAAGTGAGTGTGTCATGGTCCGCATCGACCGGAGGCCTGGCCATCTCGTACTACTTTGTTTACAGGGGCACCTCGCCGTCCAGCCTGAGCAAAGTGGCGACTGTAAGCACCACCTCGTATTCGGACATGTCGGCGACGCCTGCAACGACATACTACTATGCGATCCAGTCGCAGGACACTGGAGTCCCGCCCGCGCAATCAGGGCTCTCCGCGCCGGTCTCGACTACGACGTATGCGCTTCCAACGGTGCCGGCGAACTTGACGGCAACGGCGGAGTCATGTACCAAGGTGGCATTAGCGTGGTCCGCGGCGACCAGTGGTCTGGGAATTGCCAACTACCGCGTGTATAAAGGGACCTCGCCGGCGAACCTGGTTCAGCTTGTAATTACGACCAAGACATCGTATACGGATACGGCAGATTCGGGCCAGACGATGTACTACTACGCCGTACAGTCGGCTGACAACGGCAAACCACAAGGATTGTCGGCAGTTTCCGCGCCGGTTTCGATCACCACGGTGGGCGATCCGTCTGTCCCGGCAAATCTGATAGCAACACCCGTGTCCAGTAGCAAGATCGCACTGACGTGGTCGCCTTCCACGCCAGGTGGCTTGCCGATCGGCTATTACCACGTGTACCGGGGGACCTCGCCCTCGAACCTCAGCCAGATCGCGGTGACTTCGAGCACCACGTATAACAATTTGTCCCTTACCCCGGGGACGACCTACTATTATGCGGTGCAGGCGGTGGATACGGCGCTGGATGCTTCGGCGTTGTGTGCCGCAGTGCCCGCTGCCACGTTCCCCCTGCCGACGACACCGGCGGGCGTAGCGGCACAGGGGACCAAGACCACGCAAATAGCCTTGAGCTGGTTGCCGTCGAGCGGTAATCTCTCGATTGCGCATTATTTCATATTTCGAGGTTCGTCGCCCTCCAATATGAGCCAAGTGGCCACCGCCCTGACTACCTCGTACAAGGACAATTCCGTCAGCCCCGGGGCGACGTATTACTACGGCGTCCAGGCTGCCGATACGGCTGGCGATCTTTCGGCGATCTCGGCGGGGGTCGCGGGGTCGTCGCAGCAATAGCTGAGCAATCGCATCCGGGCGAGTGGATCTAAGGCGATGCAGCGCCGGGGCGCGGGCGTAAGCCCAACCCCGGAACGCGGCCGTGTGCCACCAAGCCCATCTGATTTCGCCTTGTTCTCACCGAGGATGCCCCCCATCAAGCCAAAAAAGCGAACGCTTTTCGCCTATTCGAGGGCCGATTTAGTGCGGCCATAATTGGGTTTTAGGAAGATCGTGATGGACAGTACAGTTATCCTGCTGCACGCCGGGTAAACACCCAAGGCGCGGTTGACTGAACGAAGTTTCTATCCTATCCTGTTTTACTCGCCCGAAATTGTTCGGCCGGACTTCCAGCCAGAGACGCCGCGGCGTGCTGGATGGAAGTCCTATGCCCAGCATCGCTCTGGCCCGGAAAAGAAGTCGTTTTCGGCCCGAACGCTTGGATGAAGCAGCGGGTTGTGGTACGGTGTTCGAGTTGACCTCGTAGTCGAAGTGTTTTTCGTGCCCTCTGAGATAGGCACTGGCTTTTCGGGACTGGGGAGGCCCGTCTGCTGGTTCTTCGCGATCAGAGTATCCAAACTCATATGCCCGCGGCCTTCTTCTGCTGGAGAGCCGCCTCTGGCCGTCCATCCCCCGCGGCTTGCCGAAAGGTCCGCCTGAGAAATGATTCGGGCTAACGAAAGTGTTATTGAGTACAATAGGGTTTAATATCCGATTTAATGGCAAATCGTTTCCGACGCATTTCTAAGAGACGACGAGATGGCGGACGCCACAGCAATCACGCATAGGGTCGCGGAACCACTGATTCGTATGCATAGCGGGCCGAAGCGCCTTTCCGGCCTGCTTACCATCGCGATGTTGTCAGCCGTGTATACGCCTTGCGCCAGTGCGCAAGCACCGCCAGTGCCGCCGGTGTTCCAGGACCTTTATACGGAGTTGAACAACTATCTCGTCAACTTCAACTCGACTCTGGGTTCCGGAGGCGGCTCAAAGTCCGCCACGCTAATGACCGGCTCGCTGAAAGTTGCCAATAGTAATGTGGGCCCCCAGTTGTTGAATGGAACGCTCGGCATGCAATTACAATTAAACGCCCTAAAAGCCATGGGGGCACAAGCTATTCTGGTGGAAATCGGGTTCCCCATGCTTTATGAACCTTTCCTGACGAGCCAGGGCCAGTCATATGCGGATTACGTCACATACTATCAGGGATTGGCCAGCGCGATCAGATCCGCCGGTTTGAAAGTAGTCGTAGAGAACGATACGCTTTTGAGCAACGATATTGCAGCCGGTTGGAACGTGGCTCCATTCTACGCTACTTTGAACTGGACGCAGTATCAGCAGGCTCGCGCGGACACTGCCGCGGTGATTGCACAGACTCTGCAGCCCGACTATATGGTGGTGCTGGAAGAGCCCGATACGGAGGCCGCTAACAGTGGTCAAGGGAACGTAAACACGCCCAATGGGGCTACCGCCATGTTGGGCCAGATCCTCACTAGCTTACAGCAGGCGGATGTCCCGAACGTGAAAGTGGGCGCGGGCGTGGGAACGTGGCTGAATGGATTTCTGGAATTCATCCAGGAGTTCGTGACATTACCCGTGGATTTTATCGATTTTCATATTTACCCGGTAAACGACAATTTCCTACCCAATGCGTTGCAAATTGCGAGTGCGGCCGCGGCAGCAGGAAAGCCTGTGGCGATGACGGAATGCTGGCTGTCGAAAGAGCGGGACACCGAGGTCGGCGTGCTGTCGAACGATGTGATTCGCGGCAGGGACCCGTTCAGTTTCTGGGCGCCGCTGGACGCGCTGTTCATCCAGACAATGCAAAAGCTCGCCAAGAACACGCAAATGTTATTTCTGAATCCCTATAGCTCGGAATATTATTTTGTTTATCAGACCTATGACGCGGCTACAGAAAACCTGACGCCCGGGCAAATCCTCAGTCAGGAGAATTCACTGGTGTCGGTGGCGAATCAGGAAGCGCAGTACACCGGGACAGGAATGAGCTATTACAAATCGATGGTGTCGCCACCCGATACAGCGCCTCCCTCGGCACCTGGCGGGTTAACCGGCGGCTCGGGCAACCCCAGTACGACTTTCTTGAATTGGAATGCTGCGACTGACAATGTCGGAGTAGCCGGCTACCGCGTGTTGCGCGATGGTGCGGTGGCCGGAATCACGGCATCGCTGTATTTTCAGGACGCGGGATTGAGCGAGAGTGTGAAGTATACCTACACGATCGAAGCATTCGACCTGGCAGGGAACATTTCGGCGGCCTCTCTGCCCCTTGATATCACCACCCGGGACGTGACCCCACCCAGTGCGCCGGGCAGTGTCGCGGCCGTCGCGTTGTCGTGCGAAAAAGTAAAGCTTACCTGGTCCCCTTCCACCGATAATGTTGGCGTCGGCAGTTACATCGTGTTTTGGGGTGTTTCTCCGCAGGCCCTAAGCCAAATTGCGCGCACCGCCGGCACGAGCACCGCGTATACCAACTATCCGCTGACGGGAGGGACGACGTACTACTATGCCGTAGAGGCGGAAGACAAATCTGGAAATATTTCGCTCATGTCGGCGATTGTAGCCGTTTCGACGCCAATGCCGCCTGCAGCCCCCGCGAATGTGGCGGGAACGGCGGATTCGGCGAGCAAAATTGGCTTATCGTGGTCGGCAGCGGCCAGCGGCGGTTTGCCGATCCAAAACTACCACGTATACCGCGGAACCACATCGTCGAACCTCAGTCAACTAGCGGTGCTGCCACTGACTTCGTACACGGATAGGACGGTCACGGCCGGCACGACGTACTACTACGCAGTGGCAGCCGCCGACACAGGTGGAGATCTCTCCGTAATGTCTGCGACCGTGCCGACTGCGACACCGGCGCTGCCGTCAGCGCCTAGCAACGTTGCGGCGACGCCGGCCTCCACGAGCAAGGTCGGCGTGACGTGGTCGGCTTCGGTCAGCGGCGGCTTGCCGATTCAGAATTACCATGTGTACCGCGGAACCACATCGGCGAACCTCAATCAAGTGGCGGTGACGCAACAGAATTCGTATACGGATCGAACGGTTACGGCCGGCACGAGATACTACTACGCAGTTGAGGCGGCCGACACTGCGGCGGACCTGTCGCCGATGTCCGCGACCGTGCCCGCCACCACGCCGACGGCGCCGTCCGCGCCCACCAACCTTGCAGCGACGCCGGCGTCCGCGAGCAAGATCGAGTTGACCTGGGCAACGTCAGCCAGTGGTGGCTTGCCGATCCAGAACTACCACGTGTACCGCGGGACGACTTCTTCCAATCTGAGCCAGGTGGCGGTGGTTCAACAGACCTCGTACTGGGATAGAACCGTTACAGCGGGGGCGACCTACTATTACGCGGTCGCGGCAGCCGACACCGCGGCGGATTTGTCGCCGATGTCGGCCACGCTGACTGTTAATGTCCCGGCAGCGCCAGAGGCACCGGCCGGGCTTGTGGCGACACCCGTCTCGACAGTGCAGATCAGCCTGACGTGGGATGCCGCAGTCGGCGGCGGTCTCCCGATCCGGAATTACCACGTGTATCGGGGCGCCACGGCCGCGACTCTAAGCCAGGTGGCGGTTGTTGTGCAGCCCGCGTATAAGGACGTATCCGGGTCCCCGGCGACTACGTATTACTACGCGGTCCAGGCGACGGATACGGGCGGTGACCTGTCGGCCATGTCCGCGGCTGTTGCAGCGACCACATTGGCGATGCCTGCCGCGCCCACGAACTTGACGGCATCCGCCCCGTCAAAGTCCAAGGTCGAGCTGGCCTGGACCCCAGGACCTCTTGGGATGCCCCTGGCTTCGTACAGCATCTATCGGGGAACTGCACCTACCAACCTCGCCCCGCTCACTTCAATTCCGGCCTCCAAGATCAGCTATTCCGACACCGGGCTGACTGGGGGCACTACGTACTACTACGCCGTGCAGGCCGTTGATACGGGAAGCAATACGTCGCCGATGTCCACGGTCGTGGCGGCCACTACGCCAAAATAGATCAGAATGTGAGACGGCTGCCCAATTGAAACGCGCGGGGGCCGCCCGTGCCAAAGATGTTCGACGTTCTTTGCGACGCCTGGCCGAAGTTTGGCGCGTTCAGGACTTCGTTATAGAAGGTGAGGTTTGCAATATTGAAAACATTGAAACACTCCCCGAAAACGGACAGCTTCCACCGCTCGCCGTGTAGTGGGAATACCTTGGTGACGCGTATATCCTGAGAAGTGAAGGGCCGCGGAAACGAAAAATTCGAGGGCAGCGTAATCGTGGGGATCGGATGCCCTAACGGATCGGTTTTTCCAGCGTAGGTCTGGTTGAACTGGTTCACCAGTTGAATGAGATCATTTTTTCCCTTGCCGACATCGAACTGATTGAACCCGCCACCCGGGAGGGCAGGTCCAGGATACAGGCTTTCGCCGGCGGTCGCAAACACGCCATTGCCGTTAAGGTCCACACCCGTCAGGAAGGGCTGGAAAGGCGTGGCGCTTTGGTAGGAAGAGATACCTGAAAACTGGATACCCAAAGGCAGGAACACGACGATCGAGCCTGTAATCGTCTGGTGGCCAGCCTGTGGACCCCAGCTTGCAAACCAGTTGCTGTTATCGATCAAACCGTTATAGCCCACCTGATCGGCGTAGGCGTAGGCCAACGTGCCCGTGGTCCTGTGGGAGAACCGCTTGTCCAGCTTCATCAGCAGCCCTTTGTAGTGCGAGCGGCCGCCGGAAATCTCCGCTTCAATGGGACCTGTCGAGCACTCAACGTTATTCAGCAGTGCTTGCGCCGGGGTGCATTTAGGGATAATCGGCCCGGTCGCGCTGTTATAGTGATTCAGGTCGACGTCGTTGATCAACTGGTGCATGTATTGCCGGAATACAAAATCCGCGCTCAGCACCAGGTCGCTGCGAAGCTCCCGCTGCACGCCGATGCTGGCGTGCTCGGAGTAAGGCAGCTTGAAATTGGAGGGAATCAAGCCTTGGCCGGTCTTAAATAAATCGATGTTCTGGCCCGAGAGACCGGAATCGAGTTTCGCCTGCGCCTGGTTCACGAATATCGTCAAATAATTCAGCAGCCCCTGACCTGTGAAGGTGGTCGGCTCGCTGCTGAAACTGGTGGGCTGAAGGGCCGCCGGGAGAGATGCGTAGCCGTTGATTTGGTAGATGTAAGGGAAGAAAGTACTGTCAGGAAGCGGGATGCGTCCGACGCCGACCGGGCTCAGAATCACGCGCTCGATCAGCCGGTTGAATATGTCCCACGTGTCATAGTAAATTGCGGAGCCGCCCCGGATCACGGTTTTGTTGTCTTTTGTAACGGTCCAGGCAAAGCCCAGCATGGGGCTGAAATTACGCGGCGAGTGCTGTTCCGACCCCAGGCCGTTAGACCCCAGGACGGGCGCCAAATATGCGGGCTTCGTGAGATCGAAATTCAGCGCGTTGCTTTCATACGACCAAGCCAGACCATAGTTGAGGCTGAAGCGCGGACGAACTTTCCAGGTGTCCTCGGCATAAAAGTGGAATAGGTTGTCGTGGTTGGCGTTGCCTGGCTGGTACAGCGGCGGCTGAATCGGGTTGCCCACGCCGATCGTAAACGACGCCACCGGCAACTTTAACAAATCGGAAATCGTGTTGAATGTGGAAGGAATCTGGATCTGATCGGCCGCGAATCCCTCGGCTGTAATTTTTTGATTGTAGGCCTGCACCAATTCCGGCGACCACAACTCCATTGCGGCAGGCTGGGCGTAAGAATAGTAGCCCGTCCCCTTTTGATATTCCCAGTATCCACCGAACTTGATCGAGTGGGTGCCCTTCTGCGAACTTACGTTGTCGGCGAAAATGTGCCGCCGCAACAAACGGCTCTGCGGGGTCGTCGCGGATTCTCCCAGTGCGAAGTTGTTGACGCCCAGGATGGTAATCATGGGACCGTCCTCGTTGGTGGCATAGTTGTTACGCAAGCCGGTGGGATAGTCCCATCCGGTGCAAGGGGCGGGGCACTCCGACAGAGTCGGTGGCGCGTTGACATTGGACCAGAAGGTGTAAGAATAGCGGAATTCGTTCGCAGTGGCCGGCGTGATCACGCTGATGAGCGAAAGGACCCCTGAATCGGCCCAATTCTTATTGGTGGCCCAATCCGAAGGTAGGTCCCCGATGCCGGGAGGAGCAAAGGAGTTGTTGCCGTCGTGCGAGTACCGCAGAAAGGCATTGTTCCGGGTGTTTATCCGCCAGTCCAGGCGCTCAGTGAGTTCGTTGGCATGATACGGGCTGGCCGCGTTGGTCCCAAACGCCTGGAATGCCGGGTCGCTCGGAAACGCGCTGAAAAGAGAGGTTTGGTCGATGTGCTCCAGGCTGGAAAAGAAAAACAACTTGTCTTTCTTGATGGGACCACCGATCCAGAAACCCTCCTGCTTGCGTGCGAAGTACGGACTGTTCGGTTCGCCCGGCTCATGCGCCAGGAACGGGAAAGCCGACATATTGTGATCGCGGTAGAAGAAGAACGCGCTGCCGTGGAAGTCGTTACCGCCGGAACGTGTAACCACGTTGATGGCGCCACCCGCTCCGATGCCCGTCGAGAGATCGAAGTTCGTCGACGAAAGCTGGAACTCCTGCACGACTTCCTGCGAAAAATTCTGCTGGGTTCCTCCGGTGATCGAGTCCTGCACTGTCGCGCCGTCTACCGTGATGCGCACGGAGTTATTTGCCGAACTGGCGCCCAGAATGGAGACGTCGAACTGCTTGTTATACTGGCCCACGTTGTTTGGGGTCACGTTCACGCCGGGCTCGAGCATGGACAATTGCAGGAAGCTGCGGCCGTTCACAGGCAGGCTCTCAATATTCTCATGGGTGATCACACCGGAGATCTCGTGGCTGTCATAGCTGATTTGGGCGGTCTCGCCCTGCACATTGATGACTTCGGCCTCGGCGCCTAATTGCAGCTCCATATCGACGTTAGTGACTTGGCCGGTTTGCACGGTGGCGGTGGCTTCGAGCGTGCGAAAGCCGCTTGCCGAAGCCTTGACGCTGTAGTTGCCGGCGGGCAGCGATGCGGCACTGAAGATGCCTTCCCCGGACGTGGTCATCTGCCGCACGAGCCCGGTGTCCTTGTTGGTGACGGTGACGTTGACACCCGGCATTACAGCGCCTGTGCTGTCGTGCGCCGTGCCCATCAGGGATCCCACGGGCGCCTGCGCCAGGCAGGATGCCGCGCCCCAGACCGCCAGACTTAGAAGCGACACCGAAAGTCGCAGCCGCTGAAACATGAAGAATTTCCCTCCCATGGCACGCTCCTTACAGAGACGCGCCACCTGTGTAGCGTGGTTATTTTATGAAAATTTGTAGTTCCGCAACGGCTGAAACCCTGCGGCGCCTGTCTCGCCAGTTTACCATGCCGGACGCCCCTCGGCGCCCTCTTGGGTACTAGACATCCGGTACGGGCAAACCGGTGAGCGCGAACGACATCCGTGAGTGTGGGCCTCGCCCGGTGCTGGACAAAATCAAAACCAATGGGATACCTTAAGGGAATGCCAGAGTCTATCAGCGACGATCAGCTCGTTACGTATATCAAGGCCCCGGGCAGCAAGCTGACGCCCGAACAAGCGCAAGAGATCGCCCAGACGCACCCGTTCGCCATTTTGGGCGGCCTGCATCGCAGTGGCACCACGCTCCTGTTCCGGATGTTGCGGGAGCACCCCGAGATCAGCGGCTTTGCCAACAACCAAGACGCCAATGAATGGCTGGGCGCGGAGGATGAAGGCCAGTACTTGCAATCAGTATACCCTCCCGCGATTTTTTGGGGAGGACCCGGAAAATTCGCGTTTTCACCGGACGCAAACCTGAAGGAGGATTCGGAATTTCTGACGCCCGAGAACAAGACCAGGCTAGCGCTGGAGTGGTTTCCGTTCTTCGATCTATCGAAGCGCTTCCTGCTGGAGAAATCCCCCCCCAATATTCTCTGGACCCGTTTTCTGCAGGAGGTCTTCACAAATTCCTGGTTCGTCATCATCGAGCGGCACCCCGTCGCTGTGTCGCTGGCCACGGAAAAATGGAGCCCCACCGGACTCAGTTCGCTGGTGGAGCACTGGTTGGTGGCGCACGAGACCTTCGAGAAGGACCGCTCGCACCTGCGCCGCGTCATGACCGTTAAATACGAAACCCTCATCTCGCAGCCGTTCACCACGATTAGTACCATCTATAAGTTCTTAGGATTGGATCCACACCCCACTACCTTCGAGGCTACCTCGGAGCACAACAAGAAATATTTCGGGCAATGGCTCGCATTAAAGAACGATCCGCAATCTGGCGCTTCCATTCAGGAATGTATCGATCGGTTTGAGCCGCGCGTGCGCGCCTTCGGCTATAGTCTGCAGGATCTCGATTTGGTCTAGCTGGCTAAACGTACTTGACCTCTAGGGCAGGCTTACGGCCCGCCCCGGGTCTTCCAAAAGCCCCGACTTACAAGGCCGGAGTGTTGTACAGGTTGGGCATCTGCCACGAGCGATACGAGTAAGACGAGCCATGTACGTTTAGAATAGTCGTGGCCGAAATCGTATTCGGCGTGGGGGACAACTCCAGGGACTCGGTAGGTATCGTGGTGTAAAGCCCCGTCCCGAAGGCATAATGATTGGGAGTCGTGTTCATCAATAGACCGGCGCTACCCAATGCCGTAGTCTTGATGCCCAGATCCTGCATCAAAACGGGAGTCACCGTCATGGCTGCCTCGTTCACAATCAAAGCCATGCCCCGGCTGTTGCAATCGTCGGGCGGACCGGCGCAGTTGGATCCCAGCCCCAACGGAGGCGCGGAATAGCGGGTGTTCCCATTGTCGTATATCGTCAACAGGTAACCTGTAACAGATCCGGTCAAGCCGTCCACCGTCACCGTCGCACCGCCATTCGCAAAGGTAACGTCGTGCTGGTGCGAAAACCAGGGCCATGGATCGGCAGTCAAGTTTTCGAATGCAAAGCTGTTTGGCGGTACAGTCAATTCATCGGGCGGCCCCATGTACCAGCCAATACAACTGACGGCCGGCGGCGGTGCGCAACTGCCCCCGCCATTGTTGTAGTTGACTTTGATCACCTGGTCCTGGTCCCGCATGGAAATCAGAAAATTACCGGCGTCAGGGTTAGCGCTGTTGGCTACAAAGTCGACCGTGTTGGCGTGCGTCCAGTCATTTGCGACGGTGCCCAGATACAAGTTAGTGGGACAATCCGAGGCGCTCGCCGTGCAGGTCTCTCCCAGTGGTGCTGCGCGTTCGATATTAAGCTGGTTGAAGGCGTCGTAGCACCATACTACCTGCCAGTTGGAATCCAGCACGATGACGACTTCGCTCAGAATATCCACCGGATTGCTGCCTTTATTGCCCTGGGTCCCCGCCGGGAAGAGTTTTTCGATATGTCCCATGAACGCGGTATATTGCTGGCCGTTGATCAGATAGCGGATGGCGTCGTGGTGAAAATCGTCCAGGCAAGCGTCGCCGACCTTGGGCGGTTGCGGAATCGAACCGCATGGTGCCGCGTCCGTGACACCCAAAGCCACGAGTTGGTTGGCAATCACACCCGTGTTGGTCTCATGTACGATATTGCCCGACAGGTCGATTTCGCGGAGCAACTGCTGGGTGGTATTCGCTGAATCCCAGGAGGTACCGTTCTGGATGGTCAGCATCGTGCCGCCGGACACGGGACGCGTCAACAAAGTTCCCAAACCGGTCCCGTAATACCAGATAATATTGCCGTTCAGGTCGGTGGCGACTGGGACAATGAGCTTCGTGAAGGCCCACAGCAGCATAGGGTTCGGATCGTTGGTAGGCGCCTTGGTCTGAACTGTAAAGGACGGGAGATAACCCTGTGCCAACTTAGTCGGCAACGCGCCTGTAGTAAAACTCAGGGTGGCGCCATTAGTGATTTTGCCGTTTGTAGCCGTCTGGGCATACATCGAATACGCCGTAGAAGGCAGCATACCCGCGACGTAAAAATTCATGCTCACGGGTGGTTTGCAATTCGCCCAGGCCGTGTAGTTGGGAGAATTGCTCCCGGTAAGAAATGCAACCCGCATGGTGCTGCCCGAGGCGCAAGAGGGCGCGCTGAACAGCGCCACTAGCGAATTGGCCGTCTTGTGGACGACTGCCGCGCCGGCCGATACACGGGTCTGCAATTTGTAGCTTGCGGTCCTGGTGCTGGTTTCGCCCGAAACAAAATCCTTGGCGATCACCTGGATGCTGTACGTCCCTTCCCCGGCGATCGTCGTCCATACAAAAGGCTGGGCCGTCCAGACACCGGAGGATAGCGTTCCGATGTTAAAGTCGCGCACCAGGGCGTAGGGTCCGGTGCCGGAAGCGACATTGAACTGAAAAGTCAGATTGTTGGCCTCGGTATCCGTGGCTTTTACCGCCCAGGTCACGGTCGTGCCGATCGGTTGCGGCGAGGCTACGGAAGGAGTGAGGGACTCGATCGTGACAGTACCGTAAAGCGGGGCCATCCCCAATGCGGCCAGCAGGCCAGCGGCACAAAGAATATGAATTCGTTTCAAAAAAGGACCTCTTTCATTGAAGAACCGGCGCCCCCCACACATGAGACGCGTAACCGCACCGGCGAGGAACGGGTAGGAATTTTATTATCTAAACCCAACAGATGCAAAGTCAATCGGGTTCGTACCGGTACTACGATTCACCCCCGGAAGCCAGTTCCGTCGCCTAAGTCGGGTGACATCCGCACCGGATTCGGGGAAGAATCGAACGGCCTTGTTTGTTTTTAAGAAAAGGAGTAAAATTCCTTGCCGGAAGCCCATTTCCACGGAAACTACTGGTACTCATACTCGTACTGAAGTTTGACAGGCGTTGTTATACTACTACTTCGGTTGGCTGGGCAGGTCGCGATTTCCGAGGGGCGCACCTAAAACATTGAAAAGTAAGGATGATGTCTGGTTTTGCCGCCCGGAGACTGCGAAAGTTGCTGGTGGCCCGGTTAGCGCGGGGAAAGGAAATTTCAATGAAAATACCCAACAATGCTCTGCCGGTTTTTATTGGGTTGCTGGCGATGTTGCCCGCGCCCGCGTTTGCCACTATAGCGATTGTGTCCATGACGCCTTCGCATGCATCTCCCCAACCGATCGGTAAAACCATCACCTGGACGGCTACCGCCACGGATAGCAACGCGGGTCCCCTGGCCTTCCAGTTCAACGTCACTCCCCCTGGCGGACAGCTCGGAATGGTGGATGATTTTAATACCGGCACGCTCGGCAGCGGTACTTGGACCGGCAATCCCTTCGTGTGGGTCCCCACAGGAATCGAAGGCACCTACAAGATCCAGGTCGTGGCGAAAGACTTCGTATCCGGCCAGAGCGCTACGAAGACCGTCACCTTCAAAGTGAATCCGTTGGTGACCGGTAGCACTCCCGTGGTAGAGAAAACATCCAATGTCCTGGTAGCTCTGTTCAGTGCGCCTTCGTGCGCCGCCGGAAGCACCATGCGAGTAGCGTTTAAGGAGCAAACGGGAAGCGCGCCGGAGACCGCCACGAATTGGGTGAATTGTCATCCTCCCGCCACCATGACGTTTGAAATAGCGGGCATGTATCCGAGCACCGCGTATAGTATGAACGCCCAAACGAATACCGGCGGCAAGATCACGAACGGACCCTCCCTCAGTTTCACTACCGGCGCGCTGCCCACCACGACGGTTCCGTTTCCTCCATTCACGGTCATTACGCCCGCCACCGACAAAAGTTACCCGGTGATCCTGCATAACCCCGTCACATTTGGAAATGGACCTGTCTATGCCAATACGGCGACAGATTTACAAGGCAACATCATTTGGTATTACTACCCGGATGACGTGGGTCACAATAACCTGCTTACGCGCCCCCTTCCTGGCGGCGACTTCCTTAGTATCGAAAACGAGCCGGCTTGGGCTGCTGCGCAAGCGCAAGGACAATTCTTGCGCCAAGTCGATTTGGCTGGCAACATTCTGCGCGAAACCAACATAGGCGCTGTCCAGCAGGAGCTTCTGGCAAAGGGATCCGTGGATGGCGGCCCATGCAGCGCGATATCGATCCCTCCGCCGGTCGGCGCGGCCTGTACGGGCGCGTTTCATCACGACGCCATTCAGACATTGCCTAATGGTTATACGGCGGCCATCATGGATGTCGAGAAGATTTTTCCGCCGGGGACCCAGGGGGATACCAGCGGGCTTCCGGTGGACATCATTGGCGATATGATTGTGGTCCTGAATGCCAATTGGCAGGTGGCCTGGTACTGGGACGTGTTTGACCCCGCCAATGGCGGCAATGGCTACGCGGAACTGCCGGTCAGCCGGACGGCTCCCTTGGGAGAAACCTGCGGAAGCAACTCGCCCGGGTGCCCGCCGGTCTACCTGTTAAGTCCCGGCAATATCGCTCCTTTGGCGCATGACTGGCTGCACGCTAATGCCCTGTATTACTGGCCAGCCCCGCATGATGGCAATACCACTGGAGGCGATATCATTTGGTCCTCCAGGCACCAGGACTTCGTCTTCAAGATCGATTACAAAGACGGCGCCGGTACCGGGAACATTTTGTGGCGTATGGGTCCGACTTTGGATGGCGCGAGCGGCAATTTCGCGTTTGACAATATCTATCAGGACCCGTGGCCCTGGTTTTCGCACCAGCACGAAGTCGGCATGGAGAACGGCGGCGCCGGACCCATGACGCTCTTCGATAACGGCGATGTCAGGGTGTCGGCCGCGCCGCTTGGACTGGGCAGTAAATGCAGTCCGCACGATTGCGACAGCCGCGGCATGGCCCTTACCGTCGATGAGAGCACCATGACGGTGACGCCCGTGGTGAGCTTTGATCTAGGCGGCTATTCATCAGCCATGGGCAGCGCCCAATTGCTGGCCAATGGCAACTATTTTTTCGAGAATCCAGTTGTTTTTGTGTTGTCGCTGAACAACACGGTCGGCTATAGCATGGAGATTGCCCCTACACCCGCCGCCCCTCAAGTTGGGCCCGCGGATGTGCTCATGGATATGCAAGGCCCGCAACACTACCGCGGCTGGCAGATGCCGAATCTCTACGATCCGCCGACTACATAGACTCATGTGCAAGCGCCTCGTACCTCTTGTCCGTATGGAGATTTTATGAAAACACTCAATTATTGCGGGCTCAGCGTCATGAGCCTGCTCCTGGCATTATGTGGGCCGGCTTCGGCCACAGTGACTATCACAGCTTTTACGCCGTCGCATGCATCGCCGGAGCCGATCGGCAAAACCATCACGTGGACGGCTACCGCCACGGACACGAATGACAATCAACTGACGTTCCAGTTCAACGTCACTCCTCCCAACGGATCGCTGAAGATGGTCAAAGATTTTAACGCCGGCACGCTCAGCGCCGGCACTTGGACCGCCGTGCCTTTCGTGTGGGTGCCTACCGGAATCGAAGGCTCCTACAAGGTTCAGGTGGTTGCCAAAGATTTCGTATCCGGTGCGACGGCCTCTAAAACGGTTAGTTTCCAGGTGAGCGCCGTAGTCAACGGCAGCACGCCAGTGGTCGAAAAGACGGCTAACCCTCTGGTGGCCCTGTTTAGCGCACCATCCTGCGCCCAGGGAAGTACTATGCGCGTCGCTTTTCAGGAACAAAGCCTCAAGACACCGCTAACGGTCACGAATTGGGTTGGCTGCCACCCGCCCGCCAGCATGACTTTCGAGATAGCCGGGATGTACCCCAGCACCGCGTATAACATGTACGCGCAAACGCGCACCAGCGGGAAGATAACTAACGGGACCACGCTGACGTTTACCACGGGTGCTCTTCCCACTGGGATGGCCTTTCCGAAATACACGGTAGTGACCACCGCCACGGATACGACCTACCCTGTCATCCTGCATAATCCCATCGAGTTTGCGAGTGAGGCAGTGTATCCGGACACGGCGACTGATTTGCAGGGCAACATTATCTGGTATTACTCAGCCAATGACACCACGCATAGCGATGTGCTTACGCGCCCGCTTCAGGGTGGCGGCATGCTCACCGAGCAAGACGATCTGGCTTGGGGCCCGACGGTGACGCAGGAACAATTCCTGCGTCAGATCGACCTGGCAGGCAACTTGATACGCGAAACTAATACGGGCGTGATCCAGCAGGAACTGATCGCGCTGGGAGCGGCGGATGGGGGCTCATGCACCGCCATTGCCCGCCCGGCGAAGGTGGGCGCAGCGTGTCTGGGCGCCTTTCACCACGATGCGATTCAAACTCTGCCAAATGGGTACACCGCGGCCCTGGTGGATGTCGAAAAAATCTTCCCGCCGGGAACGCAGGGCGATACCAGCGGTCTTCCGGTAGACATCATCGGAGACATGATTCTGGTCCTCAACACCAATTGGCAGGTGGTCTGGTATTGGGACACGTTCGATCCCGCGAATGGGGGCAACGGCTATCCCGCGCTGCCGATCAGCCAGACAGCGCCCTTGGGAGAAACCTGCGGCAGCAATTCCAACGGTTGCCCGCCGATCTTTCTGCTAGGCACCGGTATCGCCTCTTTGGCGCATGACTGGCTGCACGCCAATAGCCTCTATTACTGGCCGGCGCCGCAGGACGGCAACACCACGGGCGGCGACATCATCTGGTCGTCGAGACACCAGGATCGGGTTTACAAAATCGATTATAAAGATGGCGCCGGTACCGGAAACATCGTGTGGAGCATGGGGCCGAAAGATGATAGTCCCGGCACCGCGGACTTCGCCTTTAATAATACGTACAACGATCCATGGCCGTGGTTCTCGCACCAGCACGACGTCGGGATGGAGAACGCGGGCGCAGGGCCCATGACCATCTTCGATAACGGCGATACGCGGATTTCAAGCCCCCCTCTCGGTTTAGGCACGACGAAATGCGAGAAGAACGACTGCAATAGCCGCGGCATGGCACTCACGGTGGATGAGAGCGCCATGACAGTCACCCCCGTGGTGAGTTTCGATCTGGGCGGCTACTCCGCAGCCATGGGCAGCGCTCAACTGTTGGGCAATGGCAACTACTTTTTTGAGAATCCGATCGTATTCGTGTTGTCACAGAACGCCACTTTTGGTTACAGCATGGAGATCGCTCCCACTCCGGCCACCCCTCAGGTAGGGCCTGCCGACGTGCTCATGGACGTTGCGGGTCCGCAACACTATCGCGGCTGGCAGATGCCCAACCTCTACGCGCCTCCCACGACGTAAGAACGAACATTGGATTTGCTTAATCCCGGAGGGTCGGGCAAACTGTGGACGTTGGGAGATCGTATGAAAACGCACAAGTATCTGTGTTTCTCTACCTTAGCGGGCCTTCTCACATTTTGTGTGCCGGCGTTCGCCACGGTGGCAATCGCTTCCTTCACGCCATCTCATAAATCGCCGCAGCCGATTGGGAAAACCATCACCTGGACGGCCACCGCGACCGACACCGGTGCGGGTCCGCTGACGTTTCAGTTCAACATGACGGGTCCTAAAGCGACCCAGGCTGCGCTGGTCAAGGATTTCAACGTGGGTACGCTCAGCGGGGGCGTCTGGACTTCCCAGCCTTTCGTCTGGATACCCACAGGGGTCGAAGGCGCCTATCATATCCAAGTCGTTATCAAGGATTTCAGCAGCGGTGAAACAACGTCGAAAACCGCTACGTTTGTGGTCGACCCAGTGGTCACCGGCAGCTCTCCGGTGATTGTAAGGACCGCAAATCCGTTGGTGATTCTGTTCAGCGCGCCATCGTGTGCGGCCGGAAGTTCGATGCGCGCCGTATTTCAAGAAAAATCCGCCAGCCTGCCGCCGATCGCCACGAATTGGACGGGTTGCCATCCTACCGCCAGCATGACGTTCGAAATAGCCGGCATGCTGCCCAGTACTCCCTATAGTATTTACGCCGAGACCAGAACCGGAAGTAAAACGGCGAACGGTCCTACGGTGAATTTTACGAGCGAAGCTCTTTCCGATACGATCCCATTCCCGACATTCACAGTTTCGCAGCCAAAATCCGGTCCACCCTCCGACACGACCAACCTGGTGCTGCTCCATAACATGATTCAGTTCGGAACGGCGCCGGCACTCCCCGAAGTAGCCACCGATTTGGGCGGCAATATCATCTGGTACTACTATCCCAACGATTTGACGAATGGCAGCATCCTAACGCGCCCCCTTCAGGGAGGCGGCATGCTTACGCTGCAGGACGATGTTTCCTGGGATCCGACGGTGACCAAGGAACAACTCATGCGGCAAATCGATTTGGCCGGCAACATCGTGCGCGAGACCAACATGGGCATCATCCAACAGCAACTGAAGGCTCTTGGGGCCATAGACGGAGGCCCGTGCAGGGCCATCCCCACCCCCGCGCCGGTTGGTTCGGGTTGTGTGGGCGCTTTTCATCACGATGCTATTCAGACTCTACCCAACGGCTGGACCGCGGCTCTGCTCGATCTCGAAAAGATCTTCCCTGCAGGCACCCAAGGCGACAAAAGCGGTCTTCCCGTAGACGTCATCGGCGACATGATTATCGTGCTCGATACCAACTGGCAAGTCAGATGGTATTGGGATGTTTTTGACCCCGCCGGCGGAGGCAACGGCTATGCTAAGCTTCCAGTCAGCCGCGCCGCCGTTTTGGGCGAAACCTGTGGAAGCAACACATCCGGCTGCCCGCCGGTCTTCCTGCTAGGTACCGGCATCGCACCCTTGGCGCACGACTGGCTGCACGCCAATACTTTGTACTACTGGCCGAATTCCGGGGGCCCCAACAACCAGAGTGGTGATATTGTTTGGTCTTCCAGGCACCAGGACTGGGTGATGAAAATCGATTATCGGGACGGCGCGGGTACCGGAGATACCATCTGGCGCATGGGTCCCAGCGGGGATTTCGCTTTTGAGAATGCATACAACGACCCTTGGCCCTGGTTTTCCCACCAGCACGACGCCGGAATTGAGAATGGCGGCTCCGGCCCCATGACTATCTTCGATAACGGCAACACCCGGGTATCGCAGCCGGCAACCTCAACCGGAGGCGTGCCGGGTCTGGGCAGTGCGTGCAAACCAAACGACTGCGATAGCCGCGGCATGGCCGTCAGCTTTGATGAAAGCGCTATGACCGTGTCGGTGTCGCCAAACGGCGTGAGCTTCGATCTGGGCGCCTATTCCAACGCGATGGGGAGCGCCCAATTGCTGGCTAACGGCAACTACTTCTTCGAAAATCCCATCGTGGTCGTCAACCTGAACACTACAACCGGCGATAGTATGGAAATCGCGCCGACTCCGGCTGCGCCGCAAATCGGCCCCGCGAACGTACTGCTGGACGTCGTCGGCCCCGAGCATTATCGCGGCTGGCAGATGCCCAGCTTGTATTTTCCGCCAACGACCTGAAAGGCCGGTCTCCAGGACGTCTTTGGTGGGCCGGACTGCGGCCCGCAACCGTTTTCGGCATACTCCGATCCGGCTCATATCAATAAAACCTAAAGATACGAGAGTTTTCATGTTAAGCGGATGTTAACGACTTCCCGGGTCGGAATTGCCTCCTCAACCTCGCAACCATCACCTGCCATTGGACTTATGTAGGCAGGTACAAGTACTAAACGCATACCCGGGAACTTGACTCGGGGGGTGCTGTCGTGGTCTGATGCCTTAATAGCGAAGCTAGCAGTTTCCAGTCTTTGCCCTGGGCGCGCGACGAACAACCGAAATGTTTTTTATAAAGAAGGCATGACGTGAAGACTCTTGTCATTGGGCTGGATTGTGCGGCCCCCGAGATTCTATTCCATCACCGGGGATTGAACAATATCCGGGCGCTGATGGAGCGCGGCTGTTACGGCCGGCTGGAGAGCGTAATTCCGCCAATCACCGTACCTGCCTGGATGTGCATGTCCACCAGCCAGGATCCGGGATCCCTCGGAGTATATGGATTTCGCAATCGCAAGGATTACTCGTACCACGGTCTTTCCGTAGTGAATGCCAGTTCCATTCAACAGACCGCTATTTGGGATGTGATGGGCATGCACCACAAGAACGTGGTGGTCGTCGGGGTTCCCCCCAGCTATCCCCCGCGGCGGATGCACGGCGTCAATGTCGGATGCTTCATGACCCCCGATACGAAGACGCATGACTATACCTATCCGGTCAGCGTACGGCAGGAAATAGACCGTTTGGTCGGGGAGTACCCGGTAGACGTCAAAGGCTTCCGCACGGACGACAAAGAGTGGCTCCGCGATCAGATTTACGACATGACGCGGAAGCATTTTGAAGTGATCCGCTACCTGATGGCCACTCAGGAATGGGATTATTTTCAATTTGTAGAAATTGGCGTCGACCGCATCCATCACGGTTTCTGGAAGTATCACGATAAACAGCACCGCCAGTACGTGGCAGGTAATCCGTACGAGACGCTGATTCACGACTATTACACGTATGTCGACCAGGAGATTGGCAACCTTTTGGAATTGCTCGACGACGATACCAATATACTGGTGGTCTCCGATCATGGCGCGCAGCGCTTGGAAGGCGGCTTCTGTGTCAACGAGTGGTTGCGGAGGGAAGGCCTGCTCGTATTGAAAGAGCCCCTCACGAAGCCCACGCCGTTTTCACCGTCCCTGGTGGATTGGGAGCACACGCGGGTCTGGAGCGAAGGCGGCTATTACGCCAGGGTTTTCTTCAATGTGCAAGGGCGCGAGCCCCAGGGTATTGTGCCGGAATCCGAGTACGACGAGTTGATTCAGGACATGACCGCGCGTTTCCACGCCCTGCGCGACGATCGCGGTGAACCGATGGGCTCGCTGGTATTTCAGCCGCGTGATCTTTACCGCAATTTGCGCAACGTGCCTCCGGATCTGATCGTGCATTTCGGGGCGCTGTACTGGCGCTCCATTGGCGGGTTGGGGTATGACACGCTTTATCTGCAGGAGAACGACACTGGTCCCGACGATTGCAATCATGCCCAGTTCGGCAGTTTTTTACTGGCATCTCCCAATCTGCCGGTAAGGGGCGAGTTGGAGGGCCTTCATTTGCTGGATATCGCACCTACTTTGCTGGATTTGGCAGGTCTTGAAACGCCTGAATCCATGCAGGGATGTAGCCTTATGGCGCGCAGCCGCAGTGAAGTCGGATGCGGGCGAGTTCGTTAAGAAACGTACCATCCGGAAGCTCCCGGATTTGTAAATGGTGGTCAGGGTACCGTAAGATCTGGTACTGGTAAGCCTGCCGCAACATCAACGGGCAGAGTATCCTTAACTTTTTGGCCTGCATCGCCAACGTGGTTGTGATTTAGGTTTTGCCTGCGCCCGATCCTGTCCATCGCGCGAAATTGAAAGAACGAATTTTTCGGAGAAACATGGAATCCAAAAACAAAGTCGAATTGAATACGCCTTACGGCGGCAAGTTGATCGATCTGCGGGTCGAAGGCAACGAGCGCGAAGATTTAGCGCGCCGCGCAGGCGAAGGTCCCACCCTGCAATTGTCCCCACGCAGCATATGCGACCTGGAACTGTTGGCCTTTGGCGGTTTCTCACCGCTCGACCGCTTTATGAGCAAGGCCGATTATGACAGCGTGCTGAACAACATGCGGCTGGCGAATGGGCTCATCTGGTCAATACCGATCACTTTGCCCGTAACCAAATTGGACGGCATTCACGAGGGGCAGGAAATCGCCCTGCGCAATGCCAATAACAACCTGATCGCCTGGATGCGGGTAGACGAGATCTTCGAAGCTGACCCGCACGAAGAGGCCGCGAAGGGCCTGGGATGCTCGGACGAGGAACACCCCACGTACCGTGAGATGCTTTCCTGGGGCAAGTTCCGCCTGAGCGGACCGCTCAAAGTCCTCGAGATGCCGCAACACTTCGATTTCCCCGAATTACGGCGCACCCCCGCGGAAGTGCGTGAGCTCCTGTCAAACATGGGAAATTCCGACGTGGTTGCCTTCCAGACCCGCAATCCCATGCACCGTGCGCACGAGGAACTAACCAAACGCGCCGCGCAGGAATCCGGCGCCAACCTGCTCCTGAACCCGGTGGTTGGCATGACCAAGCCGGGCGACGTGGATCATTACACGCGCGTGCGTATTTACAAAGCGCTCATCGAGAATTACTACGACCCGAATACCACACTTCTCAGCTTGCTGCCGCTCGCCATGCGTATGGCCGGTCCTAGGGAAGCCATCTGGCACGCCATCATCCGCCGGAACTTCGGCTGCAATCACTTCATCGTCGGGCGGGACCACGCCGGTCCGGGCAAGAATTCCAAAGGCAAGCCTTTTTACGATCCGGCCGCGGCGCGCGAGCTTCTCAAAAAGCACGGCGATGAAATCGGCGTGAAATGTCTTCCGTATGAGGAGATGGTCTACCTGGCCGATGAGGACCGCTATGAGCAGGTCACCCAAATTCAGCCCAACCGGAAGGTCTTCTCCATTTCAGGAACGCAGGTGCGCGACAATTACTTGACCAAGGGCCGTCTGCTGCCTTCCTGGTTCACACGCAAGGAAACCGCCGAGATCCTGAGTTCGGCATATCCCGCGCGCAACAAGCAAGGCTTCTGTATCTGGTTCACTGGTTTGCCCAGCGCCGGCAAGAGCACGATTGCCGACGTCCTGACCGTTATGCTGATGGAGCACGGCCGGTCCGTGACGGTTCTGGACGGCGATGTCGTGCGTACCCATCTGTCCAAGGGTTTGGGCTTCTCCCGCGAAGATCGTGACACGAATATCGTGCGTATTGGTTATGTCGCTTCGGAAATCGTGCGGCACCACGGCGCGGTCATTTGCGCGGCGGTGAGTCCTTATCGCGAGACCCGCAACCGGGTGCGCGCGATGATGCGCAAAGACGCGTTTATCGAAACGTTCGTCGACACTCCTGTCGAAATTTGCGAGCAGCGCGATGTAAAGGGCTTTTACGGTAAGGCCCGCGCCGGCGTGATTAAAGGCTTCACGGGAGTGGACGATCCCTACGAAGCGCCTCTCAATCCGGAAATCACTTTGCTGACCGGCAAAACTACCCCGCAACACAACGCCGAACTCATCATGGAGTACCTGATTGGTCAGGGATTCCTGCTACGCGACACCGCGGAAGTCGCGAAGGAAGAGAACGAGGAGTTGCGCGCCGCCGGCTAGGTGGTTCAGGCTATGGCGGCCGTGCCATAGCAAAAGCTGAAAAGTCGCACGCTGCAAGCGAATGCACAGAGTGGTCATCACCGGAATGGGCATGAGCACGTCGCTCGGGCCGGATTTGCGCACGTGCTGGCAGCGGTTGCTGGCGGGCGATAGCGGCATCGCGTCCCTCAGCTTCTGGGACCCTTCGGAGTACAACACTAAAGTTGCAGCAGAGGTCAAACATGTTCCGCGGGATACGGGAGAGAATTCCATTCCCGCGGCATGGTGCCGCCGCGGGGTGCGGTTGTTCTTGCCGGTCGCTCGGGAGGCCATGGCCGACGCCCGGCTGGACTGCGCTCCCGAGGGGCTGGCCCCGGCGGATATCGGAATCGCTGTGGGTACCAGCGTAAATTATCTCGACATGGCCCTCATGAAGCACTATTTCCAGCTACGCAAGCCCGATCGCCCGGCGCTGGATATGGCACGCTTCGCCCGCGAAGGCCGCCAGCCGGACAACAGCTTTTATCGCCGCCTGGGCGACATGCTTGCCAGCGTGCCGGCCAAGCTATTGAAATTTGGCGGACCGGCTTTCGTTATGGATACGGCATGCGCGGCCAGTTCACATGCCATCGGTGAAGCCTTCAGGCTGGTGCGCTTGGGCAGGGTCAAGGCTATGTTGGCAGGTGGCGCAGCTGCCCTGGTCAGTCCGTTGCCGATTCTGGCTTTCAGCCTCCTGGGAGCATTGAGCCGCAACGCCGATCCGGAGTCGGCCTCCAGGCCTTTCGACCGGCAGCGCGACGGGTTCGTGATGGGCGAAGGCGGCGGTGCCGTTGTGCTGGAGAATCTCGAGAGCGCCCGGGCGCGCGGCGCGCGGATTTACGCCGAGCTCGCCGGATATGGATCCAGCCTCAATGCCCACACTCTGACCGATCCCTCTCCGGACGGCAGCGCGGAAGCCGAGGCCATTTCGATCGCCCTGCGACAGGCATCCCTTGCCCCCGAGGATGTGGACTATATCGCGGCGCACGGTACCTCAACGCCTAAGAACGACCCCATGGAAACCGCCGCGATCAAACGCGCATTCGGACCGCACGCCAAGCGTTTGATGGTATCCTCAAACAAGGGCCAAATCGGTCATACCATTTCCGCGGCAGGCGTCTGCAATGTGATTTGTGCAGTAAAAGCGATTGCCGAGGGCCAAGTTCCGCCCACCATGCATTTGCGGTCACCGGATCCGTCCTGTGACCTCGATTACGTTCCCAACCAAAGTCGCGCCGCCACGGTTCGCGCCGCGCTAGCGAATGCGTTTGCATTCGGCGGCCAAAACGCCGTGTTGGCGGTGCGCGCCTGGGCCGGATAGAGCGAAGCGAGCTGCAAGGAAAACAAAATGCCAAGAATGACTGAATCGGAGGTGTTCGACAAATTCGCTCAGATCGTTGCAAAAAACTTACGTATGGATGGGCCCAAAATCGCCCCGGAAACCCACTTGACCGACCTTGGCGCGGAATCGCTCGACCTGATCGAGATCACCATGGAAACCGAAACCCAATTCCACATCTTTCTGCCCGATAAGTCCATCCTGGAAACCGCGGTAGAGGTTTTCGGCCCGGGCATTTTGGAAAACGACGGATACCTCACCGCTGAGGGCAAGCGGTTTCTGTTACGGCGCCTGCCGCAAGCCGACGCGCGGGCCTTCGAGGGCGAAGTAGCCGTAAAGGACTTACAATCTTACTTTTTGAAAGTGAGCACCTGGGTGAAGATGATCCAGGACTTGGCACAATATACGCCCGCGCAATGTGAGTCCTGTGATGGCCCTATGGTGCCCTCCATGGGTTTTCGCATGAAGTGCGCGCAGTGCGGCCGCGAAATTACGTTGCGCTCCGGGGAAGAGCTCAACCGCGAATGGGTCCGCGAGTATTACGATAGAGAATACCGTTCGCAGGCGGAGACTTCGGTTTCAGCCACCGCAATTCAGTAGTCGGATCCGTTGGCTTTTTTATATGGATGTTTTTGATAGCTTGGTTTACGACTCGTCTGTGACGCAGGCGGGGTTGCCTGTGGGATGCCCCCTGGGCCCCTGGCCGGAGTCTGCCTACGTTCGTCTGGATGAGTTGCCGTCCGCGCCGAACGTGCTGGCCGATAGCATACTTAGCCCGGCTGAGCGGGAATTCTGGGCATCCATGCGCGGGGTTGAGAAACGCCGCCGCGAATGGCTGCTGGGCCGCTGCGCCGCCAAAGAAGCGGTACGGTCGCTGTTCGAAAGGGTTTTGGACCAGCATCTCCTACCCGGAGAGATCGAAATTGTCCCGGATGCGTTCGGTCGGCCCCTTGTATCGGTTTCCTCAATCCAAGCTGCAAGCGTAAAGGAGCGGTTGCTGCCTTCCCTCTCCATCGCACACAGCCAGGGCACAGCCGTCGCGCTGGCCGTCCTCAACCCCGAGGCGCGCGTAGGTGTCGATCTGGAAAGTCTAGACCATCCCCGCGAGGATTTCGGGGCTATAGCTTTCAGTCCGGATGAGCGCAGTCTGCTGAACTCTCTGCCGCCGGATCTCCGACAGGAGTGGGCTCTGCGCATGTGGTGCGCCAAAGAAGCGGTCGGCAAGGCTCTGGGCCGCGGCTTAAGCGCCGGCCTGCTGGCGTTCCATATCACCCGCATCGTAACCGCTAGCGGCCTGATTGAAGTGGAACTGCGCGACGGCGCGCTCGAACAAGGCCCGCAATGGCGCGGCAAACCGTTAAATGTTTACACGGCGCGTGAATCCAACTTTGTATTTTCTGCGATTATCTATCAACAGGGAGTAGTCCGAATGAAGCCAAGCCGGCAGGAGATACTCGATTACCTGCTGCACAAAATGGGCGAATTGGCGCAGGATTGGGACTATCCCGATCCCGTCGGCCCGGAATCGCTGCTGTTCACCGAGCTGGGATTTGAATCGCTCGGCGCTGTGGTTCTGTGCACCGCCATCCAGGAGCATTATCAAACCCCGATGCCTTTCGCGGAATTACTGGCCGAGATTGGCCAGCAGCAACGCGATCTGTCGATCAACGAATTAACTGACTTCGTGGATACCCACCTCGGCGGCGCCGCGGGCGCGGAAGCCACAAGGCGGGTCCAATGAGTATCCGCACGCTGCTCATCGGCTTGGACGGCGCTACCTTTTCCGTCCTCGATCCGCTCATGGAACAGGGCGTCATGCCCTTCTTGAAATCGTTCTTCGCGGAAGGCGCGCGCGCCGGCCTGCGCACTATCGTTCCCCCTCTAACGCCACCGGCGTGGACGTCTTTGATGACCGGACGCACTCCCGGCCAGCATGGCGTGTTCGACTTCTTCCGCATGGATTCGCCCATCAGCCGGCACATCCGCTTCTTCAACTCCAACGACGTACAATGCGAGACGATCTGGACGCTGGCTTCCGCCGGCGGCCTGCGCACTACAACCATTAATTACCCGGCGATGTTTCCGCCGCCGCATATCTCCGGATACGTCGTGCCGGGCTGGGTGCCCTGGAAACAGTTGCGCCTCGCATGCTGGCCCGAGGATCTGTTCGAAAAACTGAAGGCCATCCCAGGCTTCAACCAGCGCGAGCTGGCCATGGATATCAAGCTGGAGGAAAAAGCGACGGAGGGCATCTCCGATCACGCCGAACTGGGCCCCTGGATTGAATTACATGCCCGCCGCGAACAGAATCTGTTCCAGGTCCTGCGGCATCTCACCGAGCACGATCCCTCTGAATTGACTGCCGTGCTGTTCGACGGTGTCGACAAGCTGCAGCACCTCGGCTGGCGCTATCTCCGCCCGGAAGACGACCGTCCGCTCACCGAAGATTGGGAGTTCCACATTCGTGAGCTGTGTCTCAACTATTTCCGCTGCGTGGACAGCCTGCTGAAACAGATGTGCGACCTGGCCGGTCCGGAAGCCACCGTCGTCATTGCATCGGACCACGGCTTCGGTCCCACCTATGACGTGCTGCACATCAATACCTGGCTCGAGCAGCACGGATATCTGGCCTGGTCCGAAGCTGGGGAGGCGCACGACACCCAGGGCGCATTGCTGGGAGTCGGGCAAGTGGCCAAACACACCTGGCTGATGGATTGGAACAAAACTAAGGCCTTCGCCACCACCCCCACTAGCAACGGTATTTATGTTGTGGTGAGCGACGGAACTTCGCCTGGCGTGCCTGCCGCCGAATATCCCGCGTTTCTGAAAAAACTCTCCGACGAACTGCGCCAGATCCCCAGCCTGCGGACTGGCGGGCCTCTGGTGAGCGAAGTCTTCACACGCGACGAGGTCTTCCAGGGGCCACATCACGATGCCGCGCCCGATCTGACTCTCATATTGAGCGACGGCGGTCTGGTTTCCATCCTACCCTCAAAGGAGACGGTTTCCAGACGGCCTGCGGTATGCGGCTCACACCGTCCGGTGGGAATCTTTGGAGCACGCGGCCCTTCCATCCGGCGCGGATTCGTAGCCGATGAGTTGTCGATTTTGGACATCGCGCCCACGGTGCTCTATAGCCTGGGCCTTTCTCTTCCCGAAGAATTGCAGGGCCGCGTGCCAGTGGAGGTCTATGAGGATGCCGCTTTGAAAGCGCATCCCGTTCGTAAGGTAGCCGGAGCTGGCGGAACGGGAAGCCAAGCCAGCGACGTTGCGGTACCCGGGGCACTGGAGGATGAGGAAACAGTCTTAGAACGACTTCGTGAACTGGGCTATATCGAATAGGAAGCTGTCTAATATATTTGCGCGATGCCGAAAATAATAGCTAACGGGGTGAACTTACATTACATCACTGTAGGAGCGGGCCCGGACATTGTCATGCTGCACGGCTTTCTCGGCAATCTGGCCGTCTGGCACCTCTACATGGCGCCGATCCTGCGCCGCGAGTACCGTGTCACTACATATGACCTTCGCGGCCATGGCTACAGCGACGTAACACCCACCGGGTACACTGCGGCCGATATGGCCGAAGACCTGCGCTGCTTCCTGGATGAAATGGGGATCGATAAGCCCATCCTGATCGGCCACAGTTTCGGCGCCGACATCGCCATGTATTTCAGCCTGCTCTATCCGGAGCGCGTGCCGAAATTACTCGCGCTCGAGCCGGGTCTGGCCGCCCTGGTGCATCTGCGCAACGACAAGGATTGGATCGGCTGGGCGGCTTGGGTCGCCAAATTGGAAGAAGTCGGCATCCATGTGCCTGAGGACAAGCGTACGGATGCCGAGTTTCTGCTCCAGCTCAGCCTGGAAACCCCGAAGTTTTACGGTCCCGCGCGCGGCCTGCCACGGAATCGCGAGCCCCTGTTGCACCTGATTCGCAATACCACGCTCATCAAAGATTACGAAGTTGTCGGCGACATGACGCTGGATGCGGTGCGGACCATCCAAACGCCCACGCTCCTGGTCTACGGCAACGGCTCGCATTTCATCAGTTCATACGATTTCCTGCATAAGGCATTGCCTAACAGCAAATCCGTGCTGCTTCCAGGCGGTGAGCATTTCGGCCCCCTGGAGCAGCCCGAGCTTTTGACCGGCCATATCCTCGAGTTTTTGCGTGAGCCGGTTAGGGAAAACTCGGGAGAGGTGGTGGAGGCCTGCTGACCGTTGCGGGGCTGCGTCCCCGGCCTGCCCTTGGACCGAATCCCCATGAGCACCCCCAGCATCTCTCCACTTCCTGCGCTCGCTGTGGATTCGCGCCCATTGCCGCTTTCCGCCAAGTTGCTCTACGGCGTTGGCGAGATGCCAATTACCGTTCTGATGGTCCTGTCCGGCCTCTTCATGCTCTTTTTTTACAACTCGGTGATGGGCTTGCCGCCCGCACTGGTCGGCATCGGCCTTTCTTTCAGCCTCGTGCTGGACGCGGTGCTTGATCCTTTCATCGGGCACATGTCGGATCGGACCAGCCATCATTTCGGGCGCCGCCATATATTCATGCTACCGGGAGCGCTGATCGTCGGTCCCGCGTTTTTCCTGCTCTTCAGCCCACCGCGAAGCCTCGGTCATGCCGGTCTTTTCGTATGGCTGGTAGCCTGTTCGATTGCCTTGCGCGCCTCCAGCGCAGTCTACCGGATTCCCTATCTCAGCCTGGGCGCCGAACTCAGCCGCGACTATGACGACCGTACAGGTACCATGGGCCTCCGCACATTGTTCGGCCTCGCGGGCACACTGGGTGCCGCGGCGCTTTCGTTTCTGGTTTTCTTTCCGGCTACAGCCGACGGCTCGGAACCCAAACTTCACTACGCCGGATATCCGCGGATGGCCCTGGCATTCGGTACCTTGATGACCGTTTCCGGCCTGATTGGCACATTGGGCACATTAGGCTATCGCACCTGCGGCAGCGGCAGGGGTGCGACCGGGCCGAGCTTCGTTTCCGGCTTCTGGATTGCCATGCGGAACACGCACTTCCGCAGCATATGGCTTTCCACGACGGTTTTCTTCCTGGCGGTCGTGCTGAACTTCAGCATGGCAATTCACTACTTCACGTGGTACGCACATATCGGCCGTAGCGAGATCCTAAGCCTCATTCAGACATGTTTCTACTCCGGTGCCTTGGGAGGTGTGGTCCTGTGGATGTCCCTGGCCCGCCGCACGGAAAAACGCACCCTTTACATCATGGCTATGATTGCATCCGCTACCTTGTTGCTGATGGCTACCGTTTTGATCGGAGCCGGCCGCCCGCTCGGCACAGGGCACGCCTTGCCGCTGATCGTTGGACATGTCGTGGGCGGCATCTTTGCCAGCGCCGTGTGGGTAGTCCCCGCATCCATGATCGCGGATGTCACCGATACCGACGATTTGGCCACGGGTCTGCGGCGCGAAGGTATTTATTTCGGCATCATGAATTTCGGCGAAAAGATCGCCGCCGGAGGCGCTCTTCTGGTGGCTGGCGGCATGCTGGCTGTATTCCGCAGACTGTCGCATGGCGGCACGTTTGGCACGCCGGGCAATCCGCCGGCTGCGATTCCATTTGTAGGCCTACTATATGGAGCCGTCCCGGCGGCGCTTCTGGTAATCTCCCTGATTTTCATTCTCCCGTATCGCCTGGACCGGCGCACCGTACACGGAATTCAAGAGCAACTGGCGGCGCGGCGGCGGCTGCCTGAATGACGATTGAACAAAATGACTGACGATAGACCCGTTGTATTGATTACTGGCGCGGGCTCCGGCTTGGGGCTGGCATCTTCCTTATTCCTGGCCGCCCGCAATTTTCGCGTCTATGGAACGGCGCTCACCGAAGCCGAAGAGCAGGAGATATGCAGCCAGTCCGCCGCCAGGAACGTGGATGTCGCTCCGATGCGCATGGACGTAACCCGCCGGCCCGATATCGATCGCACGGTGGACACGATCATCCGCGAAGCCGGCCGCATCGACGCCGTCGTTCACTTCGCCGGTATGGGACTGCGCGGCTTTTTCGAAGATCTCAGCATGCAGGAAATCCGGCGGCTCTATGACGTCAACGTCTTCGGCATCATGGAACTGACCCAGGCGGTTCTGCCCCACATGCGCGAACGGCGCTCCGGCCGCATTGTGATCACCGCCTCGGCCGCAGGCCGCATGGGCGAGATGAGTATCGCGGGTTATTCTTCCGGCAAGTTCGCCGTAGTGGGCTTGGGCGAGTGCCTGCGCCAGGAAGGGGCGCTGTTCAACGTGCAAGTGTCCGTGCTCGAGCCGGGCCTGATCTATACCCCGCACTTCGGCGTCAACCGCAATCGCGCCCGCCGCGCCCAGGATCCCGCAAGCCCTTACTACTTCTGGTTTTGCCAGCACGAAGCCATCGTGGATAAGCTGCTGGCTACCAACAAATTCACGGCCGAAGATATCGCCCGGGTGGTTCACCAAATCCTGACTGCGCGCCATCCCCGCCTGCATTACATGGTGGGCTTCAAGCTAAAGCTGATGGTGAACCTGCGCAATTTCATTCCCTTTGAATGGTTCGAGCGCATTCACGAAAAAATCATCGTCCGCATGGTGGCCCGTCCGGCCCATCCGGCCACCGGCCTCAGCGGCCTGGATGCCGGCATCGGCGAACGGGCCAAGTCCCACCATGCCGCGGAAAGTCTCTCAAAAGTCCATGATTGATCTACACACACACACCGACCGGTCCGACGGCTCAGCCTCGCCTGCGCAACTGGTGCACGATGCCAAGGCTATGGGCCTCCAGGCCCTGGGTATCACCGACCACGATACGCTGGATGGCTACGATATCGCCGCTCCACTGGCCTCCGCGGCCGACCTGGAATTGGTTTGCGGCATCGAGTTGAGCACCCGCCCCGATCCGCCCCCGGACGGGTCCCGCCCGCCCTCCGTGCATTTGCTCGGCTATTTTCTGCTGGAGCCGGCTTCCCCCGGATTCCGCCAATGGATCAAGGGCCACCAGGATAGCCGCCGCGAGCGCAACCGCAAGCTCATCGCCAAGCTGAATTCGCTCGGCGTGGAGATCACGCTCGAAGAAGTACAAGTGCTCGGCAAGCACCTTACCGGGCGGCCGCATTTCGCCAAAGTGCTGCTGCGCAAAGGATACGTGAAGACCAACCAGGAAGCTTTCGATCGCTACCTGGCCGACAACGCCTCCGCTTCGGTGGAGCGCGAGGAACCCGAATTAGTGGAAGGCGTGCGGCGCATTCGTGAAGGCGGCGGCATGCCCTCGCTGGCGCATCCCGTGCGCCTGCCGGAGCGCGACCGCGCCTCGCTCGAAAAGCTGATGCGCGTACTCATCGACAATGGGCTGCAAGGCCTGGAAGTTTACCACAGCGAGCACAGCCCGGAAGACACGGCACTCTACAAAGAACTGGCCGCCCAGTTCCAATTGATTGAAACCGGTGGCACCGACTTCCACGGCGACAACAAGCCGTCGATTCATCTCGGAACAGGGAAGGGCAACAACGTGAATCTGGGCTACGATTTATTGGAAAGTATGCGCCGCGGCGTCGCGGAGATGGCGTCGCGATAATACATCGTTTCTCCCGGGCTCCGCTGCCCCCCCAGGGATTTTCCCTGTAAGAAAACGCGGTACCGGAAGCACTGGTGCCACAGGCCGCCGGCTCGGTATAATCGATTAAACACTCAGTCCGAAAGGAATCTGCACTTTACATGAACGACCAATTTGATGTGGCCATTCTGGGCGCGGGCTTTGAAGGCGGTATGCTGGCCACCATTTTGGCCTACAAAGGGGCCAAAGTGGTGATCGTCGACGCCGGTACCCATCCCCGTTTCGCCCTCGGCGAATCTACCGTGCGGCACACGTTTCGCATGATCAAACTCATGGCGGAGCGCTTTGGCGTTCCCGAACTCAAGACCGAGTTTTATTCCGGCGAGAATTTGCATAAATATGTATCCTCGGGGCTCGGCGTGAAAAAGAACTTCGGCTTCGTCTATCACCGCGTGGGCGAGCACCAGCGGCCCGAAGAAGCTACTCAATTTGTGATTCCCCCGTTTCGTGAAGGCTACGAAGTCCACCTCTTCCGCCAGGATATCGACCAGTATCTGGCCTACACGGCCGTTCATCACGGCGCCACAATCAAGTACAACACGCGCGCCAAAGAAATCGAGACCGATGCGCAGGGCGTCACCATTAAGACGGAAAAGGGCGAGACCCTCCGCGCTAAGTTCATCGCCGACGCCTCCGGCGGAGGGCATGTGCTCTCCAAAATGTGGGGCCTGCGCGACAATCCGCCCCGAGTCCGCCTGCAGACCCGCTGCCTCTTCACGCACATGATCGACGTGAAGCCCTACGACGACCTGAACCTGCCGAAAGGCGTGCCGAGAGCGCCTCGCCGCTGGTATGAGGGCACCTGTCACCACCTCTTCGACGGTGGCTGGCTCTGGGTGATTCCGTTCGATAACCGTGAAGGATCCACCAACAAGTGCGTCAGCGTGGGGCTGAGCTTCGATATTCGCAAGTTTCCCAAGCCCACCGATATTACACCGGATCAGGAATGGAGCCAGTTCCTGGAGAAGTTCCCCAGCATCCGCGAGCAGTTCAAAGACGCCAAATTGGTCCGCGACTGGGTTTCGTCGGATCGCCTGCAGGGCTCCTGCAAGCAGACCGTCGGCGATCGCTGGGCGATTATGGCCGGCGGCGCCGGCAGCGGCTTCCTGGACGCTTTGTTCTCCCGCGGCCTAGCCTCTTCCGTGGAAGTCATCAACGCCCTCGCTGCGCGCCTCCTGACAGCCCTCAAGGACGACGATTTCCGCGTGGAGCGTTTCGAATATATCTCCCGCATCCACGAAGCGAACTTGCGGAACAACGATCGCCTCGTCTTCGGGGCCTACACCTCGTTCCGGGACTTCGACCTATGGAACGCGTGGTTTCGCGTCTGGGTCCTGGGCGTCGGTCTGGGCGACCTGCGGCTCGCCAGCATCTACCGGCGATACTTGAAAACCCATGACGACTCCCTTCTCCCGGATGCCGAAGAGCCCATGGGTCTCTTCTACAGTCAGCACAAAGGTTTTGGCGAACTGTTGGACGCCGCAGTGGCCAAGATGGATGAGGTGGAGGCCGGCGCCACCGATCCAAAAGAAGCCTCGCGCTATATCTTCGCCCTCATTCGCAATGCCAAGTTTTCGCCCGCCGCCAATCACCTCGGCGACCCCAATTTCCACTACATTAACGCCGGGGAGTTCGTGGTCGCCCTCAAGACGCTGGCGTGGCTATTGACTTCGGCGCCGCCCGATATCCGCAGCCTGTCATTGGGCCTGTTAGGAAATGTCGGTGCGCATCCGGCGCCCTCCGCCGGTTAGACCGGCACTTTGCGGCCACGGTAGGGCGACTTGTGCGGCTATGGCCGTCGGGCGATGCCGCTGCTTTGCGCGGCAACGGTGGCCTGAAGAGACGCGGTCGATGGCGTATATTGCGGATTCCAGACCGTCACATTCAGGACGTCCCCAGCCGCCAAAGGGCACGCACTGCCGCTTTGATTCACATTCGCGATCAGCGATATCAGGCCGTCGGACCATTCGCCAACTGTTACCGTACATGGATTCCCGGTATAGCCAGCGCTCCAACCCTGGGTGGTATCCGTAATTTGGAGAAAATTTGAGTTCCCCGTATAAGGAAGCCCTAGCGGAAAACTGCCGAATCCACTGCCCATGATGCTGATTGGGGGGGCGGATTGGACGACGATCTGCTCGCATCCCGGATATCCGGGCACATTGGAACATTGCGTGGTGAGCGTCGTAATGGTAATCGGATTGGGCGCCAGGACCCCGCATGTAGCGTTCGACGGAGTGGTAACCTCAGGCGGGCCGATCGGATACACGGCACAGGCGTTGCATTTCGGGTTTCCCTTCGGGCAAGCCAGTGGCGTAGCGGTTGCCGGCAGGCCGGTTGAGGGTCCGGTTCCCACCGCCGGGTACGTGATCACGGGCGAATACAGGCCCATTAGGCCATCGCCCGCCGTAGTGGCTTCCCCCACCTTGTAAGGTACCTGCTGCGCGGAGCAACTGTACCAGCTGCCGGGCAGGATGTCACGTATGGCGATCTCATTCAACTGCATGTAGTTCGGGTTTCCGGTCTTCGACAAATCCAGCCACGTATAGCCGTTCGCCGGCGTCACCCAGGACGGTTGGGGCACGCCCGTCCCCACCACCAGGCTGACGAAGCCGTTCGGGTCTTGCACCAGGGGTATACACGGAGTCACTGGGTTCAAAGGACAACTGTCGGGAAGGCTAGCCAGGGTGCCTCCCCCGGGGATTTCAAACGAGATGCTCATATACCGCATCTGTTCGTTTCCCGATCGGGAACAACCGTTTATACACGGCGTAGGCGGCGTGGTCGGTACCTGAAATTGTAGCAGCATGACTTCGCCGGCATTCAGCAGGGTCTGCGGCAACCCGGACGGCACGTAAGCCAGCATATAGCCGGCATCCGGATTCGACCCGGCCACATACTCGTCTTCCCGCAGCCACTGTATCTTGCTCGAGGGTATATCTCCCCAGCAATCCGTCGACTGCCAATTCGCATACGTGTTATGCTCTTGAACCTGCTTCTGATTCTGCCAGGTATTTCCGGTAGTTGAGTTGGTCGTGATCACATTCATCGTACCCGTTACATAGGCCGCCGGGTACGCACAGCCGGACGCCACATCCCGCACGATGACATGTGGGAGGGTAGCTGGGCCGGGTGCGCTAAGATCCAGATATGCACGGATAATGATGGCGCCCGCCGTATTCGGATTGGAGTGCTCCGGCGTGTCGACCTCGTGAAACGGATAACCGTTACCCGACCTCAAGAACGTCGGATAGAAATTCCAGTTCATGTAGGGATGCCGCTGCGTGCCATCCATCACATTCGATTCGGTGTTATATCCGGTCATCATGCAGCCCGTCTGCAAAGTGCCCGGAGTTCCCCCCAAATGGATGGCCGCGCCGTACTGTTGCCCGCTTACAAAGGCCGCTCCTGGCTGGAACGGATTGATATAGCTTGACGTCAGGGGCGCGATGTCCAGATCTGTAAGATTCTGAGTAATCGCCGAATGATCGTCGTAAAGTCCGATTGAGAAGTAGCGGGCGTTTGGAAAGCTCCCCAGAATAATGAGCTCGTATGGCGGTATATTCGGGTTGATATTAAAGTACAGCTTGTTATAGACGCTGTTGAGATCGCCTTGTTCGCTGGTCGATCCGTTTCCGGTCGATAGGGGAATAAGATAACAGTTATTGTCGAAGTTACTGATGAAATTGCCCTTTGGAAACTGATTTCCGTTGAACTGAGTCGGCAGACCCGAACAATTCTCAGCTGAAGCGGCCGTCGGCAGCCAGGCATAACCGGCAAGTACCAGGCAGGCGCTACAAAATCGTCTCATAAGGTGTGGTCCGGCCCTTTCCAATGCGCTTAGTATACACCCAAATAAGGGCCCATTACCACCGGATCATCGCCTAAAGGGCACGGTTTCTGTGGCTTAAGTACTACGTACTGTTTCTTAAGCGGCCGTGCGCCAGCCCCCTACCAGTTAACCGCGGTTACGCTATACGGCCCGATGGCAATGGGATTGGCCGACGTGTTGGTCTGGATCTGTACAGTATTAGGCGCCGCCGCCGTGTTCCCCACCAAGCCGCTCGAATGAGAGACCGTAGTGATGCTCATATTGCCGGTGATGCCTTTTCCATTCATCTGTATCGTGGTGGTGCATGTACTGGAAGACTTGTTCGTAATCAGGACGTAGTGGCTGCCGTTGCTTCCCATGTAGCCCTGCGCGTAGACCGCCGGCATCGGTTGGCCGCCGTAGCCTAGAGTCGGCACGAACGGGCCGCCGGTCACAGTCGTGGGCCAGATCGCGGTGCTGCTATTGATGGCCTGATTGGCAACTTCCAGCGCCAGCCCCGGCGCCGAGGTGTAGAACTGAAACTGCGTGTTCGGGTCGGTCGCGGTGTCGGTCGAGAAATTCGGGTTGGCGGCCACTTGGCCCAGAAGATAACTTTCGTAATCATCGACGGATTGGATCACTCCGTGATAGTCGTAATTGTCGGTGTAGAGGGAGTTCACCCCGACTGCCTTTACGTTGGGGACCACTGACATCCGCGCAATGTATTCCGCCAGGAAGACGCCGTTATACAGGAAGCTCAGGAACTTGTCCCCATCCGGAGAACAACAGTTCAATTCCGTGATAAAGACCGGCGTGTTGGCGCCAGCGATGGGATCCACATAGGAACTGATGTATTCGCCCGTGCCGTGCGCCAGGACACCATTCAGGGTCTCGATCGTTTCCGTAGGACTGACAATCCTTGTCACTGGGTAAACATGCATCGATACGGCGTTCCAATATTGCGGCGCATAAGACGACAGGCCGCTGTCCCAAGCGGAGTAATTGTTGGTGTTTCCCGGAAAAAGACCGGCCAGAAACAAGCCGACAGCGGCCGCTGGCGAGGCGGATGCAATACCCGTGAAATAGGGATCGTACATGGCCGTCGCGTAGGCCGCAGCGGTCGGGAAGATGAGCGGATAAAGATATGCCTCGTTGGCCAGTTCCCACTCCACCACATTCAATCCCAGGCTCTGGGCCGCCTGCGCCATCAGCGTCGCGCTGCCGGAATTGGTATCGGTAAAGCCATTGAAGCAGATGACTGTCGCGGCGCCGAAAGTATTCGCGAACGTGGCGAAATCCGATAGCCAGACGCCGCCTTTTGCCTGAGTGAGCGGCTGCGAAGCTTCTAGAATATTCGCGGGTTGCCCGGTTACCAAAGGTGGGTTGCCATCGATCAGGGAGTTCATCCAGGCTATGTTAATGTGGCCGCCAGAGGCGTCCTGGGGATTCCAGTCGTACGCCATGGACCCGGTTCCGGCCGGAAATCGCAGCCAGCCCGGCTTAAGCGGCGTGACCGCCGCAACGAATTTCGGATCGTAATACTCCACACCATTGCGCAATTGGGGCGAATTAAAGCCGCTGAATCCCGCTGCCAGGGGAGATGAAGTCCCAGTGTTTATGTTTATGGCTACTTTGGTCCCGGCACTGGCCGCCGGGGCAATACAGCCTATTACCGCCAAAACAACAGTCGCCACAAAAAGCCTGCGGGGATACACGTCTCGCTCCTGTTCCGCCAGTATACACCCGGAGGAGCGTTTCCCTCATACCGGTAAGTACCCTTACCGTGATCTCACTTACTGCTAACCTAAGCACCGGTATTGGGAGGCGTAGAATACCAGCGGCTCGCCCTCCTGGCAATCCGCATGGAGCACCTCCCCAATCACGATATCGTGGTCACCGGCCGTCACCACGTTTACGCGGGAGCATTCCAGCGTCGCCAGAACGTCCGGCAACAAGGGGACACCCGTTCGGCCCGCGTACCAGTCGACGCCTTCGAAGCGGTCGTAACCGCTGCCGGCGAATTTATCGGATAGTTCCTTTTGTCCCGCGCCGAGAATGTTGATGCCAAAGAATTCGCCGATCCGGAAGTGTTCCCGAATACGGGCCCGATGGTCCACGCATACCAGGACGAGGGGCGGCATCAGCGACACCGATGTGAAGGAGTTGGCCGTCATGCCATGGCAGGCGCCCGTGGAATCCAGGACTGTCGCAATGGTGATCCCGCTGGCAAATTTGCCGCAGATACGGCGAAACTGCTGCTTTTCGATCTTGGACATCGCCGGTAACGGAGGTTGACTCGCCATCAGGCGTCGAATTTACCACACATGCGCCGCTTTCCGAAACTGGCCGCCAAAAGCTCCTTGCTATAATTGAGCCTCCCCATGGACGCACCCACTCTAACTTTGTTCCTGGTGCAGATCGGGCTGGTTCTGGCGATTCCATTGTGCATGGCTAAGCTGCTCGAAAGGCTTGCATTATCGCCGCTCGTCTTGGAACTTCTGTGTGGCGTCTTGCTCGGTCCTAGTGTTTTCGGCATGGCCTCCCCACACCTCTTCGCGAGGGTTTTCCCAGCCCTCGGCCGCGCCACTCAGGCGCGTGAGGCCGTTACCGAGTTGGGCTTGCTGCTTTTCGTCTTCATGGCCGGCCTGGAGTTACAGCCTAAGCGGCTGCGCCAACTGGGACTGCCCATCTTCTGGACCAGTTTCATGGGCATCCTGGTGCCGCTCTTCCTCGGCATGGGATCCGTCCTGATCTGGCCGGAGTTCTGGCGCAATAAGACGCAGACTCATACGCCCCTCCTGGCGCTCTTTGTGGGCACCATTTTGTCCATATCCGCCCTTCCGGTGATTGCCCGCATCTTGATGGATCTGAATCTCATGAAGACCGAACTGGGTGCCATTGTGATGTCTGCGGCGATGCTCGACGACTTGGTCGGCTGGGGTCTCTTCGCGGTCATCCTGAGCAACTTCGGAGGGGAAGGCCACTCCGGCCGGAACTGGTGGGCCAGCCTGGTGGCTGTCGTGTTGGTCTTTGGATTGATCTTGAATTTGTCCAACCAGCGAATACAGCGCGCTGTCGGTTGGCTGAATCTACCTAAAGACACCTTGCAACTGAAATTGACATTCCTGGTATTGATCGGCGCAGCTATTTTTTCAGAGGCTGCGGGTACCCACGCAACATTGGGTGCGTTCCTTGCCGGTGTGGCATTGGGACGCATTCCAGACGCGCGCAAGCTCGCCCACGAGAGCTTTTACCAGACCACGACCGGCATATTTGCGACACTGTACTTCGTCTCGATCGGCCTGAAGGCCAATTTCGTGGCAAACTTCGATCTGCTGCTGGTCGGCTTTGTGTTATTGGTCGCCTGTGCCGGCAAGATCAGCGGCGTTTTCCTGGGTGCCAGGCTCGGCGGTAAGAAGCCGCAGGAAGCTCTGATGGTGGCACTGGGGATGAATGCGCGCGGCGCCGTCGGAATCGTTCTCACCACGGTAGCTCTGGAGTACGGCCTGATCGATCAGCGCATCTTCGTGGCATTCGTCATCATGGCGCTGGCAACTTCCATGCTAAGCGCGGTGGGAATCAAGTATTTATTGGCCGGAGACCCGCCAGGGCCCAGCCTCGAACACCACCCCCCAGAGCTGGCACCGCACGCATGAAATCGGCGGCGCGCGTTGAATACGCTATCGAGGCGTTACGGCGTCATCAGGAACACGGTTCCGTAACCGCCTGTATTACCGCCCGAGATCGTCGTTCCGTACAGGGATCCGCCGGTGCTGAGGATTACGCCAGTCGGGGTGCCTCCGCCAGGGCTTCCGGGAAAGACTGTAATATTCGATTTGGTCCATTTGCCGCCCGTTTTGCTCGGCGGCTTGGCCGAAAACACGGAGCCGCAGCCACTGAAAGCATCCGACATGCAAGTGTTGACATTGGCGCCGCCGCTATAGGTCGTCCCGAAAAGTTCTCCACTCGTGTTAACGGCCATCTTTCCATACGGATGCGCTCCATCCGAGCTATGCCCGGTGAAGGCGTAAATAACGGATAATGTCCAGGTGGTTCCAGTTCCCGTGGGGGGAATTAATTGGAAAATTGTGCCGCAACCTTGTGGGTAGTCCGACACCGGGCATGCTGCGGCACCGCCCCAAAATGCGCTGCCGTAGAGTACGCTGTTGGCGCCGATAATCAACGGCGATTGGGGGTAGCTGCCATCGCTGCCGCCTGTGAAAGTGTACAACACGGTTTCGGCCCAGACCCCGCCACCTTTCGGCGTCAGCTCAAAAATTGTCCCCTCATTGGAATAGGTGCCGCCTGAATTGGTGCCGGATCCACCTTGGGAGGTCGTTCCATACAACGATCCGGTGCTGGCGACGACTAAATCGGTCAGTGGATTCGATCCGTCGGCGCTGCCCTGAAACGCATAGAGCACCTTCTCGGTCCACCCGCTGACCGATGGAATCAATTCGAAAACGGTGCCCAGGTTCGAAGCCCCGCCATTATACGTCGTGCCGTAAAGGACGCCGGTACTCGTCAACGCCAGGCCTGTCGCTGGATTAGCCCCATCGCTGCCGTTTGCAAAACTGTAAAGAACCTTTTCGGTCCAGACCCCGCCTTGTGACGGCGCTAATTGAAAAACGGTGCCATAACCATGCGCACCGCCCCAATAGGTCGTGCCGTAGAGCACGTTGTTCTTGCCGATCACCAGATCGGCGATTGGATTACCCCCGTCGGCGCCACCGGTGAAGCTATACAGCGTAGCCTCGGTCCAAGTGCCACCTTTCGCCGGTATCAATTCAAAGACGCTGCCCCATCCCGACCCGCCGCTGGAGGTTGTGCCAAACAGGGCGCCGCCGGTCGATATGACCAAACCCGCTTCGGGGGCGCCGCCATCGCTCAGGTCCGTGAAACTGTATAGCGTGGTCAACGTCGGGGTATTTGCGGCCCTGCACGGCAGTATGATCATAGGCGTCAGCAGCAGGATCCCCAGCCGGTTGGCGATAGTCGTACTCTGTAGAATCTTAAGCATACCTCTGGATTCTGGGCTGATTTCCATTACAAAGTCAACTGCTTTAACCTGCGAAGGGGACTAGTTTTAGTACCGTTATTTTTTGTCCGGCCTTCACTTTGCCGTCCCAGCTTTCGCCGCGGCCTCCGCTTCCCGCAGGCGCGACGATTTGTGAAATGCGCGGCGCAGCGCAAGGTGCACTACCCACGGGAGATACCGCTGTAGAAGGATCGCCATCTTGGTGGGCCAAGGAAGAACCAGGCAGCGTTTGCGGCGGTAAACGGCCGCCACGATCCGAACGGCCGCCTGGTCCGCCCGCAGCGCGATCCATTTGTTTGGCGGCCGCCGCAGCGGCGCGTTGTCATAGATCTCGGTATCCACGAACCCGGACATGACCTGTGTGACGCTGACCCCGAAGGGCTCCATTTCCAGGCTCAGGCCATCGGAAAGACCGTTCATGGCGAACTTGCTCATGCAGTAGGGCGTGCCCCCGGGAACTGAGACCATCCCCAACAAGCTCCCAATGAGGACGATGCGGCCGCGTGTCTCTTGCAGTGCGGGCAATGCGGCCATGACCGTACGCAGAGCACCAAACGTATTTGTTTCCATTTGTTTGCGGTAATCGTTCAGGGTCAGGGTGAGGAGCCGCCCCGTCACCAGTATGCCCGCGTTAGCCACTGCCGTATCCAGCCGGCCAAATTCACTGTGGGCCAGTTCCACGGCCCGCTCCATGTCGCCATCCCGCGTCACGTCGCCCGCCACAGCCACGGCTCGCTTGCCGCTGGCGGTCAGTTCCGCCGCCAGGGCCTCTATCCGCTCCACGCGCCGCGCCACCAGCACCGTGTGGGCGCCCTCGCGCGCGAATTCTCGTGCCAGGGCGGCCCCGATACCTGAAGAAGCGCCCGTAATTAAAACAACTCGTCCTTCGAATCTGTGCCGCTCGGAATTCCCCATGGAACTCCATTCTCGCATTGCTGCCCGGACTACAGGGAGCAAACCTCCGGCGCACTACTGTTGCGGGTCGACGCGGGGGATGTTCGGCAGGTTAAAACCCGAAGAAATATTCCTAGCCGTTATCTCTGCGCTGCACGACCGCCTGTGCGCCGAGTGCCGGCAGAGTCACGGTCGGAAAAGCCCTCGCGCCATAGAGCAGGGAGCCGGCCGGGGTCTGTTTGAAGCCCTCCTTCACGTACAACCAGGCTCTCTGGTTTCCGACGGCGTGCGTTAGCCCGTTATGCGGCGCGCAACGAGAATTTTGTTCCCGTTACGCAAAGGTCAGGCGGCGACCTTGATCCCGACCGCCCGTAAGAGTTCATCGAGATCGTGGGTGACGCACGCATAGAG